>NZ_CP099567.1:2438136-2742903 GCF_022530855.2 Candidatus Vondammii sp. HM_W22 | reverse complement strand
CCGAGTCCTCCCGGTTTGCTAGAGACTTATTGGCCTTTGTCAGGTTTTTAGAGGTTCCCTTGAGCTGAAATTCCTATTCAGGTACTCCATCCGTCATACCGGCGCAGGTTCCGGGATGACGATGGTTTTGAGTTTTAGTAATTGCCACTCGGTTCAGAGTCAGCTTGCTGGAGTACTAGCCCACAGCCGGATAAAGACGGCAAAGACTACGCAGGTAAGTCAGATGGTTATTTCTTACGCTTGGCCTCGACCTCTGTCTTGCGGACTTGGTGGGCCAGTTTATCTAGCGCACCATTGACGTACTTGTGTCCCTGCTCGGCCCCGAAGACCTTTGCCAATTCCACCGCCTCATTGATCACCACCTTGTAGGGAACCTCAAGCCGATTAATCAACTCGTAGGCCCCCAGGCGAAGAATAGCGCGCTCTACCGGATCAACGCTCTCGATGGAGCGATCGAGGCAAGGGGTGAGCTTCTCATCCAGCTTACTGAGGCTGGCTGGAATGCCGTGTAACAGCAGATCAAAATAATCCAGCTCAAACCTGCCTGTATCCTGTTCCGACAGAAACTGATCATGGATATCTCTGATATTCTGCCCGGTCATCTGCCACTGATAGACCGCCTGAACTGCGTGGTGCCTGGCTTGGCTGCGTTTTTTACTCATCAGTCGAGCTGACGGAGTATGTTGACCATCTCTACGGCGGACATTGCCGCTTCCGCTCCCTTGTTACCCGCTTTGGTTCCGGCACGTTCAATCGCCTGTTCGATGGTATCCACGGTCAGCACACCAAAGGCGATGGGAATGGTATGTTTCAGTGTAACCTGGGCCATCCCTTTCACACACTCACCGGCAACAAAATCGAAATGGGGGGTGCCACCCTGGATCACCGCGCCCAGAGCAACAATCGCATCATACTCATCCTTGGCAGCGATTTTCTCCAGTACCAGTGGCATCTCAAAAGCACCCGGCACGCGCACAATGGTGATGTCAGCATCCTTGGCGCCATGTCGTTTCAGGGCATCAATAGCACCCTCCAGCAGGCTCTCGACGACAAAGCTGTTAAAGCGTGCCACGACTAAGCAGAAACGGGCGTTTTGAACTGTCAGCGCACCTTCGATGGTTTTAATTGCCATTATTGCAAGACCTTAGTTTCAGCGGGTTTCAACCCATTCTATTACAAAGTGCAAAGAGGTGAACAGCCGGATTACTTGCAATCCACATACTCCACCACCTCCAGGCCAAATCCGGAGATGCCGTGCAGACTCATGGGAGTACTCAGAACCCGCATTTTCTGAACACCCAGATCAGAAAGAATCTGCGCCCCAATACCGAAAGTTCGGAGGTGGCTGCGTGGATCACGCTGATTCGATTCATCACCCTGGGTATGAGATTTAAACTCCTGCATCCGCTGGATAATCTCCCGGCTGCTGTCGTGATTACGTAGCAGCACAATAACACCTTCACCCCCTTTGGAGATCTGTGCCATAGCATTGCTTACCGGCCAACTACAGTTTTTGCTGTCGATAGAGAAAAGATCACACAGCGTATTCTGCATATGTACCCGTACCAATATCGGCTTCTCCGGATCAACCTCCCCCAGCACCAGTGCCAAGTGCAGCTCACTATCGATAGAGTCTTCGAAAGCTACCAGCCGGAAATCACCGTATTTAGTCGGAAGTGTGCATTCACTGACCCGCTCCACGGTCTTCTGATTACGCACGCTGTAATGAATCAAGTCAGCGATAGTGCCAATCTTCAGCTCATGCTCTTTGGCAAACAGCTCCAGATCGGGCCGACGGGCCATGGAACCATCTTCATTGAGAATCTCGACAATCACCGCGGCTGGAGTCAAACCCGCCAGACGCGCCAAGTCGCAGCCGGCCTCAGTATGTCCGGCACGCACCAGCACACCACCGGGCTGTGCCATCAGGGGAAAGATATGCCCTGGCTGCACCAGATCCTGAGGTACGGCATCTTTTTTCACCGCCGCCAGAACAGTTGCCGCTCGGTCAGCAGCGGATATACCCGTTGTCACCCCTTCTGCCGCCTCTATGGAGACAGTAAAATTGGTCGAATACTGAGCTTCGTTGATATCTACCATCAACGGCAGACGCAGCTGCTGACAGCGCTCTTTGCTAAGGGTTAGACAGATTAGCCCACGGCCAAAACGAGCCATGAAATTGATCGCCTCCGTTGTCACCATCTCTGCCGCCATCAGCAGATCGCCTTCATTTTCGCGATCTTCGTCATCCATGATAATAACCATCTTGCCTTGGCGCAGATCTTTTATAATTTCTTCAGTTGTATTGAATGCCATAACTACTACCGCGCAACAGAGCGCTGTGAAAAGGAACTGGGCATTCTACCAAAGCAGAGGGCAACACCCAAGCATAGAAAAATCAGCGGAAAAAACATAAGGGGCTGTCCTAGGTAAATAAATTATTTTAGGATAGCAAAGTGAGAAAAAGCAGATTAAGTAGGTACAAACAAAGTCGATTAATGGGGATATTTGTAGCGAGTACAACAACACGAACAGATGTCTCTTTAAGTTGGCGTCAATAAAACAACGGCGGAATATTACTTTCATCGACTTAGACAGGTTATCTATGACTACAGTGAGCATTTGGAATTGCTGGACGGAGAAATAGAAGTGGGCGAAAGTTATTTTGGTGGTAGGCTCAAAGGAAAGGGAGATCGAGGTGCGGTCGGTAAAGTTCCTGTATTTGGCTTGCTAAAGCGCAACGGGAAGGTATTTACCGTTATTATTCCCGTCGAATAAATCACAGTAAGCTATTCGCAAACAAGCCTAACCACATTACACAGAATAAAGGATAGTGAATTTTTGGAACTAGGCAAAGCGGCATATGCGTCAGCTTAACGGTGTACCAAAAGGCCTTTTTCATCTCTATTTTGAAGGAGTGTGAATGACGATTTGACAACAGTGATCCAAAAAGTCAGTTAAAACAACTTAATTAATGGGTTAAAAACAAAGTTAGCTGATTAACTTAGGGCGACCCCCTAGTTTTATCTGCAACAGGTAGAGAATGCTACTAATGACCGCTGAATTTTTTCCTACTGTGTGTCCTCATGACTGCCCATCTGCCTGCGCGCTCGAGGTGGAACGAATCGATTCCCATACCATTGGTAAAGTGCGCGGGGCAAAGGCGAACAGCTACACCCAGGGGGTAATCTGTTCTAAAGTGGCGCGTTACGCCGAGCATGTACACCACCCTGATCGACTGACGCGCCCGATGAAGCGTGTCGGCCCCAGGGGAGAGGAGCGGTTTGTCCCGGTCAGCTGGGATGAGGCCCTGGACGAGGTTGCACAAAATTTCCAGCGCATAGCAGGAGAATACGGCTCAGAAGCCATCTGGCCCTACTATTACGCAGGTACTATGGGACAGCTTCAGAGGGATGGCATCCACCGTTTGCGGCATGGGATGGGTTATTCAGGACAAAAAGGTACCATTTGTACCGCCCTCGCCTATGCGGGCTGGAAGGCGGGTGTGGGTGCCGCCTGGGGCAGTGATCCCCGTCAGATGGTGGAGAGCGACCTGATTGTCCTTTGGGGATGCAATGCGGTGGCAACCCAAGTCAATGTCATGACCCTGGTGAGTAAGGCGAAGCGAGGCCGCGGAGCAAAACTGGTTGTTGTCGACCCCTACAGAACGGCAACCGCAGCAAAGGCGGATATTCACCTGATGCCAAGGCCGGGTACGGATGGCGCCCTGGCTTGTGCTGTGATGCACCTGCTGTTTGCCGAGGGGTATGCCGATAGGGCCTATCTTCAGAAGTACACAGATGTTCCGGAGCTGCTTGAGCAGCACTTGTCTGAGCGATCCCCGGAATGGGCTGCCGGGATAACCGGTATTCCAGCGGAGGATATCCGACAGTTTGCCCGATTGTTCGGCAAGACTAAACGCAGCTTCATACGCCTGGGCATCGGTTTTTCACGCAGCCGCAATGGTGCTCATAATGTCCATGCTGTGAGCTGTCTCCCTGCGGTGACCGGTGCTTGGCAATACCCGGGTGGCGGTGCCCTGCTGGGTACCAGTGACCTGTTCCACCTGGATAAAACCCTGATTGAGGGCCAGGATCTTCGTAACCCCGACATCCGAGTGCTGGATATGTCGCGTATCGGCTCGATTCTGTGTGGCAACAGGGAGGATCTGGGGGGCGACATCCCAGTCAAAGCGCTGTTTATCCAGAACACCAATCCGATGCTCGTGGCTCCCGACCTGAATGCCGTTCATAAAGGCTTTGCCCGGGAAGATCTCTTTATCTGCGTTCATGAGCAGTTTATGACGGAGACAGCGCGCATGGCGGATATCCTGTTGCCCGCTACCACGTTTCTTGAACACGATGATCTCTATCAGAGCTATGGGCAGATGCACCTGCAGATGGGTCCGGCTGTCATCTCACCTCCTGGTGAGTGCCGGTCAAATCACCAGTTGATCTGTGATCTGGCAAAGCGCCTGGGAGCGGAACATCCTGGATTTGAGATGAGTGCCGCCGAGGTGATCGATGCCACTCTTAAAGCCTCTGGCTACCCTGCACTGGCAGAGCTGACAGAGCAGCGCTGGCTGGATTGCAGTAAAGATTTTAATCAGATGAATTTTATTGATGGATTCAGCTGGCCCGATGGGCGATTCCGCTTTAAACCTGAATGGCGAGAATCAGGGCCTTTGGGCAGTGCCATGCCAGAGTTGCCTGATCACTGGGATATTATTGATAACTCCGATGAAGAGAGACCCTTCAGGCTGATTACTCCTCCAGCCAGAACTTTCCTGAATTCAACGTTTACTGAAACGCCGGGCTCGCGGAAAAAAGAGTCTGCTCCCAGGCTTCTTATTCACACAAAAGATGCTGCGTCTCTTACTGTTGATTCGGGTGATCGGGTAGTGGTTGGGAATCAGCGTGGTGAGATTGATGTTGAGGCGCAGATTACGCCGGGTATAGCTTCAGGAGTGGTTGCGATAGAGGGTATATGGCCGGGTGATCACTTCCCGGGAGGGCAGGGTGCGAATGTTCTGATCAGCTCAGATATTCCTGGCCCGAATGGTGGTGCGGTGTTTCATGACACGGCTGTCTGGGTGCGGAAAACAGGGACTTCAACGGACCAGTGACTGTATCGGTGATGGGTGGCCGACACCGTGCCGGCCGACAAGCCTGTTGCATCCGGACCCACCAGCACTTTCAGGGCTTCACCGATCTCTCCACTGGAAATCCCCTTCAGGTAGAGCCACGGCAGCGCCGCTTCCAGTGACTTCGTCTTGCGTACATACGGCGGCACCAGAGCTGATCGGAACGTCACCGGCTCGCCGGTCTTCGCTCGTATTTTGGGGATCTTGACCGTGACCGGCCCCAATCCTGTCTGCAGTTTACGAGCTGGCAGGTGACCATTACGCACCACACCCGCCGTGCCATCCTCTGTCCGTCGCTCGACGTGCTCCGCCAACAGCTCCAGCAGCTCGGCCTCCACCGCCTGGTAGATCAACTGCTCTGCACCGCTTCTCGGCAACTCTGTCAGCGGATCGATAATCGTATCTCGAACTGCCAGCTTAACAACGTTATTCTTACTCATGGTGGCGTATCTCCAATGGTTGTTTTGATGTCTCGCAACAACAAATCAACCAGATACCCCGCTCTTTTTCAATTCCTTTCAAACACCACTTTCAGTTATAACTCTGCATCGATCGTGATTTTGGTCAGCATTTGCCGAAACTCGTTGAAATCTTCTTCAGTTTTGATGTGATTAGCGGCCGCCTGGAGCTCTTTCTTGTCGATCGGCTGCCTGTCCTCTCCCTTGTTTGGGTTTAATGATAGGCAGTTACACAGAATTCAGGACAGTCTCTATTTTGTTGTTGATAGAGGGGAGTCCACATAAGCGAAGCGAAGGCCGGTAGACCCAAGCCGTGAGGCCGCACTGCGTAGCCTGCGCCGAGTGAAACGATGGTGTGGCGAAGCGGCACGTATGCAGGGCGGCCGGGGCAATAACAGGCTATCGAGGATCGAGTGTGTTTTGGGGACTGGGATGTCCCAAAACGCATCACGAGATCGAAGGCACACTTGTTTGTTTTGATACAATGCGTTCACCGCAACCCATTGGAAAACAAAAAGAAAATCAGGACTTTGCCCATCGTAATACGATCTTCTCACAAAGACTAAAACTTGCTCCAAGAGATGAATTCTAGACCTTTGCCAACCAGCATCATACTGGCCGTTCTTTTCGGACAGTGTCCCGATGGTCGCAGTTTCTGAGCCTTAGGATGGCACAGCTATCAGGCCGGAACAGCTTGCGCGATATTGTGGATAATATCTCTGCACTGCACAGGCACATCGTGCCTATCATCTTGGCAGTGCGAAGCTTTCCCGTTCTAATCTGGCTCGCATAAATGAGGACAGACCCTGCGGCCTATACGAAGCTCTATTTGGAAAGCTTTTGAAGCGTTGCCATGAGATGACTCCAATCCATGGTTTTCGTTTCAGTAATCCGCTTTATTCACTGGATGTTTCTACCATCGATCTCTGCCTATCCGTCTTCCCCTGGGCTGATTTTCGAACAACAAAGGGGGCCATTAAACTCCATGTTGGATTGAATCATGGTGGCTATCTTCCGGAATTTATTACCATCACGGAAGGCAAGACCAGTGACGTCACCATTGGCCGGACACTGGAGTTTCCCAAAGACGGCATTGTCGCTGTTGATAGAGGTTATAACGATTATGCGTAGTATAACCAATTGATAGGAAAAGGAATGTTCTTTGTCGCTCGCCTTAAGTCCAATGCTAAAATCCGTGTTGTAAAACGCCGTCCAGTCTTGTCGAAGAAAGGGGTTGACCTGTGACCAAACCATTGAATGCACAGATGGCAAAGAAATGTCTAATCCCATTACGCCGCATGGGTTGCCGAGATCCGGAAACCGGTAAGCATTATGTGTTTCTAACCAATAATTTCAAACTAGCGGCCAAAAGCATTGCCGATATCTATGAAGTGCGTTGGAAGGTGGAACTATTCTTCAAATGGATCAAACAGAACCTGAAAATAAAATTCTTTATTAGAACAAGTAAGAATGCAGTAATGACGCAGATTTGGATTGCACTGTGTGTTTATCTACTTTTGGGATTTATCAAGTTCCAGTCAAAGCGGAAGAAAAGCATGCAGCAAATATTGCATTTATTACAGCTCAATCTGTTTGAAAAACGGGACCTGATGGCCTTGCTGCGAGGTGGTCCTCTCAGCGACAAACAGCCAGACATAAATCAGATGGTTTTGATATGAAAGTTAACGGGACAGCAGTGTGTTAAAATGGACCTTTAATTTCGCCGGAGTAAGGCTTCATGTTCAGCAAAGATATGCAGATTAGCGGTTATGACGATGAGCTATGGGAAGCTATCCAGGCGGAGGAGGTTCGGCAGGAAGAGCACATTGAGCTGATCGCTTCTGAAAACTACACCAGCCCACGGGTGATGCAGGCTCAGGGCTCGGTGCTGACCAATAAGTATGCCGAAGGCTATCCTGGAAAGCGCTATTATGGCGGCTGCGAATATGTAGATAAGGCGGAACAGCTTGCCCTGGACCGAGCCAAACAGTTGTTTGGAGCCGATTACGCCAATGTTCAGCCACACTCCGGTTCTCAGGCCAATGCCGCTGTGTATATGGCGCTGTGCGCTCCCGGCGACACTATTATGGGCATGAGCCTAGCTCATGGCGGTCATCTGACCCACGGCGCCAAACCGAGCTTTTCGGGCAAGCTTTACAATGCCGTTCAGTATGGTCTGAATCCTGACACCGGCGAGATCGATTATGACGAAGTGG
Organism: Candidatus Vondammii sp. HM_W22; assembly: GCF_022530855.2. Classification (GTDB taxonomy): domain Bacteria; phylum Pseudomonadota; class Gammaproteobacteria; order Chromatiales; family Chromatiaceae; genus Vondammii. The sequence goes on along the minus strand of NZ_CP099567.1, from coordinate 2,735,086 downwards.
AGCGTTTGGCCAGGGAACATAAACCGAAAATGATTGTGGCCGGCTTCTCTGCCTACTCCCGTGTGGTCGATTGGCAGCGGTTCCGTGATATTGCCGATGAAGTGGGCGCTTGGCTGTTTGTCGATATGGCCCATGTTGCCGGTCTGATAGCGGTGGGTCTCTATCCCAGCCCGGTTCAGATTGCCGATGTCACAACCACCACGACTCATAAAACCCTGCGGGGTCCGCGTGGCGGCCTGATTTTGGCCAAATCCAATCCGGAGATTGAGAAGAAGCTCAACTCCCTGGTTTTTCCGGGTACTCAGGGTGGCCCGCTGATGCACGTGATTGCCGCCAAGGCAGTCGCCTTCAAAGAGGCGATGGAACCAGAGTTCAAGGTGTATCAACAGCAGGTGAAAGATAATGCCCAGGCCATGGCTCAGGTGTTTATCGACCGTGGCTACGATGTTGTATCCGGTGGTACCGATGACCATCTGTTCCTGGTCAGCTTTATTCAGGCCGGTCTGACAGGTAAGGATGTGGATGCATGGCTGGGGGCGGCCAATATCACGGTCAATATGAATGCGGTGCCCAATGATCCACAGTCGCCTTTCGTTACCAGCGGAATTCGTGTCGGCACGCCTGCGCTGACGACGCGCGGGGTCGGTGAGGCAGAGGCGGTGGAACTGGCGGGGTGGATGTGTGACATTATCGATGCCCGTGGTGACCAGGCCACTATTGACCGGGTCAAGGGGCAGGCACTGGATCTCTGTAGCCGCCACCCTGTCTATCAATAAACCGCTGTCGGGGGTTGGACTCTATTCGTCCGGAAATACTGTTTTCACCTCGAAGCGCACGAACGGGTAACCAATTAGTTTTCTTCGTGTTCTTTGTGGTGAATTATGAATTTCTGAGCGGGCACTGGATGAGCCCCAGGTCTTCAAATAATGCGTTGTCCTTTTTGTGGTGCCCAGGATACTAAAGTGGTCGACTCCCGGCTGTTTGGGGAAGGCGATCAGGTGCGCCGCAGACGGGAGTGCGCTGTCTGCAAAGAGCGCTTCACCACTTATGAGACGGCAGAGCTCAATCTCCCCCGGGTGATTAAGCAGGGTGGCAGTCGGGTGCCGTTTGACGGGCGCAAACTTGCATCCGGCATGACCCGGGCGCTGGAAAAGCGGCCGGTCAGTACCGCGCAGGTGGATGATGCGTTGAATCATATCCGCCGCAGGCTGTTGGCCACGGGTGAGCGCGAAGTCTCCTCCCGGCAGATTGGCGAGTGGGTGATGGATGAGCTGCGGGCACTCGACCAGGTTGCCTATGTCCGGTTTGCTTCGGTCTATCGCAAGTTTGAGGATGTTAACGCGTTCATGGAGGAGATCAAGAGTCTGGGGACGCAACTCCCGCCTGATACAAAACGTCAACAACTCGATCTTCTGGATGATGGCGAATCATGACCGGTCAGGAGCAGCACCACTTCATGGCGCGAGCCATTCGTCTGGCAAACCAGGGCCTCTATACAACACACCAAAATCCTCTGGTTGGGTGTGTGCTGACTCGTGATGAGGTTATCGTTGGCGAAGGTTTTCATCGGCGTGCCGGCGAGCCTCATGCCGAGCGAAATGCCTTGGCGGTAGCAGGTGATAAAGCGGAAGGTGCAACCGCTTACGTTACTCTGGAGCCCTGTTGTCATCATGGACGGACACCGCCCTGTACCGATGGGTTGATTGAGGCTGGTGTCAACCGGGTGGTGGTGGCCATGGAAGACCCAAACCCGCGGGTGGCAGGCCAAGGGATTGCTTTGCTGAGAGAGGCTGGTATTGACGTAGTCTCGTCTGTTTTGGAGTCCGAAGCTAGGGCTCTTAATCCCGGTTTTATCAAGCGAATGATGGCAGGCACCCCTTATGTCCGTTGTAAGCTGGCGATGAGTCTGGATGGGCGTACTGCTATGGCCAGCGGGGAGAGCAAGTGGATTACCGGTGAGTCGGCACGCCTGGATGTGCAGCGCCTGAGGGCACGCAGTGATGCGATTGTTACCGGGATTGGCACAGTACAGGCGGATGACCCTTCCATGGACGTGCGCATTGACCTCTCTCTTCTTGACGGGGTTGAATTTGAAACGGACCGTCCCCGGCCTATACGCGTGGTTTTGGACCCTGGTCTGGCGATGCCGGCGGATGCCAGAATGTTCAGGCTGCCGGGGCGAACCCAGGTCATCTGTGTTGGTGATCCCGGCCCCGCTCGGCAGGCGCTGGAGTCTGCGGATGGAGAAGTTATTGAGCTCCCAGGTGAAGGTGAGGCCATCGATCTTCAGTCGTTGATGACGCACTTGGCAGGTGAGGAGATTAATGAAGTATTGATTGAAGCCGGGCCGACACTGGCTGGCGCTGCACTGGCTGCCGGGGTGATCGATGAACTGGTGATTTATGCGGCACCGCATATTATGGGTAGTGACGGTAGGGGGTTGTTCCATCTGCCTGAGCTTGAATTGATGCGTGATCGGGTGGAGTTGAGTATTACCGATCTGCGTATGGTAGGGCGGGATATACGGATTACTGCCCGGCCCGGGATTTGTGCTCAGTAGGTCAGGTCCGGGTGGTCGAGGGCATGGAGGAGTTATAGTCAAATCTGGTGTTTAGCCAGTTGAATCAAGCGGCGACCTGATCGACTCCTGCTACCTCAACACCCTCTTTAAATTTGATTCCGGTTATCACCTTCGCCAGATAATCAAAACCCCGTAATCGTCTCCACTTCTTCTCGGCACACCTGCCGAGTTTGAACATCATGTGTAGCATGCCGTCACGCGATAGACAGCCCTTGGAACGCTTGGTTCGATGGCGGATTGTCCCGAAGGTGGATTCAATCGGATTGCTGGTCCGAATGCTCTGCCAGTGCTGCGCAGGAAATTGATAGAAAGCCATCAGTTCCTCTCGGTCTTTGTGCAGACAGATGGTAGCCTTCGGATACTTTGGCTCATACGTTTTGATAAACAGATCAAAGGCCTTTTCCGCATCGGCCTGGGTCTCCGACTGCCAGATGTTATGCAGTGCCTGCTTCGCTTTCGGCTAAGCTGACCTTGGCAGGCAGTTCAGCACGTTCATGGTCTTGTGCATCCAGCAGCGCTGCTGGCGCGTCTCCGGATACACTTCCTCCAGCGCAGCCCGGAATCCCATGGCACCGTCACCGATCGCCAATTTTGGCGGGGTCAGTCCGCGTGACTTCAGTTTCAACAGTACCTCCCGCCAACTCTGTGTGGACTCCCGTACACCATCCTCAATTACCAGAAAATGCTTCTCACCACGCTCATTCACGCCGATCACCACCAGGGCACACAGCTTCGTCTGCTCTGCTCTCAATCCGCTGTAGACACCGTCTGCCCACACATACACCCAATGGCGCTTATCCAGACGCTCTTCGCACCAGCCCCGATATTCTTCTGCCCAGACCTGCTTCAGACGCGACACCGTGCCGGCCGACAAGCCTGTTGCATCCGGACCCACCAGCACTTTCAGGGCTTCACCCATCTCTCCACTGGAAATCCCCTTCAGGTAGAGCCACGCCAGCGCCGCTTCCAGTGACTTCGTCTTGCGTACATACGGCGGCACCAGAGCTGATCGGAACGTTACCGGCTCGCCGGTCTTCGCGCGAACTTTGGGGATCTTGACCGTGACCGGCCCCAATCCTCTCTGCAGTTTACGAGCTGGCAGGTGACCATTACGCACCACACCCGTCTTGCCATCCTCTGTCCGTCGCTCGACGTGCTCCGCCAACAGCTCCAGCAGCTCGGCCTTCACCGCCTGGTAGATCAATTGCTCTGCACCACTTCTCAGCAACTTTGTCAGCGGATCGATAATCGTATCTCGACCTGCCAGCTTAACAACGTTATTCTTACTCGTGGTGGCGTATCTCCGATGGTTGTTTTGATGTCTCGCAACAACAAATCAACCAGATACCCCGCTTTTTTTCAATTCCCTTCAAACACCACTTTCAGTTATAACTCTTAGGCAACAGGTAAAGCCCGACAGTATTGTTCATACCGACACATGGAGAAGCTTTAATGCATTAGATGTCTCAGAATTTAAGCACTATCGAATAAATCACAGTAAGCTATTCGCAAACAAGCGTAACCACGTTAACGGAATAGAGAACTCTTGGAACCAGGCAAAGCGGCATATGCGTCAGTTTAACGGCGTACTAAAAGACCGTCTCCATCTCTATTTTAAAGGTGTGTGAATGGCGATTTAACAATAGTGATCAAAAAAGTCAGTTAAAACAACTAAATCAATGGGTTAAAGACAAATTTAACTGATTAACTAGGACAGCCACTTAATCAATCTAAATATCTCTGTGGGCTCTGTGCTCTCTGCATTTCCAGACTAAATTTTGAATACCATGAAAAAACCTAAACTAATACTCATCGACCTGGATGGCACCCTGGTAGACAGCGTTCCTGATCTGGCTTTCAGCGTTAACAGCATGATGGAGCAGATAGGACGCGCCACTTACCAAGAGGCACAAGTCCGCAACTGGGTGGGAAACGGCGTCGAGCGCTTGGTAAAGCGCGCCTTGCTGAATGCACTGGATGGCGAGCCAGCAGAAAATTATTTTGAAAAAGCGTACCCATTATTCATGACAAGCTATGGTCAGCACAACGGCGAGCGTTCACAGCTCTACCCTGGCATCAGGGAAGGTCTGGACCAATTGAAATCGGCAGGTTATCAGTTGGGCTGCGTCACCAACAAAGCGGAGCAGTTCACCATTCCTCTGCTTAAGGCGTTGGGTATTCACGACAACATGGGCATTATCATCAGCGGCGACACGCTACCAAAGAAAAAACCCGATCCAATGCAGTTACTGTATGCTGCGGAACATTTTGGCATCGGTTCGGATGAGTCAATAATGGTAGGTGACTCCATACACGATGTAACCGCAGCGCGGGCGGCAGGTTTCCAGGCAGTCAGTGTCCCCTATGGATACAACCATGGCCAGGACATCCGCGATGCCGAACCTGATGCCGTGATAAATTCTCTGGCGGACCTCCCCGAATTGCTCGAACAGGCATTGCGACTCGCAACTTAATCTGATTTAGATTATCGTTTACGGAACAGACACAAAAACCAAACCCTAATGAATCTCTCCGATCACAACAAGACACTGAAGACAGGTACACGATGGCGCTGGTGAAGCCCCCCGTACACCTGCCGCTAACCCTTGTGTGGAGAGAGAGATGATTCCCGAACAGTTCGACCAGCTGGCCGCTGAAGGCCACAACCGCATTCCTCTGATGTGCGAAGTTCTTGCCGACCTCGACACCCCACTGAGTGTCTACCTGAAACTTGCGGATGGGCCAAACTCCTATCTGTTTGAGTCGGTACAAGGCGGTGAGAAGTGGGGGAGGTACTCCATCATCGGACTCCCCTGCCGTACCCTGATGCGTGTCAGAGACCACAACATTACCGTAGAGACTGACGGCAAGGTGATCGAAGAGCACCATGCTGAAGACCCATTGACTTTTATCGAAGAGTTCCAGCAACGGTACAGGGTGGCCGAACAGGAAGGTCTACCCCGTTTCACCGGCGGTCTGGTAGGCTATTTCGGCTACGACACCATCCGCTATATCGAACCCAAGCTGGCCGAGTGCCCTAATCCGGATACCATCGACAACCCGGACATTATGCTGCTGGTTTCCGATGAAGTGGTGGTGTTTGACAACCTGCGGGGACGGCTCTACGTCATTGTCCATGTAGACCCCACCAACGGCGGCAACTACGACTCCGGTAAAAAGCGCCTTCAGACGGTGGTCGAACGGATGCGGGAATGCCTGCCGGACCAACCGGAGCGACCCCGGCATGAGATTGATGAATCTCACTTCATCTCCGGCTTTACCGAAAAAAGCTTCAAACAGGCAGTTGAACGCACCAAGGGGTACATACTTGATGGCGACTGCATGCAGGTGGTTCTTTCCCAGCGCCTCTCTATTCCTTTTCATGCATCGCCACTGGATCTCTATCGGGCCTTGCGAGGGCTGAACCCCAGTCCTTATATGTATTTTCTTAATCTTGCTGACTTCCACATCGTCGGCTCTTCCCCTGAAATCCTTGCTCGCCTGGAAGATAACGAAGTAACTGTGCGGCCCATTGCCGGCACACGCCGTCGGGGTCATACAGATGAGGAGGACAATGCCTTGGAAAAAGAGCTGCTTGCTGACCCCAAGGAGCTGGCCGAGCACCTTATGCTGATAGACCTTGGTCGTAATGACGCTGGTCGCGTGGCTAAAACCGGAACAGTAAAATTGACCGACAAAATGATCGTGGAACGTTACTCCCACGTTATGCACATCGTCTCTAATGTAGTCGGTGGGCTGAAAGATGGCATGAGCGCCATGGATGTTCTCAGGGCCACTTTCCCCGCTGGCACTGTCAGCGGAGCGCCGAAAATCCGCGCTATGGAAATAATCGATGAACTGGAGCCGGTGAAACGCGGCGTCTACTCAGGTGCCGTCGGCTATCTCTCCTGGAACGGCAATATGGATACAGCCATCGCCATTCGCACCGCGGTGATCAAGGACAAAACCCTGCATATTCAGGCAGGCGCCGGCATCGTGGCTGACTCCCAGCCCCATCTGGAGTGGAAAGAGACCATGAACAAAGGGCGCGCCGTTTTCCGGGCCGTAGCTCTGGCCGAGGCCGGACTTGAGAACAACAACTGTGAGGAGGCGTAACCATGTTGTTAATGATCGATAATTATGACTCCTTTACCTATAACCTGGTCCAATACTTTGGCGAGTTAGGGGCTGATGTACGGGTCTATCGTAACGATGAAATCGATATCGCCCTCATTGAGCAGCTCAACCCTGACCATATCGTTATCTCACCCGGCCCCTGCACCCCCAAACAGGCCGGCATTTCGGTAGAGACCATCAAGACCTTCGCCGGACGCAAGCCGATACTCGGCGTCTGCCTGGGCCATCAGTCCATTGGGCAGGCCTTTGGTGGCAAGATCATTCATGCCAGGAAGGTGATGCATGGCAAGACCTCACCGATCTATCATGCGAATACCGGCATCTTCAGCGGTCTGAATAATCCCTATGAAGCCACCCGGTACCATTCCCTTGTAATCGAAAAAGAGAGCCTTCCGGCATGCCTTGAGATCACTGCCTGGACCCAAAATGAGGACGGATCCATGGGTGAGATCATGGGAATTCGGCATAAGAAGTTGGATGTGCAGGGCGTACAATATCATCCCGAGTCGATCCTCACCGAGCATGGTCACGATCTGCTGCAAAATTTTATTGAGGGGAAATAGAGATAGGGAACCCCAGGAGCCTGTACCCTCAAAAAACTCTGTGGGTGCTACGATCTACTGTGATCTCGGCGTCCCGGACAAAAACCAACTTCTAGGAGCAACAATAATGGAAATGCCACAAGCAATCAACCAGGTGCTCAGCCATAAGAATCTCAGCACTGATGAGATGACCAGTGTCATGCGTACCATCATGACCGGAGGTGCAACTCAGGCCCAAATCGGCGGCTTTCTGATTGGTTTGCGGATGAAAGGAGATACCGTCTCTGAAATTGCAGCAGCAGCCTCAGTAATGCGAGAATTGGCAACGCGTGTGGAAGTCGGCAGAGATTATCTGGTCGACACCTGCGGAACAGGGGGCGATGCCTCAGGCACTTTCAACATATCCACTGCCAGCGCCTTCGTTACTGCAGCGGCAGGGGGTAGGGTAGCCAAGCATGGCAACCGCTTCATCTCATCCAAATCCGGTTCCGCCGATGTTTTGGAGGCTGCCGGCGTCAGACTTGACCTCTCCCCGCAACAGGTTGCCCAATGCATTGAGGAGATCGGTGTTGGCTTCATGTTCGCCCCGGCCCATCATGGCGCAATGAAACACGCAATTGGTCCGCGCAAGGAGATGGGTGCTCGTACCATATTCAATGTACTTGGTCCTCTCACCAACCCCGCTGGAGCACCAAATCAAATATTGGGGGTTTTTAGCGACCAACTGCTCGATCCTCTGGCCAATGTACTGCAGAAACTAGGCAGTAACCACGTTATGGTAGTCCATGCACGGGATGGTCTGGATGAAATCAGCATCGGAGACACAACAGAAGTAGCAGAACTCAAGGATGGCCGGATACGACGTTACAGCATCCAACCCGAAGATTTCGGCCTCTCACGCACCCCCATTTCCAACATCAAGGCGGCCGATGCCCAAGAGAGTCTCGATATTATCCGCGCCCTGCTGGAAAACAAGCCGGGGCCAGCCCGCGACATCGTTCAGCTCAACGCAGGTGCTGCTATCTACACTGCCGGCCTGACTGACACACTGGCGGGAGGAATCGAAAAAGCCGGCGAAGTCATTGTCGGCGGCGAGGCCCGCAGCCGTCTGGACAGGCTGGTTATACTGAGCCAAAGTTTTGAATGATTATTAAGGGAGTCTCTAAAACCTTTCAAAATCAGCGATATATAGTAACCAACTCAACCAAGTATCGATAAAATCCATACAACCGAGTTTTTTGATCATCAAGACCGAATTGAACTCCTTGGGCAACTGGGAGACCCGCAGCCAAAGCTGGAAAGGACCGTAGACTAGGAGGCTTTTCGGGTATTGTTGGGCTCAGTTTGGTGGATTTGACTCCAAAGTGCGTCACTTGGATAACTAAAAAGAGATGATCTGAATGCTTGGTAAAATGAGGTTTTGAAATTTTATTTACACAGGAGGAGCACAAATCATGTAGTGGATTCAAGTGCTTTTGTGGAAAACGAAACAGACCTAAATGCTGTGTAACTGCCTGTCATTAAACCCAAACAAGGGTGAGGATAGGCAGACGATCGACAAGAAAGAGCTCCAGGCGATAGCCCAGGCGGCCGCTAATCACATCAAAACTGAAGAAGATCTCAACGAGTTTCGGCAAATGCTGCCAAAAATCACGGTCGATGCAGCACTCAACGTTGAACCGGCAGATCATCCTGGCTTTGCCAAACATGAACAACCCGAAGCGAGTAATAGCCGCAACGGCACGACCAGCAAGACCTTGCAAACGGAAGATGGCCAGTTTGAACTGGATACTCCACGAGAAAGAGCGGGCAGCTTTAAACCCCGGCCAGTTAAAAAGCACCAGCGTCGATTTACCTCAATGGATGACAAGATCCTCTTCTTGTATGCTCAGGGTATGACGACCCGCGAAATCGTCACGACATTCAAGGAAATGTACGGAGCCGATGTCTCCGCCACACTCATATCCAAAGTCACTGATGCAGTTATCGAACAGGTTGTTGAATGGCAATCTCGCCCCCTGGATGCGATTTATCCTATTGTTTATCTGGACAGCATTGTCGTTAAAATCCGGCAAGACAAGAAAGTGATCAATAAAGCGATTTATCTCGCTCTGAGCGTCAATCTGGAAGGCCACAAGGAATTATTGGGGATGTGGTTGTTGTTGGCGGGCACTGTGCCCGGGATAGCGGGCTGTTGGCTCAGGGTGTTGTCGCCATCGATCAGGTTGATTGTGGTGCTGTACGCGCCCTGGTTGTTTGGAAACGTCCCTTTCTTGGCATTGTATCACTGACAGTTCTGCTCGATAAGGTGGGCTCTATATTGGCAAATATTGTTCTCTGACCCGGTTTTCGTTTTATTTAGCAGTCGGCCTCGAAAATGCCTCGGCTATCAAATACCAAACGAAGTCTTTTTGAAAAACGCAGGTGGCGCATTTGCAGCTTGCAATCCACAGCTTTGGCGCATCTAAAGGGTACTGACAAAATGCCAGTAAGTTAAGCCGTAACTCATTAATTCTGCTATAATAATTATCCCCATAAGTGCCGACATTTACCACGATATTAAGGTCGCAATATGAAGCTTACCAAGGTCATTTGAATCTATTTATACCTACATAAATACAGCTATCTCTGATAATCATTTTAAGATCAAACACTGCCTCTCAAAAAACAGTTTCACGCGTAATCGTAAACTTAGTTTCCCCTCCTTGATTCTGTATTTTCTAAACCTCAGAAAAAATGCTGCGCAGGTGGAGCTTGATCGATTTTATAAAGCACTCAAGAATCGAAAACAGGCCGCTCAGGAAATCACCAAATCTGCTTTTTTTCAAGCTAGAAAACAGCTCTCTCATGCGGCATTTATTGAGCTGAATCAGATCATCACACAAGATTTCCATGATCGTTTCAGCGGCTATCAAAAATGGAATGGATTTCGACTCTGTGCGATTGATGGCTCATAAATTCGTTTACCCAATGAAGAGGATGTGCAGCACGTTCATGGTCTTGTGCATCCAGCAGCGCTGCTGGCGCGTCTCCGGATACACTTCCTCCAGCGCAGCCCGGAATACCATGGCACCGTCACCGATCGCCAATTTTGGCGGGGTCAGTCCGCGTGACTTCAGTTTCAACAGTACCTCCCGCCAGCTCTGTGTGGACTCCCGTACACCATCCTCAATTGCCAGAAAATGCTTCTCACCACGCTCATTCAGGTAGAGCCATGGCAGCGCCGTTTCCAGTGACTTCGTCTTGCGTACATACGGCGGCACCAGAGCTGATCGGAACGTCACCGGCTCGCCGGTCTTCGCTCGTACTTTGGGTATCTTGACCGTGACCGGCCCCAATCCTGTCTGCAGTTTACGAGCTGGCAGGTGACCATTACTCACCACACCCGCCTTGCCATCCTCTGTCCGTCGCTCGACGTGCTCCGCCAACAGCTCCAGCAGCTCGGCCTCCACCGCCTAGTAGATCAACTGCTCCGCACCGCTTCTCGGCAACTCTGTCAGCGGATCGATAATCGTATCTCGAACTGCCAGCTTAACAACGTTATTCTTACTCATGGTGGAGTATCTTCAATGGTTGTTTTGATGTCTCGCAACAATAAATCAACCAGATACCCCGCTTTTTTTCAATTCCTTTCAAATAACACTTTCAGTTATAACTCCCTGTTCAGCTACTACGCCTGGAACATGGCCTTGAGCGAAAGCCTCTATCCCACCTTTCAAACACTAGAAATCACACTGCGTAACAGCATCCATAATGCAGCTCATCAGTATTTCAAAAGAGAGGGCTGGTATAGCGACCGCCAGATCATCAAGCATCCCAATGATGTCGGCGCATTAGATAAAGCAAAAAAGGCGCTGACCAGAATGCTACTTACTTAATCAATAACCTACTGATATAACGAATAAAAAAAGGCTGCTTCAGGTGATAAGATGCTAATTGCCAAACCATCAAACAGCCTTAATGCATCCTAATCAACGCGTCTGCATGTATCAACAAGAGCGTATCACAACCTACGCTACAGCCAGTGATTCCTATGCTTTCTTTAATCGGCTAATCGGCTAATCGGCTAATCGGCTAATCGGCTAATCGGCTAATCGGCCCAGGGTTTCTCAATCAAGTCGAATCATTGTTACCGGAACATCGGGAAAGGCTGTTTCCGCCAACAGAGACGTTATCGATGTTTCTGGCTTTAGAACCATGCTTGGTACTTTGGACGCTGGTGATCTCCTTCTGTGGGATGCTTTTTATGCCACCTGTTTTCTGTTGTGTGCTCTTCAGGCCAAAGGAGTGGATGGCGTTTTCGAGCAACATGGTTCAGGCGCAGCACGGATTTTCGCCAGGGAGAGCGCCGGGGGCCCGCGAAATCATCTTATCGAAATAGACAAGCCAAAAGTCAAACCCGCCTTGAAGGCACTCTATCGGGACCGTTGGCAGGTAGAGTTAGATATACGCAACATCAAGACCACTCTGGGAATGGAAACATTAAGTTGTTGCACACCGGAAATGGCGGAAAAAGAGCTGTGGGTCTATCTTTTGGCTTACAATTTGATCCGTTTACTGATGGCTCAGGCGGTTTTACTGGCTGACGTCATTCCTCGACAACCTGGCTTCTGCATACATAGGGAGATAAAAAAGACCCACCGTGAGGCTAAGGAAACCCATGGAAGTCCGGGAATGGTAGCGGCGTTGAACAATCGTGGCATCGGCTGCTGTGAGAATACAGTGGCGAGACTGATGCGAGAAAATGGTATTAGAGCTAAAATGGACAGAAGGTATAAGCCAAGACAATGGAAGCCCGGTTCAGTGATCAAGAAAGCTATGATGGTCCGAGTTTATCCCATGAAATATAGGTTGCAGATTTTACCTATATAAAGATTGGTGGTGACTTTATGTACTTTTCAATCGTAATGGATTTACATACTCGGAAGATTGTCGGAATTGAGGTGAGCAAGAAGCGTAATGTTGATATGATGCTGAACACGATTAAGAAGGCACTGACAGCCCACTCTGAGCATTGCTCGAAAGTGTTTCACTCGGATCGTGGGATTAGATATGCAAATCACATGGTGGGTGATTGGCTCAAGGATCTTGGAGTTGAGCAAAGTATGTCTGGGAAAGGAAATGGTTACAACAATGCTCATATGGAATCATTTTTCCATACCTATAAGTCTGAGTTTTACTATACAGAACCATTTAGAAGTTTTCTGGAATTCAAGAGAAAAACAACAAAGTATGTCCGTTTTTAGAATGTGGGCTGTAGCATGTCCAGTAGATTTTGAAAGACAGGTATTAGCAAGTGTCAACTTTTAATGGGGAAGATCAAATTGCTCCAAGGACTGTTTATCCAGAGATAGTGTACTGCATATGCTGTTCAAGCTCAGCCAATGTGCTGAGAAAGACTGGCGCAAACTGCGCAGGGTTAATTAGTCGACCCTGAAATATTCATAACGCAATGATTTATATAAAATAAGCGTCTAAATTTGATAAAATAAACGTCCGTGAAAGGGGTAAAAGCAGAGAAAAACTGGACGAAACAGAGGTGGATAATTGAGCAAAGCCAAGACAGCCAATCCCAACCAGCAAAGTTTCCTGCACCAGAACTTACTGGATCAGCTGAACCCCAAGCATCCACTTTTGCTACTGGCCAGACAGATAGACTGGTCATATTTTGATGCTGAATTTGCCCCGCTTTACTCTCATCTTGGAAAGCCCTCAAAACCGATCTGCCTAATGGTGGGCCTCTCGATACTCAAGCATCTGGAAGACCTCAGTGACGAGGTTCTGATTCAACGCTGGATACAAAATCCCTACTACCAGAGTTTTACGGGTGAGATCGAATTCCAATGGCAACTTCCTTGTGACCCCTCCGACCTGACTTACTTCAGAAAGCGTATTGGCAACGAAGGTTTTGAAAAGGTCCTGGCTGCCTCTATCGCCTTACATCAAGAAAAGGCGATCGAAGATGAAATGTGTATCGACACTACCGTACAAGAGAAAAACATTACCTTTCCAACTGATGCAAAGCAGTACCGAAAGATACACGGGCAGTTACTCAAGATGGCCCGAGCAGAAGGTATCGTGCTCAGTCGAAGCCATGAGAAGGAAGTAAAAATTCTCAAGCTCCCCACCCGATTTGCCACACATCCGAGGAATCGTAAAAAGGCACGTAAGGCCGTCAAGCGATTAAAGACCATCAGCGGCCGATTACTGCGTGAAATACAGCGTAAGATGACCGGAGAACAACAGAAATTCTATGCAGAAAAGTTCGCCCTGTACCAGCGCATGCTGAATCAGAAGCGTGCTGATAAAAATAAGTTGTACAGCCTACATGAACCTCATATTTACTGTATGAGCAAAGGCAAGGCCCAGCAGCGTTATGAGTTTGGCACCAAGGCATCAATCACCACCACAAGGGACGCGGGCATTGTGATTGGTGCCCTGGCTTTTGAGAAGAATGTATTTGATGGTCACACCGTACCTGAGGTCTTGGCACAGGTGAAACGTCTCATCAATCGAGTACCCAAAGTGGGTATTGCTGATCGAGGTTACCGGGGCAAATCAAAGGTTAATGACACACAGATAGTAACGCCAAAGCCTGCCAGGAAGAATACCTCAGAAGAAGCCATGGCATTAGCCAGAAAACGTTTCAGAAGACGAGCTGGCATTGAGCCTGTGGTCACTTAAAGAGTGACCACAGGCTAAAAAGGAACTTTCCTAAAGGCTTTGCCGGGGATCAGATTAACTTGCTTATGGCGGCGGCTGCCTTCAACTTTAGAAAATGGATGAAGGAGGTTCTTTTTGTGCTGAAAAATATCATGTCCATACTGTTGTTCCTGTTTGCAAAACAGAAACAACAGTATTATTAAGTGCCTGGAATGAATATTTCAGGATCGACTAATTATTTGGCCAAGGTAATAAAAGAGGTGCCATTTAAAGATGGAGTTGAGATAGATAAATTCAGACCAGATTGCCGCTTTAGAAATGACTGATATACCTCTTTTGACAATAACTCTCAATAGAAAGATAATTTCCCACAGACTGATATTTCCGGATAAATTGTTGCTGTAGACGGAGTTTCACCAGAGGAACAGGCGCCATGCCAAGCCCCAGAGTTATTAAGAAATATCCCAACCGCCGTCTCTATGATACGGAACTCAGCCGCTATATCACTCTGGCAAATATCAGGGAACTGGTAATGAGCGGCGCTAGCTTCCAGGTGATCGACATCAACAGCAACGAAGATCTGACCTGCTCCGTTCTGCTGCGGATCATGCTGAGCCTGTAAAGTTTTCTGTGTAACTGCCTGGGTTAAATGTATACCGCTAAGCGTTCTCCGAACCCAATCATAAATCTATTCAGTGCTGGTTTCCAATGACGGATCGGCATTGTCTACTTTTTCGATGCGGCCTGGATTGCCAGATAGATGACCTTCTTCGCCGAATCATCGGTTGGAAACAACTTCCGCTTTTTGATCGCTTTGCGAATGATGCTGTTCAGCGATTCAATGGCGTTGGTCGTGCAGATCACTTTTCGTATGTCCTCCGGGTAGTTGAACAGCGTGTTGAGATTCTGCCAATGGGCACGCCAGGAGCGGCTGATCCGGGGGGTGCTTGTTGTCCCATGGGGTTCTGTGGACATTCCGTCCTAAAGTGACACTTATCTCTACAGCCCATACCCCACAAGGCCTACAGAGGTGGCTTAATTTTCATTTTGCACGATTGATTGCATAATTTCATCCAAATACTAGTAGGTTTTGTTCAAAGCTAAAGCTGTAAGTTCCGTTCAAATTGATGTTATGCCAAGCCACTGGCGAAACTTGCTTAATAATTTCCAACTTCTTATCGTCACTTTCCCCCTCAAAATGCTCAAGTAATCGCGTCAGTATCAGCGAATTAAAATAGATAATGGCGTTGGTTAATAGCCTCGCGCATTCATTCCACAAGACAATCTCATCGTCTGATTTTCCCTGGAAACGATTGCCATTCACATGTGCAATAGCACGCCGTAATTGATGATAAGCTTCCCCACGATTCAAGGCTCGCTGTACATAATTTCTTAAACTGGCATCATCAATATAGTCCAGTAAGTACATGGCCTTGAGCATACGATTATATTCAGTTAAAGCTTTCAGCAAGGGGTGGTTTTGACTATAGCCAGAAAGCTTTCTAACAAGGGTCGCCTGCGTTATCGTCTTCTGCTGTAGTGATATAATAATGCGCTGTATCGTATCCCACTCATCGATAATTAATTCTGTATTAATAGGCTTTTTTAATGAGAGCGTTGCCTTATTGTCTTCTCCCTCATTTACATCAAAAAGATCTGATATCACGGTTCCAAACTGAGCATAGCGCGGCGCAAAGATATAGCCAAACAGGTCCAGCAAAGCAAAGTTAACATGATTAACGCCGTGCGTATCCGTTGACAAAATATCCGGCTTAATCTCCGAGGTATTGTTATGAAGCAGATCCAAAATAAAATGAGATTCATGTTCATTGGAACCAATAATCTGGGCATTCAAGGCTACATGATTGGCAATCAAGTTCATCGATGTTAGTCCTTTATTCGTGCCAAAATATTTAGATGAATAGCGAGTTTTAAAAGTCTCTAACCGTGATTCGAATTTTTGCCCGTCAGCACTGGCATGAATGAGTCCTTTTTGGATATTGTAATGCTTGAAGATTGATAATTTCGCTGTCGCATCGTTAATTGCATCATTGCCGAGGTTTAGCGTTTCAGGTCGCAAATAATTGGCCTGTACTGTGCGTAGATGATCATATGATCTATCAGAGATGCTGGCCATGCCGTGTAGGCCATAATAGGTTCCATTGCCAATGAGAGCCGCCAGTAAATCATTCAAATGATCACTCTGTCCGGACTGTACCTGGCGAACATGCTCAAAGTGCTTTAAAAATGCTGTTTCCTGATGAACGAAGCGTAATACATCGGCAATGTTAATCGGTTTCATACGGTCGAAAAAGGGATTGTTTAAAGCCGATTTTGTGCCTGAATACGGCAACCTCCATTGAGTTTTTCCTGAGCGATTACGCAATACCACATTTCGATTGTCGCCCTCATCAATGCGCTGGCCAACCCGTTGCAGCTTATCGTTCATCTTTTTCTCCATCGATTTAACCCGCTGGGCAGGCTCTGTATTCATGCTATCTAGCATGGAACCTTTAAGTAGCTTGTCTTTCTGTGCCCAGGGGATATCTCCAACAAGGTCATCGTGTAATGCACGATATTTGATAGCCGTTGGTATAAAGAGTTTTCCACCAAGATTATTTTGAGCTGCTAAATACAGCATCAACTCGTAACGCTCAGAGAGTACGTTGTTATCAATATTGATAACATACAATTGGTGTTTGGCTGGAATCAATCGTCGATCTGACGATGCTAATTCACCAGCACCTAACAACTCTTTTTTCATTCTATTTAATTGTGCAGATAAAGCCTGTGTATTGTCTAATCCTTCAAAGGTCAGGCATAAAAAAATGGGGCGTATTAAGTGCTGAATCAGTTCACGCTGCTTATCATAAAATTCCCAGATGTAATCATTTTTCGTGCGTTTTTGTTTCTTCAGATACAAGCACAGTGATTCTATTTCCCGTGCTCCAAGCAAGCCTTGTACCCGTTGTTTTATTTGTCTAAATGACACATGGCCATCAATGGTATCGTCAATAAAAAAGTATAATAATTCAGCGGCTTTGCTAATATTTACTACCGTGCCCTCCCAATCTTTATAGGCCATTTCCTTGGCATACGCTTTAGCTTTTTCACGTAACTTTCGGACATGATAAATAAACCCATCAGCCAAACGTTCAATATTGATTTGTACCCGCTCCTGAAGATAACAAAGTAAATAAAGCTGCTGCGTGACACGGTCGAAGCGTTTAAGCTTGGTTATAGAGTAGTAATCAACCATCGCCGCATAGTGCAGTCAGTTTTGTTGCGATAGTGATAGAGCAGAGGCCACTTGATTAACTTCATCCATCCAGGGCTGAATTAACTTGTTGACGTTCAACTCTTTCTCCAATTCTGGAGCATTAAAACTTTTCGCCGCCTGCTTAAGTTCTTTAACGGTTAGCATACCTTTTCCATCAACTAACTCAGCCAAGTTAGTAGCTAATTCATCTGATATGGTTGTCTTTAATAGATCAGAAAGTCGCTTACGTTCCTGTTTGATTACCTGACTGATAATTCGCTGAAGCACGGTATATTTAGGGATTTCTGTATGATTTCGAGCTAAGTATTCGGTGCAGGCATCAAATAAAAAGCGCGGCTCAATCCAGGATTTAGCAACCTGTTGCAAATAGGTAATGAGAGGTTCCTGATGTTGTTCCACACACCATGTTTTGAATCCCTGAAGGTTTATAATCTTGTCGTAGATACGTGTTTTCTGCTTATTGCTAACACTGAAGCGAGGGACTTTAAATTTAGGGAAATATTCTTCAGCAATAAAGGTGAGATCTGCTTTCAATTCCTTGTAGGCCGGATTGAGCTGAATGGGCTTGATCTTAAAGTAACCCAGCAGAGCAATAGCATAGCATTTATGATTGCGATCCCTGATGGATTTAATAACGTCCTGCTCCAGATCATTCAGAGTAAAACTGATACGTTTTTCTTCCAGTGACAGGCTGGGAACGCCATATAAATCGTTAATTTCTGCTTCGTGGAGTACGGTCAGGCGTTCTTTAATAAGGCATAGGCTTCTCGTAAAAGCCGGAATATTACTATAATTGGGATATTGCAGTGATTTTGAAAATTAAGGCACCTCTAGAAGCCTTATGAGGCGTGGGCTGTAGCGATAAGTGTCACTTTAGGACGGAATGTCCCCAGAACCCCATAGCGAAGGTCTCGATTCGCTTGTGCCAATACAGAGTAATGAACCCCCTCCATTGCCGCTGATGTAACGCTGCCACACATTGGGCAAACATCTTTCGCTACATCCTCTAGATCAATCGGCCACCATGGTTTTTTACACTTGCCCACACAAGCAATTGTTGGAAGTTCGTTATGTCCTGTAAACGAAACGTGAAAAGGGCTATCAATAATTATCATAGAATGCTCGCTATTCTGAATCATCGTCTTGAGGTAAGAGCCTTTCCAAATGAGGGTAAGGGGCCTCTGGAAGTAGATCCACTAGTTCTCCTGACATATCTACATTCATAAGGAAATCTGACATTTGAGCTAAATTTGCTTGCACCTGATGAAGTACTAGATCCTCTGGATCTCCCTTTTTTCGCGCCTCAGCTTTGGCTTTCTCCAAATCCCTCACACTTTTATTTAGACCTCTGGCAATCATCTTTACAAAATGATCTAGGGGCATCTTCTCTACATTGTCTTTGTCACTCATCCCTACTAACTTCGTACTAATCTAAATCAAAATTCCAATCTATAGCTTCTATAGCTTCTATAGCTCTTCAGGCGAAAGGCGAGAATCAGTATTATGAGATGCTTCAGTGCTTTCCGACTGAATTATGAAGTCCCGATAATCAACGTCGCTATTTAGGGCCCTAAATTGATCCAGGACCTTCACTATCCGGTTATCATACAAAGAGTCCTCTCTGCTTTTGGATGGAGGAATCGGTATAAAAGTAACTTGATTGGCGGCGATGAAGTGTTGATTTAAGTTGCTTGCAATTTTTTGGATCGCTGCTAGTTTATACTTATATTCAGGCTTTCCTTGCCTATCCACCGATTTTTTAAAGTTAATTATAAGATCGTTGGTATGGCTCTTGGTATGACCCTTCCTAGCTGTATAGTCGCCGAAGTAGTAACACGTATCAGTATCTGATAAATGGTAATGATGAGGGCGAGTTAATGCATCAATTAGGGAGAGCCGCTCATACATGCTCTAAATGCTCTTTTATATCGGCATACTCTTTAACCCGAATTGCACCTTTTTGAGCAAAGCGCTCTGGCCATGATATTTTTGAGTTCTGGAAGCAGCTATCCAAGATAAATAGTTTTCTTTCCTGAGCAAGGGCAGCGCGCGCCTGGTACAGAGTGCCGGACGTATCAGAGGCCTCAACAATCACCGTCGCCTGTGTTAATGCTGACATAGTGATGTTTCTTTCTGGAAAGAACGAGCGATTAGAGCGGTAATCTTGATCCAGGTAACGCTTAAAGGGTACCTGACTAATCAGGAGGTGTTTATCTCTTATGTTTTTTTGTAGCTCAGAAATTTGTTTTTGGATAGTTGTGTGTTAATGGTGTTCCAATCACCGCTATTGTTCGACCATTCAGTTCCAGTGCAGTAGTGTGAGCAGCCGTATCTACTCCTTCCGCTAAGCCGGAGACCACGGTAAAATCATCCTCAACCAAGCACTTCACTAGCTTTCGAGTACGAAGCAATCCTTCTTTGGATACCTTTCTGGAGCCAACAATAGCTACTGAAGGCGTGTTAACTAGCTCCCACCAGCCTTGAAAATAAAGAACCTCTAAAGGGTTTTTAGCATCCCGTAGCTTTTCAGGGTACTCATTTGCCCCGCGAACCCGAACGCCAAAACTATCAAGATTAAACTTATCGAAAATATCGCTCAAAATCCCCTTAATATGGTTAATTTTCTCTTCTGAAACCAAGTCTGTAGGCACCGCACCGGGAGCTTGGCGAAACATATCCGCTATTCGCTCATATGTTGCTGACTTTTCCTCCCACAGTGCCTCGTAAGCAGCCATTTCACTGTGAGGGGAAACCACCTGTTTGAAAAATTGATTTTTAGATAACGATAAGTCCATAGATATATCTCTATTCTAGTTTTTGGGTTACAGATCCGCCACGAGCTCACGCCTTGGATGTAACCCTCGCTATTTTGGTTCATCGAGGCGTATTTAGTTGCTGCGCTCACCGATGTAGTGTTCTCCCAACTCTGGGTGAGTCCTAGATACAATTGGATTCATCCCTTCCTGATAGTCTGCCTGTGTGATAAGGCCAGCATCCCGTGCAAATTGGAGTATAGACACCGCACCTACACGCAGAGTATCTGAATTAAGAAGTTCATCCGGCATATCTGGATCAGAATGCTCATCCATCCAATTCTGAACCCATTCATTGACCTGTTGACGGTTCATTTTTTTCCTTGCCTCGTTATTCCGATTCAATTCGACCTTGATTTACCTTTGCAACTTCTACCAGCGTTTCAAGCCGCACAACACGGTTGTCGATGTGTTTTACATCTCTGATTAATTCCACCACAGCACCGTTAAGACGTTTGACCGAATCGGTTAGTTTTACGGTGTCTTTTAAGATGGTTATGAATTCGCTACCAAGTCCCATCATTATTCCTTTATTAGTTCAGCATGTGATGTTTTAACCGCTTTAGTGGCTTCATCCGTCATAGAGATGGCATTGGTTAAGCTCTTTTGAACCGCGCTGAACAGTTCTGCGGCATCCGGGATCTCGCTGAATAGTTGATCAAACATTTGCTCTTGGGCCTTCTCTTTTAGCTGGATGACCACACAGCCATCTCCGGCTTTAATATCAATATCGCTGTCTGCCGTCATGCCTGCAGCCGCTAATATCTTTGTGGGTAATCGAACAGCACTGCTATTGCCCCACTTCTGTATTTTACTCATGTCTGAACGCCTCTTGTATCTACTTTTGTATATACTGGCATAGAAAGGCTATGTGTCAACATTTGTATCTAGATTGATGTATTCTTTGGTGGTTTATTGGGTTACAGATCCAGCGCCTCGATCGGTGCCAGCTGTAACCCGCCGAGAACGGCGTTTATAAGTGATTTTGGGTTCAGGTGTAGCAGCAGGTTCATGCTCTTCATAGATGGCAGGCTGATGGTAAACGCAGCTTATTGGTGTTTCTTGTGCAGCACCAAACTTCATCCCTTCTCTAATCAAGGCGACTTTTTCTATGGCTCCATGCGAGTCTCCACCCATGATGTTAATTCGGTAGGGTTCTGAGAATGAGCCTTGCTGTATTTCTATTGAAAGGCCGCTACAGTTGACCATTCCCCCAGAAATAGAGCCATGACAAGGATGAGATTTCCAATTAGTCTGTGTATTAGGAGATGTCAAGATGAAGAAGAAGCGTTACAGAGAAGAGCAAATTATTGGTGCCATCAAGCAGCATGAGTCAGGGGTAAAAGTTGATGACATTTGTCGTCAGTTCGGCATTTCAACCGGGTGCTTTTATAACTGGCGAAGCAAATACGCCGGGATGGATGTCTCAGAAGCCAAACGGCTCAAAGAGCTTGAAAGCGAAAACAACAAGCTTAAGAAGTTACTTGCCGAGAAAATGCTTGAAGTTGAGGCGATGAAGGATGTGCTCTCAAAAAAGTGGTAAAGCCTGCTGATAGAAAACAAATCGTGAGCTACCTTAAGTCGCGGTTCAAATTAAGTGAGCGTAGAGCTTGCCAATTAGTAGGCTTAAGTAGAACCGCTTTTCGGTACGTTACTCAATGGGGAAAAGATGAGCCTCTACGCAAACGGTTACTTGAGCTGGCAAAAAAGCATCCGAGTTATGGTTATTTGTTTTTACATGGCCTCCTGAGAGGAGAGGGGCTTGTGAAAAACAAGAAGCGGACCTACCGAGTCTATAATGAAGAAGGTCTTCAAGTGAGGACTAAAAAAACGCAAGAAGATAATACGACCAAGAATGCCAACGATTATGCCCATTGGTAAAAATATACGCTGGTCAATGGATTTTGTCAGTGATCAGTTGGCTAATGGTCGCCGCTTTCGAGTATTTAATGTGATTGATGATTACTCAAGAGAAGTTATTGGCCAGCTCTCTGACTTCTCGATCAATGGTCACCAGGTCGCTCGTTTTTTAACTCAGGTGATTGAGCTAAGGAGCGCTCCGGATCAAATAATCTGCGACAACGGTACTGAGTTTACTAGCAAGGCGATGTTCTACTGGCAAAAAGAAAGTGGCGTTAAGCTAGGTTTTATTCAGCCAGGTAAGCCTACTCAGAATGCGTTTGTAGAAAGCTTAAACGGTAAATTCAGAAATGAATGCTTAAATCAGCATTGGTTCAGGTCCATTGATGACGCTAGACATGAAATTGATCAATGGCGAGAGCACTACAATCACGTGCGGCCTCATAGCGCATTAAATTATTTGTCACCTGTGGCCTTTGTGAATAGGGCCGCTTAGAATGAATTATCTCATCCAAGTCTTGGTATTAAGATGGGGGGAAGGTCACCTCATCCTCAAAGCCCGCGTATCCCGACATATCATTGCCGTTCATTCTATCCAGCTCTAGTGCTGAATCGTCAGGAAAAACCAGCCGGTTCCAGACTACCAACGCACGGCTTTGACCATAATTCACTTTATTGTCATAAGTGCCAACCAGACGAGCTCCTTGCGGAATCATAAGAATTTGGCCGGTTCTGGTATCGTAGACATTTTGTGATACCTGGGCGATCACTTCACCGGGTAAATCAGAGTTTAATCCGCTAATAAGCGTTGCCGGTATGATACTGCCGCTCCTTATGAGCAGTTCAGACATTGCAAAATCCCGTCCTAACAGGGGCCGTGTTTTCTCCGCACCTTGGCGAAAGCTTGCATCGAGATTTCCTGCAGACTGATTGCCTAAGCCGTTTTTCTGCATCACCGCCTTAAGGATCTCAGCCCGAGGATCCAGGGGTGCATTTCCAGCAGTGGTTTCACCGCTGCCGGTTACCTCTTTAAACGATACCTCGCTGGGTGCATCTAAGGCACCATAGGCCATCTGTAACCGTTTTTGCCGCTGCCGATCCGTCGCTTGCTGCAGTAAGTCAACTTCTTTTGCTACAGGCGGTGCCGCCTTCGGTGCTGCCGCCGTCGCTGCTGGGATGGTTGTTGGTGCGTGGGGCTTGTAAGCCTCAATTTCAGTGCCCGTATATGGCCCCGTTAGCTTACCCGGTGTTGTTGTATCACCACTCAGATTTTGGGCGTTTTCGCCCGCCTCCAGCTCTATCGGTATGCTTCTCTGGTACATGGCATAGCCTAAGAGGCTGACAATCACGCAGGCAATTGCTATGCCACCAACGAGCGGCACTTTGTTTAGACGTTTGATACCGGTAGGATTTGTATTGAGCTCAATACCTGCTGGTGTCGGTTCAGCTGCCATATTCATAAGTCGTCTCCATCGTTCAGTTGGGTGACTTGGCTATTTGCCACTGTCCCTTCACTGGCGATCTGATACGATCGGTTAAGAATCTGATCGCCAATCACTAAAGAGACCAAAACCCCTTTTTTCTTTTTGCCGATATTGTCAGATCTCACTTCGACCGCTATACCGTTTTCGATTGGGTCGACCTCTGTGTTGCCTTTGGCCGTCACGATAGAGACACCAAATCCTTTGGCACGTAACGCATCGGATAGCGCTTTCCCTATCGGGCCTTGTCCTTGAATATGAAAGACGCTTGAAACGTCATAACGTTTGCCCAGCAGCTCGGCCCATTCATCGGCGATAAATAAGGGGTTCTGGGGACATTCCGTCCTAAAGTGACACTTATCTCTACAGCCCATACCCCACAAGGCCTACAGAGGTGGCTTAATTTTCATTTTGCACGATTGATTGCATAATTTCATCCAAATCTAGTAGGTTTTGTTCAAAGCTAAAGCTGTAAGTTCCGTTCAAATTGATGTTATGCCAAGCCACTGGCGAAACTTGCTTAATAATTTCCAACTTCTTATCGTCACTTTCCCCCTCAAAATGCTCAAGTAATCGCGTCAGTATCAGCGAATTAAAATAGATAATGGCGTTGGTTAATAGCCTCGCGCATTCATTCCACAAGACAATCTCATCGTCTGATTTTCCCTGGAAACGATTGCCATTCACATGTGCAATAGCACGCCGTAATTGATGATAAGCTTCCCCACGATTCAAGGCTCGCTGTACATAATTTCTTAAACTGGCATCATCAATATAGTCCAGTAAGTACATGGCCTTGAGCATACGATTATATTCAGTTAAAGCTTTCAGCAAGGGGTGGTTTTGACTATAGCCAGAAAGCTTTCTAACAAGGGTCGCCTGCGTTATCGTCTTCTGCTGTAGTGATATAATAATGCGCTGTATCGTATCCCACTCATCGATAATTAATTCTGTATTAATAGGCTTTTTTAATGAGAGCGTTGCCTTATTGTCTTCTCCCTCATTTACATCAAAAAGATCTGATATCACGGTTCCAAACTGAGCATAGCGCGGCGCAAAGATATAGCCAAACAGGTCCAGCAAAGCAAAGTTAACATGATTAACGCCGTGCGTATCCGTTGACAAAATATCCGGCTTAATCTCCGAGGTATTGTTATGAAGCAGATCCAAAATAAAATGAGATTCATGTTCATTGGAACCAATAATCTGGGCATTCAAGGCTACATGATTGGCAATCAAGTTCATCGATGTTAGTCCTTTATTCGTGCCAAAATATTTAGATGAATAGCGAGTTTTAAAAGTCTCTAACCGTGATTCGAATTTTTGCCCGTCAGCACTGGCATGAATGAGTCCTTTTTGGATATTGTAATGCTTGAAGATTGATAATTTCGCTGTCGCATCGTTAATTGCATCATTGCCGAAGTTTAGCGTTTCAGGTCGCAAATAATTGGCCTGTACTGTGCGTAGATGATCATATGATCTATCAGAGATGCTGGCCATGCCGTGTAGGCCATAATAGGTTCCATTGCCAATGAGAGCCGCCAGTAAATCATTCAAATGATCACTCTGTCCGGACTGTACCTGGCGAACATGCTCAAAGTGCTTTAAAAATCCTGTTTCCTGATGAACGAAGCGTAATACATCGGCAATGTTAATCGGTTTCATACGATCGAAAAAGGGATTGTTTAAAGCCGATTTTGTGCCTGAATACGGCAACCTCCATTGAATTTTTCCTGAGCGATTACGCAATACCACATTTCGATTGTCGCCCTCATCAATGCGCTGGCCAACCCGTTGCAGCTTATCGTTCATCTTTTTCTCCATCGATTTAACCCGCTGGGCAGGCTCTGTATTCATGCTATCTAGCATGGAACCTTTAAGTAGCTTGTCTTTCTGTGCCCAGGGGATATCTCCAACAAGGTCATCGTGTAATGCACGATATTTGATAGCCGTTGGTATAAAGAGTTTCCCACCAAGATTATTTTGAGCTGATAAATACAGCATCAACTCGTAACGCTCAGAGAGTACGTTGTTATCAATATTGATAACATACAATTGGTGTTTGGCTGGAATCAATCGTCGATCTGACGATGCTAATTCACCAGCACCTAACAACTCTTTTTTCATTCTATTTAATTGTGCAGATAAAGCCTGTGTATTGTCTGATCCTTCAAAGGTCAGGCATAAAAAAATGGGGCGTATTAAGTGCTGAATCAGTTCACGCTGCTTATCATAAAATTCCCAGATGTAATCATTTTTCGTGCGTTTTTGTTTCTTCAGATACAAGCACAGTGATTCTATTTACCGTGCTCCAAGCAAGCCTTGTACCCGTTGTTTTATTTGTCTAAATGACACATGGTCATCAATGGTGTCGTCAATAAAAAAGTATAATAATTCAGCGGCTTTGCTAATATTTACTACCGCGCCATCCCAATCTTTATAGGCCATTTCCTTGGCATACGCTTTAGCTTTTTCACGTAACTTTCGGACATGATAAATAAACCCATCAGCCAAACGTTCAATATTGATTTGTACCCGCTCCTGAAGATAACAAAGTAAATAAAGCTGCTGCGTGACACGGTCGAAGCGTTTAAGCTTGGTTATAGAGTAGTAATCAACCATCGCCGCATAGTGCAGTCGGTTTTGTTGCGATAGTGATAGAGCAGAGGCCACTTGATTAACTTCATCCATCCAGGGCTGAATCAACTTGTTGACGTTCAACTCTTTCTCCAATTCTGGAGCATTAAAACTTTTCGCCGCCTGCTTAAGTTCTTTAACGGTTAGCATACCTTTTCCATCAACTAACTCAGCCAAGTTAGTAGCTAATTCATCTGATATGGTTGTCTTTAATAGATCAGAAAGTCGCTTACTTTCCTGTTTGATTACCTGACTGATAATTCGCTGAAGCACGGTATATTTAGGGATTCCTGTATGATTTCGAGCTAAGTATTCGGTGCAGGCATCAAATAAAAAGCGCGGCTCAATCCAGGATTTAGCAACCTGTTGCAAATAGGTAATGAGAGGTTCCTGATGTTGTTCCACACACCATGTTTTGAATCCCTGAAGGTTTATAATCTTGTCGTAGATACGTGTTTTCTGCTTATTGCTAACACTGAAGCGAGGGACTTTAAATTTAGGGAAATATTCTTCAGCAATAAAGGTGAGATCTGCTTTCAATTCCTTGTAGGCCGGATTGAGCTGAATGGGCTTGATCTTAAAGTAACCCAGCAGAGCAATAGCATAGCATTTATGATTGCGATCCCTGATGGATTTAATAACGTCCTGCTCCAGATCATTCAGAGTAAAACTGATACGTTTTTCTTCCAGTGACAGGCTGGGAACGCCATATAAATCGTTAATTTCTGCTTCGTGGAGTACGGTCAGGCGTTCTTTATAAGGCATAGGCTTCTTGTAAAAGCCGGAATATTACTATAATTGGGATATTGCAGTGATTTTGAAAATTAAGGCACCTCTAGAAGCCTTATGAGGCGTGGGCTGTAGCGATAAGTGTCACTTTAGGACGGAATGTCCCCAGAACCCCTAATTGATCCGGCCGCAATCCTTTATGCCGCGGCATTCAACGTACCCACAGAAGACGATGGCCACGAGTACCGGCAGCTGCTGCCAATCCAGGCAGAGCTGCAGAGCCAGATCTTCAATGCTGATGCGAATGCGGCAGATAAGGTGTGGCTGGATGATGCCTGGGATGCCCTCTGGGATGTGGTCAATCCCACCGGTCCCAAACCCATCACCACAAACGCCATGCGGCTGTATGAGCCAATGTCACACCACATCTATCCCACCACCAACCAGCGTGACCGTAGTGCATTCCATAACGGCAGGATGGTGGGCTGCCAATGAGCAAGTATCAGGCAATCTGCCCAGCCTGCGGTGCGTTTTGTTCACCGGAGATCTTCATGGCAGAAGCGGTCAAACGTGAAGCGATCGCCAAAGCCCTGAGGATGCCCCACCCACTGGCGCTGCAGGTGCAAGTCTATATCGGGCTGTTTCGGCCACCCAACCGTGGCCACAGCGTGGATCGGGTCGACCGACTCCTCCAGGAACTGCTCGAACCCATTGAGGCCGGGAAGATCCGCAGAAAAGGGCGCGACTGGCCGGCACCTGTTGAAGTCTGGAAATACGCCCTCGAGCAAGTCATCGAAAAACGCAGCACGCTGCGCCTCCCGCTAAAGGATCACAACTACCTGTTTGAGGTAGTCGCCGGGCAATCTGACAAGTTGGAAGCCGAGGCCGAAAAGAAGCAGGAGGAACGACTGAAAAACCAACCGAGAAGGCCCACCAATCCACAAGATCCTGTTGGCCAGGACGCGGGAGCCATAGCAGAGAAGCAAATGGAAAAAATGCGCCAAACAGTCGCTAAACGAAAAGCCAAAGAGGAGGCTGACCGTGAAGACCA
The DNA here is from genome assembly GCF_022530855.2 of Candidatus Vondammii sp. HM_W22. Lineage (GTDB taxonomy): Bacteria > Pseudomonadota > Gammaproteobacteria > Chromatiales > Chromatiaceae > Vondammii. The sequence continues at coordinate 2,707,312 of NZ_CP099567.1, read as the reverse complement.
AGCAAGTGAGTGATGTGGGCTACACCCCGACCACTGACCCCATTGAGGAGACCGATACCTAATGTCCATAGAACAAGATATCGAACTGGCTGAGAAAGCCGCCAAACGTGGCGGAGCAGCCCCCAAGCGCGTCCGTATCGTCACCCTGCATGTTGTTGCCGAAAAGCACGACAACATCGCCACCGGTCACCGCCATGCCGCCAGTTACGCAGAGCCTCTCCAGGTTAAGTGGCGCTGTCGGAAATCAGCCGAGCTGGCCGAGCAGACTGCCCGCACCCTTCGCCAACAAGCCAAAGAGATACAGGAGCTGTAATCATGATCCATACAACCGAGATTCCAGAAGGTTACCGCCGCAATGCCCAGGGCCACCTTGTGCCAATCGATGCCATCGCCGAGGTGGATCTCGATCGAGACGCCCTGGTGGAAGAGATCTTCACCGCCGCAATCGAGCTGCGTGAAAAAATGACCCAGTTCAAAGACCAGTCAATGGGTGATGTAGGTGCGTTCGTTGACCTGGCAGCCGAGAAGTACGATGCCAAGATCGGCGGGCAAAAAGGCAATATCAGCCTCATGTCCTACGACGGTAGCAAGAAGATCCAGATCGCCGTGGGTGACACACTTATTTTCAACGAATCCCTGCAGATCGCCAAGGCCCTCATCGATGAGTGTATCCACGAATGGACTGCAAACTCAGGCACCGAAGTGAAGGTGCTCGTAGAGCATGCATTCCAGACCGACAAAGAGGGCAAAATCAACACCGGCCGCATCCTTGGCCTCACCCGCCTGGTCATCGATCACCCCAAGTGGAAACAGGCCATGCTGGCCATCAAAGACAGCCTCACCGTCGTCTCCACAAAAACCTACATCCGCCTCTACTCCCGCCCCAGCCGCGACGACAAGTTCCAGCAGCTCGGCCTGGACATGGCGTCGGCATAAGGAGCGCACAGCAATGAGTCAACGCGAACACCTACTAGACCATGCCAGAAAGAGCCTGCTGAGCACACTAGCAGAAAAGGTTATCTATGGTGAGTACATGCCGGGTATTGATGACCAGGTGCTGCTGGAACGCTGCCATTCAATCCACTTTGAGCGTGATGAAATGCTCGATATCGCCTGCAAAATGGCTCAGGACATCCAGGACTATATAGATGCAGGCGAAGAAGCGGGATCACCCTGTACCGGATCCAGTGAACTCCTCAAGGAGTGGGAAACGTTCTACAAAAAGCACAATGCAGAGGGTAGTTGAGAATGGATAAAAGAGCCATCAATAAAATATGCAAGCTGCTGCGACTGGCGCAATCAGACAATCCTCACGAAGCTGCTAATGCTATGCGTCATGCCAAGGCCATGATGAAAAAGCACGGTATATCAGAGGACGACATCCAGCTCAGCGAGGTGAAGGAAACCGAGACCACCACCAGCTCTCAAAATACCCCAGCCCACTGGATGCGCGTGCTTGCTTCTACAGTCGCAGATGCTTTTGGCTGCCGTTACTTCTTCCGTGAGACATGGGGTACTAATAGCGTGGTGTTTATCGGCGTTCACCCTCATAACGAAGTTGCCGCCTACACTTTCACGCATACTGCGCCGTCAGGTAACAAAAGCCCGCTTGGCATACCGTAAGTCGCGCACCCGCGGCAAATCACACAACAGATCCCGCAGGGCAGATGACTACGCCTTGGGCTGGGTGATTGGTGTCCGGTCAGTTGTTGAGGAGTTCGCGGAGTCTATCCCAAAAATCGTTAATCGCTACATGGATCTCAGACATACCGATCTGCAGCCCATTAAACAGCACAACCGAAAGCTAGATCGCGGCAGAATGGCCGAAGGCTACACAGATGGGGAAAAGGTACGCCTGCACCAAGGTGTTGGTATGACACCCCAGCGCAGGCTGGAGGGGTAACACCATGCCTGCCCTCAATTTCAAAAAGCAATTTGCACCTGGCGTAAGAGATCACAGCAAGCGCCAGACAATCCGCGTCATGAGAAAGCATCCCATCCGTACAGGTGACACACTCTATCTTTACACCGGAATGCGCACCTCAGGCTGCGAAAAGCTGGGTGAAGCAGCAGCTAAAACCGTGACCACCATCTATATAGATAGCGATGTAGTCAATGTGGACTGTGAAACTCTGCACCCCTACCAAGTTGCAGAACTCGCCAGGGCTGATGGTTTCGCTGGCATTGCTGAGTTCAAAGCATTCTTCAGAGACACCCACGGCCTCCCATTCACCGGCCAACTAATCAAGTGGTGACATATGAACGTTCTGAGGAATGACAAGTGAATATCACAGACATGGCCATATGGTTCGGGATAGCTATTGAGGTGCTGGTTGGGCTTGGTGCACTGCTGATACTAGCCGCGGTTCTGTATCGGCGCTACAAGGGAAAGAGTTTTATTGGATGGACTCGATAACGTAAGAGGTAACGACGCGATGAGTAGAGCACCGAATGGCGACTCTGACACTATTGTCCCGGCACCTGCACCACACAAGAAGCGACCAGAGAGCGAATCGTCTCGTTCACCGGATGGTTCTATTTTCGGTTTCGACAGGTCCAGTGGACCAGACCAAACATATATTAAATGGACCGCTACCAGTGGTGAGTGCCACGAAGGCGTCATCAAAGAGATGGACTCTAATGTTGCTATTGTTGCTTGCCTAGATGGCAAAGAGCGCACGGTAGAGCTTTAGGAAATAGAACGAATGAAACCAGCAGACCGGCCCACCGAAAACAGCGACGAAGCGCGGGCTAGCGCCGGTCTGCCTGGGTTGACTGGTTATGAGGCGAGTTATCTACGGAGTGAATGAATATGACACTTAAAGCTAAATTTGAATGTGATGGAAATGATTGTTCCAGCGAGCATGAATTACGACAAACTGAACCCTATGACCATGAAATGCTCCCAGACTCATGGAGCTTTGACGGAGTTAATGAGTTCCATTATTGCCCGTCTTGCGTAAAGAAAATGATCGCTAACGGCGAATCGGAAGCCTTATAACAGTGTTATTAACCTGCATCCAGGCAACTATAGATGAGCACTAAAATCAAATCAGCCCGCACTCTGGAGCTTGGCAAAATCCACATGGGTGCCACCCAGATAGGAATGGATGCCAAGGACAAAGATCCAGACAGTACCTACCGGTGCATGCTCTGGACTGTAGGCCGGGTACGCAGTGCCGCCGATCTGGATGCTGCAGGCCGCAAAGCCGTGCTTGCACACCTGGCAGCCAGAGGGGCCAAATTCGCATGGCAGCGCACCACAAGCCGTCGCAAGCCACCGGCAAAGGCCCGGCTCATCTACCATATCTGGAACTGCCTGGCAGATGCCGGGGTAGTCGAGAATCGAAAGGGCCTTACCGCCTGGCTGCAGTCAAACACCCGCCGAGAGCACCCCCAAGGCACCGGTTGGTCAAAACCGGAGTTCCTCCCGGCTAAACTCAAAGACCAGGTGATCGAGCAACTCAAAAAATGGGCTGACCGCACCCAGGTGGAATGGAAATGACGAAAGAACTCCAAAGCAGAGGCCCGGAGCTGCTGGCCGATCTCTACGCGCACACAGCAGAGCTGCTGCAGTCGTTTGCGGGCCTACCGGAGGTACAAGCCAACCAGGTAGCAACGGCTCTCGTCGATAAGATGCGTCACAATTGGGGTGGCCAACTGGTCTACTTCCCCAAGGGTAAAGAGATCGATATCGACGAGCGCGATCGCAACATCTGGTCCGACTTCAACGGCCACAACCAGACTGAACTGGCCGAGAAGTACAACATGACGATCCAGGGCGTCTACCAGCGCCTACGCAAAATCCGCGCCCTGGTCTCTGCCGAGCAACAGCCCGATCTGTTCCGTGACTGACCCCTACCGCCCGTTTTAACTATTCTGAACTCCTTTTAGTTTCGCCTTCCCGCTTCTTCCCTTTTGGTTTAACCTCTTCCCGATTTATGACAGTTATCCCTACAGAATTATATCAGGGGGTATCACCTTAAAAAAGGACACAGCGTTCTTTCTTGTTTTTAATCTGCAATCTTTGCGTGCTCTGCGTCCATCTTTTCTGTTTTGGGTTGGCCTTAACTGGTGTCCACCCAAAACATTGTTTTCACCGTGTGTCTTAAAAGAATAGCCCTTCAATGGGAGAAGATGCGGAGGCAAATCGCTTGGCAGGCATGCGTCCGGCTAGGAAGGCTTCACGGCCCGCTTCAATGGCCTTTCTCATCGCAGATGCCATGAGCACCGGTTTGTTGGCGGCCGCAATAGCCGTGTTCATCAGCACCCCATCGCAGCCCAATTCCATGGCCACTGCAGCATCTGATGCCGTTCCCACGCCTGCATCCACCAGGATAGGGACATTGGCGTTCTCGACTATGGTCCGGATATTCAACTTGTTGCGCACACCCAGGCCGGAGCCGATGGGTGCGGCCAGTGGCATTACTGCTACACACCCAATCTGTTCCAGCTGTTGGGCAATGATGGGATCGTCATTGGTGTAGACCATAATATCGAAGCCATCTTTGATCAGCACTTCGGCCGCCTTCATGGTTGCCATTACATCCGGGAAGAGGGTTTTCTCATCACCCAGCACTTCCAGTTTGGCTAGGTTATGTCCATCCAGCAGCTCCCTTGCCAGTCTGCAGGTGCGAATGGCTGAATCGGCATCGAAGCAACCTGCCGTGTTTGGCAGGATGGTGTATTTGTCAGGAGGCAGAATATCCAGAATATTCGGTTCATCCTTGTTCTGGCCGATATTGGTACGGCGTATGGCTATGGTGATGATTTCCGCGGCACTGGCTTCAATTGCCTGCTGGGTCTCTTCCATGCCTTTATATTTACCAGTACCTACAAGCAGGCGAGAATGGAACTCTCTGCCTGCAACAGTGAATGCGTCTTTAGTTTCGTTGGGCATATTCATGGCTGTATTTCTGTTGGAGGACCCGGGCGGGGTTATCCGCCGCCGATGGCGCGTACAATCTCGATCTTATCATCTGGCTGAAGCTGGTGTTGCTCGAATGTGCTGCGCGGTACCAGTTCGCCATTCACTTCAACGGCGATGCGCTGGCTAGTCAATGCAAGCAGCTCAATCAGTGATGCCATGGTTGTGTTGTCAAGGATGCTTTGCCCCTCACTATTGATGTAGATTTGCATCTCTCGTCTCTTGCATGGATATGATCAGCAAATTCTACACTAAGGGCTAGAGAGATAGTAACCGAGGCTTGCTTTCTCACTGCGGTGGCGAATAGAATTACCCTTCCCAGCGGGTATCGTATATCGGCATTACCCGGGCTTCCCAAGCCAGAGAGACGGGCTCGACTCCTGTTACCCGCTCCATTTTTCCCTTTCTGTAAGCACTATTCCAGCTTGAATCGGGGTCTAATGCTTCTTTATCAATTTCAATATATTAGCATAATCGGATATCCCGTGAAACCGCTCTATGAGGCAAAAGATCGTATTCAGGCACAGATCTCGTGAGAAATCTCATCATATCGAGACGGTGATTATTTGAGTGGTGCCGCAGGTGAATTGGCGGCAATACAGTTCCCGATGCTCTGGGTGCTTGAAGATAGGGACTATGCCAGGGGGCGGGAGCTGATCGAAAGCTATCTCGAGGATTCCGTGGCAGAGGGAAGCCAGGATAGCTGGATTTGCCAGCGGTGTGGTGAAATAGTGGATGCTGAATTCAATATTTGCTGGAATTGCACGGCCTCCCGAAATTAAGACATAGCGCCGGAGCGGGGAATAATATTTCTTTAAAGTGGCCGGCAGCATGGAATTTCAGGGCATTTTGAGCCACCATGCTTGTACGGATAAAAAATAGCACGGAGAAGACAATGGGTAAGCTGTTGAAAATAGTGGGTGGTCTGTTGGGCCTGATCTTGCTGCTGGTGGTTGCGGCAGTGGTTATCATACCCATGGTTATCGATCCTAACGACTACAAGGATGAGATTATCGCCAAGGTGCAGGAGCAGACAGGCCGGACATTGAAGATGGATGGCGATCTTCAACTCTCTGTGTTTCCCTGGCTTGGGGTAGAGCTTGGTGCTCTGGAGCTGGGTAACGCCAGGGGATTTGGAGATAAGCCATTTGCAGCGGTGAAGCATGTTGCCGTTCGCGTCAAGCTGATACCTCTGCTGAGCAGTAAATTGGAAGTGGATACCATTGGGCTGGATGGATTGCAGCTGAATCTTGCCAAGAATAAAGCGGGCACCAGCAACTGGGATGATTTGGTAGAAGAGGGAGAAGCCAAACATGATGACACACCTGCCGAGGCAGGCTCCGGTCTGGCGGGATTTCCCATTGGCGGCGTGGATATCAATAATGCTCAGGTAACCTGGGACGACCGCAGCAGCGGTCAGAAATTCTCGGTAGATCAGTTCTCTCTTAAGAGTGGCTCGATCACTTCCGGGCAGCCGGTTGCCCTTGAGATGGAGATGGTGCTGGAAAGCAGCGAACCCCAGCTCAAGGCAAAGATTGAGATGAAGGGTACGGTGTCGATGGATGAGGCGGCGGGCCTGCTGAAGATCGCCGGGCTGACACTGATGGTGGACGCGGATGGAAAAGCATTCGCCACCGGCGCTCTACACGCTGAGCTGGAGACGGCAGCCAGTCTGACGTTGGATGGCACTGCATTAACCCTGGATGGGCTGAAAGTGAGATCCGGCGAGTTGCAGCTTGCCGGCGATCTTAAAGGCGCTGATTTGAATAGCAAACCGGCATTTAGCGGGAAACTGAGCCTGACTGAGTTTAACCTGCGTGAATGGCTGGTCAGTCAGGGTATCTCTCTGCCCGAAATGGCAGACCCCAAAGTACTGGGTCGCTTTGCTGCCCAGGTAGTGCTGAGCAATCAAGGGGATGCCACAAAACTTAGTGGACTGATGATCAGCCTCGATGATACAAAAATCAGCGGCGATGCCACCTTGAAAGGGGCGGCTGTGGCTTTTAACCTAGATGTTGACGCTATCGATCTGGATCGCTATCTGCCCCCGGCAAAGGATGAGCCGGTAGAAAAGCAGGCGCCGTCCAGTACCACCGGTGATGAGGAGTTGATGCCGATAGAGATGCTGCGTGGCCTCGATCTCAATGGCAGCCTCAAGGTAGGCAAGCTGACTATCAACAAGCTGCATGCTGAACAGTTACAGGTGACGATAAAGGCTCGCAAAGGCAAGTTGGAGACGACTCAGAAAATTGGGAAGTTTTATCAGGGCAACTACACCGGCAAGGTAAATCTGAACGTGGCTGGAAAAAGCCCGGTGATGAACATAGAGCAGCACCTGGCAAATTTGCAGGCAGGCCCTCTGGTCAAGGATTTGACTGGGCAGGATAAATTTGACGGAAAAGGGAGTTTCAATGCCAAACTGAATACCCGGGGCAACAGCATTAATGCTATCAAGCGAAGCCTTGGTGGCACGCTTGATTTTAATTTTGCAGATGGTGCGGTGAAAGGCTTCAATCTGGCCAAGGCTATTCGGGAGACCAAGGCGAAGTTCAGTGGTGGTGCTGCGCCTGCATCGGATGCGCCGAATCAGACCGATTTCTCAAAACTGAGTGGCTCTGCCGTTATCTCCAAAGGGGTGCTAACCAACAAGGACCTGTTGGCAAAGTCTCCCTATCTGAGGATTACCGGTGCGGGTAAAGTGAATCTGGTCCCCGAGACGCTGGATTACACCGTTAAGGCGGTGATTGTCAGCACGGCAAAAGGGCAGGGCGGTGAAGGGCTGGATGATTTGAAAGGCATCCCTGTTCCGATACACCTGACGGGGCCTTATGCATCACCTGATTACAGTGTCGATTGGGGGCAGGTGCTGGCGGGAAGCCAGAAGGCCAAGCTGGAAGAGAAGAAAGAGGAAATGAAGCAGAAATTTAAGAGCAAGCTCCAGGATAAACTGAAAGGTTTGTTTAATTGACCCGAAAATCCCGATTTTGGGAAGTGAATGGGCACATTGTGAATCTTTTTCCGCTTCTTATTTGAGAAACGCGGTACTATTCCCTATGGGGAATCTGTCAGGCTAAGCAGGGCAGTGACGACACCGGTTTTAACCACGATTAAGGAGCAATGAGTAATGAATAAGCATACCCTTCTGAAACTGTCTGCCATGGTACTGGCCCTGGGTCTTGTCACTGGCTGTGCCAGCACAGACCAACTGAAGCAGATGCGGGCTGGCATTTCTAAAGCACAACAGACAGCTGATGCAGCAATGTCCGACGCCAAAGAAGCGTTGTCTGCTGCTGATGGGGCCGATCACAAGGCTTCTGCCGCTATGAATGCGGCTAATGCAGCTCAAAGTGCCGCCGATGAATGCTCAGAGCGTTGTGATCGCATGATGAGCAAATCTATGGCTAAATAAGCCAGCGTTTAATTAACGCAAAAGCCCGACAACCGCTTGGTTATCGGGCCTTTTTAATTCTGTTGCAGGTTGATGTTGGTTTGAGGTGTTTCCTCGGTTACCGGAACCGGAATGCCTTTTTGATTGACTGCAGCCTGTTTTATGGCATCCCAGTCGGGCTTTAGGCTGGACTCTCCCAGCGTTTTGATAATGGCTGAGACCATGGGGGTGAAATTAATGCCCTGAGCTTTGCGCTGTTCAGTTAGTGGTGGGTGGGCCTCAACATAGAGTCTTGAGTCCATCCAGCCCGCCTTATAAGGCGTATTGATGATCCGAACCGGCGTGCCGATGGGAATCAGCTTGAACAGAGAGGCAATATCCTCCGGGTAGAGGCGGATACAACCATGGCTGATGCGCGTGCCAACCCCATAGGGTTTGTTGGTGCCGTGCATAAGATAGCCGGGGATACTGAGGTAGATGGCGTGCTCGCCGAGCGGATTATCCCGTCCGGATTCTACCACAGCCGGAAGTGGATCGCCATTCTCTTCGTGCTCTTTTAGGAGCGATTCGGGTGGGTGCCAGGTAGGTTTATGCTTTTTTCCGGTAACCTGCGCGACTCCTGTGGGGGTGCTCCAGCCCTCCCGTCCTATGCCGAGAGGGTGGGTGATAACCCTATTTTCACCTTTCGGGTAGTAATAGATTCGAAGTTCTGCCAGATTGATTACCACCCCTTCCCGCGGCCCTGACGGGAGGATGAAAAGTGAGGGCAGTACTACCTGGGTGCCCTCTCCCGGGAGCCAGGGGTCAACCTCCGGATTGGCTTCAGTAATCTCTGTGTAGCCCAGGTCATTATTACGTGCTAGGTCGGATAAGGTATCCTCGTATCGCGTCTGGACCAGACGGACTTTCCCGATCAAGTCATTGCCAGACTCTGGCAGAGGGAAGCTTAGGGCAGACGCTGCCAGAGGGAGGCATAAGAGCAGGCAAATCAATGAGAAGCGTTTCAGCATAGTTATCACAGGGGCTCTGTTTATTTCGGATCCAACGGCTACATTGTCTCATAAACCGCATCTGCTGGCTTGAGAAGCAGGTAGAATATCCTCCACAGAATTTAAATTTTATTTCCGGAGCCACTAGTTGGAATCAGTCCCATTTGCATCCAGTGTCATCGATTGGTTTGAGTGCAATGGCCGCAAGGATCTTCCCTGGCAGCAGCAGCCAACGCCATACCGTGTCTGGGTCTCGGAGATTATGCTGCAGCAGACTCAGGTAGTAACGGTTATCCTCTATTTTGAACGTTTCATGGCCAGCTTCCCGGATCTGGGAAAGTTGGCGGATGCATCGCTGGATAATGTTTTGCATCATTGGTCAGGATTGGGGTATTACGCTCGGGCACGAAATCTGCACCGGGCGGCGATACAGATTCGTGACCAGTACGAGGGCCAATTCCCCCGAGATTTCGAACAGATTGTTGACCTTCCCGGGATAGGACGCTCCACTGCAGGCGCTATCCTCTCTCTGGCACTTGGCGAGCATCAGCCGATTCTCGATGGCAACGTGAAACGCGTGCTTGCCCGCTGCTTTGCAGTGGAAGGCTGGCCGGGAAGGTTGGCAGTACAAAAGCGGCTTTGGGGTTTGTCCGAGACATTGACGCCACAAAAAGAGGTACAGAAATACAACCAAGCGATGATGGATCTGGGTGCTGGAGTTTGCACCAGGAGCCGCCCTGATTGCGATCTATGCCCGCTAGCACATCTTTGTCAGGCAAAATTGGAAGGAAAACAGTCTGACTATCCGGGTTCGAAGCCACGGAAAAAATCACCCGTCAAAAGCACCTATATGCTGCTTATACATAATGGAAAAAAGGAGATACTGCTGGAGCAGAGACCCCCTGTCGGGATATGGGGTGGGCTTTGGGGGTTGCCGGAGTGTGCGGATAAGGCGGCTGCAGATGACTGGTGCAGACAGCGGCTGGGCAGGTCAGTCAGTGAGTCAGAGGATTGGCCGGTGCGTCGACACACCTTTTCACACTTCCATCTGGATATTACGCCCCTCGTGATCCGGCTGAATAACAGTGTAAATTGTGTGATGGATAGGGACCTCATAGTTTGGTATAACACCGTAAATCCCGATGCCCGTGGTCTGGCGGCGCCAGTCTCCCGGCTAATCGATGAACTGAAACAGCGTTTCGAAGGAGAAGCCTGATGAGCCAAATGGTAAATTGCGTCAAACTGAATAAAGAGGCGGAAGGTTTAGACCGTGCGCCCTACCCAGGTGATCTTGGGAAGCGGATCTTCGAGAATGTGTCAAAAGAGGGTTGGCAGATGTGGATGCAGCAGCAAACCATGCTGATCAATGAAAACAGACTCAATCTGATTGATCCGAAAACACGGCCGTTTCTGGAGCAGCAGATGGAGAAGTTTTTCTTTGGAGAAGGGGCGGAAACTCCTGAAAGCTTCACCACAATGAGCTGATTGGCGCTGAAAAAGCGTCCATTGGACTTGACTCAAGGCAGCTGGATCGGTCTAATACGCCCTCCAAATATGGCCAGGTAGCTCAGTTGGTAGAGCAGCGGACTGAAAATCCGCGTGTCGACAGTTCAATTCTGTCCCTGGCCACCATTTTCTATATAAAACAGTAAGTTATAAATCCATACTAATTCTACTGTTTTCGCGCACTTTTAGCGCACCTCGTTTACCGCTACACTTCCATACAACCTTACATTAGAGGTGGCTATGGAAAGTGCGGTTTCGAATTCAAAAAAGCAAAATATAACTCCATTTTCGACTAAAGAACGCACTCTGTGTGAGGGTAACGTTGTCCTATTTAGGCGCAAAGGTTCAAAGCGCTGGCAGGCGCGTATTAAAAGAAGCACTGGTCGTTGGGTTGTATACAGCACTGGTCAAGCTGACATTACAGCTGCAAAATCAGCAGCAGAAAACAGATACAGAGACATTAAATACGCACAAGAAATGGGCAGAGTCGATGTGACTCGCAGATTCCGCAGTGTGTGTCAGTTATGTAGGAATGAACTGCTCGCTGAAGCAGAGCGCACACAAAAAGACTTGCCAAAAGATTTGGTGCAGGTCATCGATAAATACATCATCCCGATACTTGGCGACTACATGTGCCACAACGTCGCGCAAGCTGAGCTAAAGAAGTTCTCCATAAAGCGCAGTGAGATGTTAGGTAGAAATCCAAGTTCATCCACAGTTGCAACTCACAATACAGCACTCAATTACATCTTCCGCAAAGCTAAGGAATTAAACTATATAGAGTTCATTCCAAAGACTATCAATGATGGTGATGCGAGTTTCAAGCGTAGACCTTACTTTAACGACAAAGAGCTGCGTATTTTGAATGCCAATATGTGGCGCTACTTACAGCATGGTGAGAAGTTGCTACATGCAAAAGGCAAAAACGGCATAGATACGATCTCACAAAAGACATATTGGATACGTGAGTTATTGAGCGATGTTGTTTTGATACTGGTGAATACTGGCATGAGGCCAGGCAGGGAGATGCTCAGTATTAAGTGTGACCATTCCCCCAGAAATAGAGCCATGACAAGGATGAGATTTCCAATTAGTCTGTGTATTAGGAGATCTCAAGATGAAGAAGAAGCGTTACAGAGAAGAGCAAATTATTGGTGCCATCAAGCAGCATGAGTCAGGGGTAAAAGTTGATGACATTTGTCGTCAGTTCGGCATTTCAACCGGGTGCTTTTATAACTGGCGAAGCAAATACGCCGGGATGGATGTCTCAGAAGCCAAACGGCTCAAAGAGCTTGAAAGCGAAAACAACAAGCTTAAGAAGTTACTTGCCGAGAAAATGCTTGAAGCTGAGGCGATGAAGGATGTGCTCTCAAAAAAGTGGTAAAGCCTGCTGATAGAAAACAAATCGTGAGCTACCTTAAGTCGCGGTTCAAATTAAGTGAGCGTAGAGCTTGCCAATTAGTAGGCTTAAGTAGAACCGCTTTTCGGTACGTTACTCAATGGGGAAAAGATGAGCCTCTACGCAAACGGTTACTTGAGCTGGCAAAAAAGCATCCGAGTTATGGTTATTTGTTTTTACATGGCCTCCTGAGAGGAGAGGGGCTTGTGAAAAACAAGAAGCGGACCTACCGAGTCTATAACGAAGAAGGTCTTCAAGTGAGGACTAAAAAACGCAAGAAGATAATACGACCAAGAATGCCAACGATTATGCCCATTGGTAAAAATATACGCTGGTCAATGGATTTCGTCAGTGATCAGTTGGCTAATGGTCGCCGCTTTCGAGTATTTAATGTGATTGATGATTACTCAAGAGAAGTTATTGGCCAGCTCTCTGACTTCTCGATCAATGGTCACCAGGTCGCTCGTTTTTTAACTCAGGTGATTGAGCTAAGGAGCGCTCCGGATCAAATAATCTGCGACAATGGTACTGAGTTTACTAGCAAGGCGATGTTCTACTGGCAAAAAGAAAGTGGCGTTAAGCTAGGTTTTATTCAGCCAGGTAAGCCTACTCAGAATGCGTTTGTAGAAAGCTTAAACGGTAAATTCAGAAATGAATGCTTAAATCAGCATTGGTTCATGTCCATTGATGACGCTAGACATGAAATTGATCAATGGCGAGAGCACTACAATCACGTGCGGCCTCATAGCGCATTAAATTATTTGTCACCTGTGGCCTTTGTGAATAGGGCCGCTTAGAATGAATTATCTCATCCAAGTCTTGGTATTAAGATGGGGGGAAGGTCACCCATTATCAATGCCATGGCAGCGGCCGGTATAGTCAATATCCCCCGCATAATGACAGGACAAATACTGGCCGGCAGCCCCCCACTGGAAGCGGCAAAATATCAAATCATGATTCTTCTGCTGATCGCAGGCGTTACCGGTCTTGGGGCGATTGTTGCGGTCTGGATGGGTTCACGCCCCGGCAAAGGCGCTAAGACCGCAAAGTTATAACTTACAGTTACAAAGTATATGAAATGGCATTCATTATGAGAGAAATTGGGCTGCTTCCGGACGGACACCCGCATTCCTCAACAAGAATAAGGCTCAGGACAACTTCATACGAATGAGCTTTAAAATCAGCATAACAAAAGGCGTGGCGTGGAGCAGCAGATCAAAAATATCGATTGGGCGAACCAGGGTTCCCGCTGCCAGCATTTTCAATTTTTCCCAGATATGGGGCTCAGGGACAAAAGGCGCGAGTCCGAGTAACAGACATGCCATAACAATCAGGGTGAGGGGGGCTCATCCAACCAGGCCATTTTTAACTCCTATCAATCATTGCGGTTCATCTGAGTATACAATTGCTCATCTGCCGTACTAAAGCAGCAGGCTATGATGCCTTCAAACCCTTTTGCGGCCCACATGGCATTCAGCGCAATCCCGGCCGCCTCTCTTTTTGGATAACCGTAAACACCCGTGCTGATAGCAGGAAAAGCGATCGTTTTTGCACCCGCTTTACGTGCCAGAGCAAATGAGCTCTCGTAGCAGGCATACAGCAGCTCTGCTTCACCCTGATCGCCACTGCGCCAGATCGGACCCACCGTGTGAATCACCCATTTCGCGGGCAACAGAAAACCGGGTGTAATTCTGGCCTCTCCAGTTTGGCAGCTGCCCAGAGAGCGGCAGCTTTCCAATAACTCAGGGCCTGCCCTGCGATGAATTGCGCCGTCCACACCGCCGCCGCCAAGAAGACTCGGGTTGGCTGCGTTGACGATGGCATCAACCTGCAGTGACGTTATATCTCCCCGGACTAGCTGTATCCGTGCCTGATGATTTACACGCTTCATTTAATTACCGCGTTTCACTCTCACCGGGTTTATGCTTGGCTGTTTTCAGTGTAACTTCTCAATAACAGATTAATATTTATGAGTTGGCTATGTCTTCATTAACCGTCATCATTATCTTTGGCATTCTGGCTTGGCTCTGGCTTGATGGTGCCAGGGCGCGTGAGCTTGCCACAGGCATCTGCAAGACGGCATGCGCCAAACGTAATGTGCAGTTTCTTGACCAGACTGTATCACTAAGACGACTGGACATCCGCTGGACCACCCATGGAATCCGGTTTAGACGGCAATTCCGTTTTGACTACAGCGAAGAGGGTATGGGGAGATTGAGCGGGCATATCACCCTGATTGGCGTTCAACTCGAAGAGTTCAGCCTCGGTCTGCCAACCGGAGAGGATAAAGCCACCCCCTTCTCCCGGAAGCCGCCAGAATAATCAACTGGCTGAAAAGAGGCGATCTACTGAAGAATCAGTCCGCCGCTATTTAACGACTTTCAGCTTTGGCCGCTCTTTGGGTAGCATCGGTTCAGGATCATTGTCCGGAGGCGTTTCGTCACCATCTTGATACTCTTCGTCCGGAAACAGCATTCCCCGACCGTTCTCCCGGGCGTAAATCCTGAGCACGGCTGAAGGCGGCACGATAACAACCATGGGGCTGCCGCCAAAGCGGGCATTAAAGGTGATGTAATCATTGCCCAATTCCAGGTCATGCACAGCCGATAGACCTATATTAAGAACAATCCGTCCATCTTCCGCGTATTGGGTGGGTACAACAACGCCCGCCCCCTCTGCTTCAACCAGCAGATGCGGGGTCAGACCATTGTCAACTAGCCACTCATAAAGCGCCCGAATCAGGTAAGGTCGATTAGAGCTGATCATTTTCAACTGTGAGCATTTCTTGACCTGCAGCTTATTACTCACGCATCTCGCGTTCAGCCTCGGTAAGGCTCTGCTGGAACGACTCTCTCTCGAACAGGCGCTCGGCATAATCGAGCACGGGTTTAGCCTGTGGCGGCAACTCTACTCCGAGCAGAGGTAGGCGCCATAGCAGCGGGGCTATGGCGCAATCCACCAGCGTCAGAACATCACTCATAAAGTAGGGCTTATGATTAAAAATAGGCGCTGCCGCAGTCAGACTCTCCCGCAGCTCCTTGCGGGCTTTTGCAACCCCTTTGCCACCGGCAAAAATACCATCCATTAAGCTATACCAATCCTTGCTCACTCGATGCATAAAGAGCCGGGAGCTGGCACGGGAGACAGGGTCAACCGGCAGCAGCGGTGGATGAGGAAAGCGCTCATCCAGATACTCCATGATGATGCGGGATTCAAAGAGAATCAGATCTCTGTCCACCAAAGTAGGTAAAGTCCCGTATGGATTCAGATCCATGATATCTTCAGAGATATTTACAGGGTCCGTATCAACGATCTCCACTGTGATGTTTTTCTCTGCCAATACCATACGCACACGATGATTGTAAGGACTTTTTCCATCCGAATACATGGTCATCACAGATCGCTTGTTTGCAACAGCAGTCATACAAACCACTCCAGATTACAGCCTGTAAGAAATAGACTTGGTACAAAAAACAAAAAGGACGCACAGTATACCTTAAACCGTGCGTCCCCGTGTCTTAGAATGAAAGTTCAATCAATGCACGTCTTTCCAGTACTCTTTCTTCAACAGAACAGTTATGACGAAAAAGACCGCAATAAAAAGCAGAACCCAGACTCCCAAACGTTTACGCTCCATCTGAATCGGCTCACCGATATAGCTTAGAAAGGCCGTCAGATCCCGCATCGCCACATCAAACTGCTCAGGGGTCATATCCCCCTTGCCCGCCGCACCCTCAACAGGCACTAGCTTCTCAGCCACTTGCTGGCCATCCACTTCGTGGAATACCGCTTTCTGCATACCCTGCAATTTCCAAAGCACGTGGGGCATGCCCACATCTGCAAAGACAACATTGTTTACGCCAAAGGGGCGGGACTCATCGACATAGAAACCACGAAAGTAGGTGTAGAGCCAATCCACGCCACGCGCCCGGGCAATGACGCTCAGATCAGGTGGAGACGTTCCGAACCAAGCTTCCGCCTGGGCAGGATCCATAGCGATCTGCATGGTGTCACCAATCTTATCGGTGGTGAACATCAGATTCGCCGTCACCTCTTCTTCGGTCATGTGCAGATCCTTTGCCATGCGATTATAACGCTGGTACTTGGCTGAGTGACAACTCAGGCAGTAGTTAACAAAAAACTTGGCGCCACGCTGCAAAGATGCGGTATCACTGAGGTCGATATTGGCATCATCCAGATGAACACCGCCAGACGCTATTCCAAGGACCGGCACCATAGCCAACAGAAATGCAATAATTGGCTTTTTCATTTGGTCACCCTCTCTGGAACAGGCTTGGTCTTATCCATCTTGCTGTAGATCGGCATCAGCAGGAAGAACGCGAAATAGAGTGCGGTAAAGATCTGCGCCAACAGAGTCAGAGTCTCGGTCGCGGGCTGAGTACCCAGCCAACCCAAAACGATAAAGGCAACAACAAAGATGCCGGTTGCCGTTTTAACGATGGGCCCCTTGTAGCGAATAGACTTCACCGGGCTTCTATCCAGCCAGGGCAGGAAGAAGAAGACCACAATGGAAGCCCCCATGGCAATCACGCCTGGGAAGGCGGAACCCAGCATCGAAGGAATCGCCCGCAGAATCGCGTAGAACGGCGTGAAGTACCATACTGGCGCAATGTGCTCAGGCGTCTTCAATGGATTGGCCGGCTCAAAGTTGGGGGCCTCAATGAAGTAGCCACCCATTTCCGGCGCAAAGAAGACCGCCGCAGCAAACAGAAACAGGAACCCGGCCACACCCGCTATATCCTTGACGGAGTAGTAAGGGTGGAAAGGGATGCCATCAGCTGGTGCTGTATCGCTCCAGCGATTGCCCTTTGGACCTTTCTTGATCTCGATACCATCCGGATTGTTGGAACCCACCTTATGCAGCGCCACAATGTGAATAAACACAGCGGCCACCAGCAGGAACGGCAACATGAAGTGCAGCGAGAAGAAGCGGTTCAGTGTCACATCGGAGATCACATAGTCGCCGCGAATCCAGACACCCAGATCCGGACCGATCACCGGTACCGCACTGAACAGGTTAATGATCACCTGGGCACCCCAGTATGACATCTGACCCCATGGCAGCAGATAGCCCATGAAGGCTGTTGCCATCATCAGGACATAGAGAACCACACCGATGAGCCACAGCAACTCCCTGGGCTTACGATAAGAGCCGTAGATCAGACCCCGGTACATGTGCAGGTAGATCACAACAAAGAAGGCAGACGCACCTGTGGAGTGCAGGTAGCGTATCAACCAGCCCCAGTTCACATCACGCATGATGTACTCGACAGAACCGAATGCCAGTTCTGCGTCAGGTTTGTAGCTCATGGCAAGCCAGATGCCAGTGGCGATCTGAAGCACCAGAACCAGCACCGCCAGGCTGCCAAAAAAGTACCAGAAGTTGAAGTTCTTTGGTGCGTAGTATTGGGCCAAGTGCTCGTTCCACACTTTGGTCATCGGAAATCGATCATCGATCCAGCCGACAAAATCGCTCATTTTACTCATCAGGAAGCGCCTCCGTCTTCACCTATCAACAACCTAGTGTCGGACAGGTATTGATGCGGAGGAATGACCAGATTGGTAGGGGCCGGAACGCCAGCGAAGACGCGGGCCGCCAAGTCGAATTTTGATCCGTGGCAAGGGCAGAAGAAGCCACCAATCCAATCGGCTCCAAGGTCTGCAGGCGCAACTTTCGGGCGATAGGTTGGAGAGCAGCCCAGATGGGTACAGATGCCGACAGCGATCATGTATTTAGGTTTGATCGAACGGTGCGGGTTCACACAATAGCTTGGTTGTTGCTGCATCTCAGAGTTGGGATCCGCCAGGATGCCGTCAAGGCTTGATAGCTCCTTCAGGTTTTTCTCAGTCCGATAAATGACCCAGACCGGTTTACCGCGCCACTTAATGCGCATCAACTGACCTAGCTCAAGCTTGCCAATATCAGCCTCAACCGGTGCCCCTGCTGCCTTGGCTCTCTCACTGGGACTCCAGGAGGCCAGGAAAGGCACCATCACAAAGCCGACACCCACAGCACCGACCACACTCGTTACAGTGGTAAGAAACCGCCGCTTTTTTAAATCCACGCCATCTACACTCATAATATCCCATACTCCCGGAGTAGGCTGGATGCACTTCAATTTCCACCATGAACAAGGCATAACCTTGCGCTACAGGAAAACAAGAATATGCTGATATTTACCTCAAAATAGACGGCGATTTTCCACCATGTTTAGCTTGAGGTCAAGGTACTCTATATTTAATAAGCGGCTATCAGTACAGCTTATAAAGAGACAGGTAATCAAACTGGATTAGGCACATCGATAAACTGATGTTTTATATTGAACTTCTCCGACAGGTGGTGGCCTAACGCCGATGCACCAGAACGCTCTGTGGCATGATGCCCTGCAGCAAAGAAATGAATTCCTAACTCACGCGCCAGATGGACCGTGAATTCTGATACTTCACCGGTAATAAAAGCATCCAGACCGATCGCCGCCGCCTGCTCAATGGCACCCTGAGCTGCCCCGGTACACCAACCGACTTTTCTGATCTTCCGATCACCGGCCTCAATCTGCAGCGGCTTGCGCCCAAGCTTACTCGCAAGCAACAAACCGAGCCCATCGGGGGTCAAATCAAGCTCGAGTGTTGCCTGCCAAATCAAGGCGCCTTCTTCTATCGGGGCGACATCCAAAAATCCCAACAGATCGCCAAGCAGACGATTGTTACCCAATATCGGGTGTGCATCCAATGGCAGGTGGTAGGCCAGCAAACTGATCCCATGAGACATCAAAGTCCGCACCCGGCATCCCTTAACCCCAATGAGAGCTGGCGGCTCACCTTTCCAGAAATAGCCATGATGAACCAGCAACAGATCAGCATCAGCTTCCACCGCCGCATCAATCAGAGCCTGGCTGGCCGTCACCCCACTGACCAGACTGCACACCTGGGTCACACCTGCATCAACCTGCAGACCATTCGGGCAGTAATCGTTAAACGCACTCGCATTCAGAAAACCACTGCAGTAGCGTTCCAGTTCATACAGACTCTCCATAAAACCATCTCCAACTGCTCTTTCACTCTGACAATGACGGAGATTCAGTCCAATTTTAATCCCCTCCGGCCGCTATTTCTGAACAGGCTTCCAGCTTATCAATTCAAGAACCTGCAGAAATAGTAGATAATCCAATTCTATCTGATTTACACAATGCGCCAATATAATATGCAGCTTAAAAAAATCATTGTCTTTATTTTCCTCTCCGTTGCCTCAGGATTGATTGCCGCATACTTGGCCATCAGCCTGTTTTCAGACTCTGCACCCGATCGCGTGGAACTGATCGAACCTTCAGTTCAACGCAGCAGGGCCGATTCCGGACCAGCATCCTATGCCGATGCTGTTGCACTGGCCACACCCTCCGTAGTCAACATATATACGACTAAAGTCACTATCGAACAAGGCGGTCAACCATTCACTGATCCCTTATTTCGCCGCTTTTTTGGCGACCGGTTTAGTGCTAAACCGAAAAAACGCCTGCAGGCCAGCCTGGGTTCCGGAGTCATCATCGGCAATCGCGGCTACATACTGACCAACCACCATGTCATTGCAGAAGCCGATGAAATACGGGTGGTACTGGCAAATGGCCAAACACTGAATGCCGAGGTGGTAGGCACAGACCCGGATACCGACCTTGCAGTACTGAAAACCGATACAGATAACCTGCTGGCGATCACCGTGGGAAACTCCAACAGCCTCCGGGTTGGTGATGTGGTGCTGGCCATCGGCAATCCGTTTGCCGTTGGCCAGACAGTGACAATGGGCATTGTCAGCGCAACCGGCAGAGATCGACTCGGGATCAACACTTTTGAAAATTTTATCCAAACTGATGCCGCCATCAATCCTGGCAACTCAGGTGGTGCCCTGATTAACGCCTACGGTGAACTGGTGGGCATCAACACCGCTATTTTCTCTAAAAGTGGCGGTTCCCAGGGCATTGGCTTCGCCATCCCAATCACCCTGGCCAGAGGGGTCATGAACCAGATTCTGAAACAGGGCCGTGTCGTTCGGGGCTGGCTTGGCATTGCCGGTCAGGACATCACCCCCGAACTAGCGGAATCATTTAATTTTAGAGATCACAGCGGCGTCCTGGTTTCAGGTATACTTGAGGGTGGACCAGCAGATCAGGCAGGGATTGAGCCCGGCGATATCATTACGCAGATAGGCAACCACATTCCTTCCAGTGCCCATGACATACTCAATATCATCTCGGCAATACCACCCGGGAGCTCGGTAAAAATCAAAGGACTGAAAGGCACAGGGGCGTATCAAACAAAGGTAACTGTCAGCGAACGGCCAAGAGCCAGGAAGGAAAATTAGGAGTCAGCCTGAGAGAGGAAATCTGATGGTTTGACGTAGTGCACTCAACATTTTCCAGTATCGTCTAAAGTGTATTGGTTACTCGCTATTTTTAATTTCTTCTTGGGATAATCCGCCTAGCAGTTGCTCAAGAGGTGCTGGACGGGCAACACCATAATCCTGCGCATAATCCATCTCTATCTCGGTCATCCACTGCAAAATTCGCTCATTCTTGACAAATTCGGCAATGGTCAACTTGCCCATGACATGCCCTATTTCATTGATAGAGCGAACCATGGAAAAATCAAGCTTATCTTCCAAAATATCCCGAACGAAAGTACCATTGATCTCCAGGTAATCCACCTGCAAACTCTTGAGATAGGCGAACGAAGATATCCCGGTGCCAAAATCGTCAAGGACAAAACGACAACCAAAACCCCGTAGCTCCTCGATAAAACGGACCGCCTTACCCAGACTGAAAACTACGGCAGTTTCGGTGATTTCAAAACAGATTCTTTCTGGTGGAATCCGGATAATAAGCAAACTGATCAATAACAAAGGGTGGATTCAAGTTGTAAGTGCATCACCTGGATGACTAAAATGAGATTACGAAATCTTATTTATACAGGAGCACCGCAAATCGTGTCTTATCGCTATTTTGGTGCAAAAGAACGCCATACGCTCATGTATCTTTTACATTGGCGTTTAAGTTATAGAGACATTGGTCGTCGTTTAGGTCGTCATCACACCACCATCTCACGTGAAGTGATCAATGGTCGACTCATAGCCTGTTACCGGGATGGGCTTGCACAAAACGTGCGATGGTTCGATGCAAGAAACCGAGGCACACTCGCAGGCGGTCGCATAAAAAACGCCTGCATTATGCCATCGATCGGTTACCGGAGGATTGGTCACCGGAAACAAATGGCTGGACGCCTCAAGCTGGATCATCCTCGAAGTGCATGTCTGCGAATTAGCCCGGAAGGTATCTATCGATGGATATACGAGAATGCGGCACAAGTCGATTCTTTGTACCAACATCTACTGAGGCGGCACAAAAAGCGTCTAAGACAGCAGCAATACGGGACTGGACGTGGTCTGACGCCCGATTGTGTCAGCATCCATGATCGTCCTTTGAGTATTGGCAACCGCCATCGCTTTGGCCACTGGAGAGGTGATAGTGTTGAGGGAGCCAAGGGCTCAGGTGGCATTGCCACCCATGTGGAAAGAAAGAGCCGCGTACTGGTTGCTGCTAAACTGAGCGACAAATCGGCAGATACTTTTTATCTGGTGACAACAACTGCCTTAAGGTCATACCTGAGAAATGGTGTAAAACCCTGACGGTTGATAACGGTAAAGCAATGTGCTCAGTTCAGGAAAATTGAAGAGGCCACAGGCATGAATGTTTACTTTGCTGATCCTTATTCCCCCTGGCAACGGGGCACCAATGAAAATATCAATGGGCTGCTGCGTCAGCACTTTCCTAGAGGAATCGATTGGCAAAAGGTCGCTAATCTAATGCTTGCAACAGTGGTAGGAAAGCTCAACAATCGACCTCTGAGATGCCTCAATTATCAGACGCCAAACGAAGTCTTTCTGAAAAGTACAGGTGATACACTTACAATTTGTAATCCACCATTACGAAAGGCCTGGATGAAACAGCCGCTGCTATCCAGTATCAGTGCCTCAAGACAAACCCAAACCCTTTGGGCGAAAAAGAGAAATGGAATGATCCTGAAGACGACACCTTCTATGGACATATTCACAGCCTGTATCACTCAAAATTGCAGGTCTTCTTGGCAAAGTTCGTCTAGGATATTTTTCTGGTAGGGTCTGAAAACGGCAATATTATTTACACCGCCTCCAAGGAGATCGATTCTGGCGCCTCCCTGATCTCGGCCCCCATGCTGGTTTAGGACTCAGGTCTGGGAGAGACCTTTAGATCAGCAGTGAAAGCAGACAAATCCGACCGTGTAACAGTCGTCGATTCAAAACCCTGTGGTCCCCCTATAGTGACCAAGCCGCTTTTATCGCCTCGCCTATGTTTGACGATAAAAACCGCATGGAGTGCTCGTTTTCCAGGTGCCGGTAGACAAGCCAAACGGTATCGCCACCAGTGCAGAATAGCAAGAGGTCGGACAAGGAAAAACCGGCAAAACCTATCTGGGGTTAGTAAAGACCGGGTGGCACACAGCATCAGCCTGTTCATTGTGGAATCTCCTGGTGGTTACCCTGCCTTGCTAGAGCGTGCAGGGATTTCACGCGAGATTACCGACATAATCAGCCAAGGGAATCAATGCAGGACTGCAACAGATAGGCACACCTGCAACGTCGGCGTCAGGCCAGGGAGAAAAGCGGCGGAAGCATCTTTACCGGGTGCTGTGGAAAAACGGTACTCTCAGCCTACACTCCACCGGACATCGCCGGACTCGACTGATCGATTACCAGCAAAATTGAAATCCAAGAGACATTTTCATCGGCAGAGGCTCTGGGCCGGGATATTAACTACAACATCGCCATCCTGGTTCTTGCGCTGGCCGAGCGGTTTTTCGCCCACAGAGACACCATACCTATCCGGCGGCTTGATGCAACCATCAACCACATTGAACAGAATACCAGCCTAATCGAGCGTTACAACAACATCAGCAATATCCTGAGATAGCAGAACAGACCAACTTGCTCGCGCTCAACGCAGCCATTGAAGCGGCGAGGGGACCAAGCAACGGCAACTCAGGCAAAGGAGGCCGGGGTATCTCTTGAATCGATCACCCGATCAGTGGATACCATCAGTAGTGTGGTAACCCAAATTGCCACTGCCACACAACAGAGCACAGTTGCCGAAGAAAATAGCCTGGAGAGCTCAGAGCGCGTAGTTGCAGCCAGCGAAGGCCTGAATCGGCCCTCTGTTCAATTGAGGGAACCGACTGCCCAGTTTAGACTATAAATCAGCAGGAAGAAGAGCGCTGCTTCCGAATGAAGACTGACTAGGCTGACTGTAGCGCCGCTTGCAAGGCGGCCAGTTGCGCCTGGTTCTCTTCCGGGGTTCCCACTGTCAGCCGAAGGCAATCTGCCAGCAAAGGGTAAGCACCATGAAGATTTTTCACCAACACCCCACTCTCTCTCATGCTCCCATGGATCTCCACCGCACGCTCTTTCGGCATCCTGACCAGAATAAAATTGGCTTCACTGGGAAAAGGACGAATACCATCAATCGTTTTCAACGAACTGAACAAAGCCACTCTTTGCTCCCGGATTGCATCGGTCTGTCGATCGAACAGGGTCTGGTGCTCCAGTGCAAATTCGGCGCTAACCTGGGTCAGTATGTTGATGTTATACGGCAAGCGTATCTTGTCGATCTGATCGATCCATGCTGGTGCTCCGACCAGCAGCCCCAACCGCAGGCCCGCCAACCCCATCTTTGAGACGGTACGCATCACCAGAAGATTGGCAAACTCCCCGACTCTGCCGAGAAAGCTGGCATCGGTAAAGGGAGCGTAGGCCTCATCAATAACAACCAGCCCGGGAGCAGCCTCAATGATGCGGACCAGATCTTTCACCGGAAACAGGTTGCCAGTGGGGTTGTTCGGATAGGCCAGGAATATGACCGCAGGCTGGTGCTGATCAATAGCGCTCAGCACCGCCTCTGTATCCAGGGAAAAATCATCACTGTCCAGGGGAACACCGACATACGCCATACCGGCAATGGTCGCTATCATGCTGTACATGACAAAACTAGGATCCACTGAGAGGATCTTCCGGTTGCCACCCGCAAGCATCATGGCAATCATCTGAATCAGCTCATCGGAGCCATTTCCCAAAATCAGACCGGCATCTTCCGGTATCCCCATAGTCTGGCGCAACCGTGCCTGAACCCCCGGGGCCTGAGGGTGTGGATAACGATTCAGCTCCGCTCCCCGTAGCCGCCCTAGCCAAGCACTCAGCAACTCATCCGGCCAGTTGTAGGGGTTCTCCATTGCATCCAGCTTAATCAGGCCTGACGCCTTGGGCACATGATAGGCAGAGAGCCCCTTTATTTCCGGGCGCACCCATTGATTAACCAATGTATCAATACCCTGTTCACTCATTGGAGTCGCCTCTTAACCCGGACAATTCATCAATCTCTGTTACGACTATCGACCACGAAGTCACGGCTCAGGGGCAGTGACAATGGACGGATGCTATTTATCTTTAAACCGATACTCAGCAGAGCGGGCGTGAGCAGTAAGTCCTTCACCCCGTGCCAAAACGGATGCCGTCTTGCCAAGGGTATCAGAGCCCGTCTCCGAGACCATAATCAGGCTGGATCGCTTCTGGAAGTCGTAGACACCCAGCGGAGAGGAGAAGCGCGCCGTCCTTGAGGTGGGCAATACATGGTTTGGGCCGGCACAGTAATCACCCAAGGGCTCGGACGTATAACGGCCCATGAAGATGGCACCCGCATGCCTGATCTTTGGCGCCAGCGCCTGGGGATTGTCAACCGAGAGCTCCAAGTGCTCTGGGGCAATAAAATTAGAGACCTCACAAGCTTCGTCCAAATCCCGGCAGTGAATCAGCGCACCGCGATCTTTCAGGGCCGTGGCAATAATAGGTTCACGCTCCATGGTCGGCAACAGCCGGTCAATATTGGCCTTCACCTGCGCCACGAAAACCTTGTCCGGGCAGAGCAGTATAGACTGGGCATCTTCATCATGTTCTGCCTGGGAGAAGAGGTCCATAGCGACCCAGTCAGGGTTGGTTTTACCATCACAGATCACCAGAATCTCAGAGGGTCCTGCAACCATGTCTATACCCACTTGCCCAAATACGGCCCGTTTGGCAGTCGCCACATAGATATTGCCGGGACCCACCACTTTGTCCACCGGGGGGATCGACTCAGTACCGTAGGCAAGGGCCGCCACCGCCTGGGCGCCCCCAACAGCAAACACCCTATCAACACCACAAAGGTGGGCGGCGGCCAGCACCAGTTCATTCAACTCACCACCCGGGGTGGGAACCACCATAATCAGCTCCTGAACACCCGCCACCTTCGCCGGCAGCGCGTTCATCAGAACTGAAGAGGGATAGGCCGCCTTGCCTCCCGGCACATAGAGCCCAACCCTCTCGATTGCGGTCACCTGCTGTCCCAGCAGCGTGCCATCCTCTTCTGTATAGCTCCATGATTCTGTTTTCTGTTTTTCATGGTAGATGCGGACACGTTCAGCAGCATGCGCCAGTGCCTGGCGCTGATCTTCGGGGATACAGCTCCATGCCTGCGCCAACCTTGCAGCAGGAATCTCCAGATCAGCGGCACCTCTTGCATCCCAGCCATCGAAACGGCTTGTATACTCAAGCAGTGCATCGTCGCCCCGGGAACGGATATCGACGATAATATCGTTTACTGTTTGATTGACCCCGCCATCAGATACTGACTCCCAGGCTAACAACTGCTCCAGCCGTTGCTGAAAACCGGTATCGGTGGTGGATAGCTGTGCTATATCAGCCATTTTTCTACTCCGCTGTATAATTTGGGGTATTCAGGGAAATGTACCTATGAATCAGCCGGTTCCGAACGGATATCAGGAGGCTGAAATTCATCCGCTTCAGGCGAATTTGCCCTGAATCAGTGACTACTCTCAGCCACCGCTTCACGCAGCGCTTCCAGCAACTGCATGACGGTGCCATGTTTCATTTTCCAGGCCGCCTTATTGACCACCAAGCGAGAGCTGATGTCGGTGATATGCTCCAGTGGAACCAACCCATTGGCCTTCAATGTATTGCCGCTCTCCACCAGATCCACGATCAGATCAGATAACCCGACCAGAGGTGCCAGTTCCATGGAGCCATACAACTTGATAATCTCAACTTGCTGCCCCCGGGCAGCGAAATACTGCCTAGCCGAATTAACATACTTGGTGGCAATACGCAGCCGGTTACCGGTCAACTCTGCATCCGGGACACCCGCCACCATCAGCCGGCACTGTGCTATCTGCAGATCCAGCGGCTCATACAGCCCTTCTCCGCCATGTTCGAGCAGCACATCTTTTCCCGCCACGCCCAGATCGGCCGCACCCCACTGCACATAAGTTGGGACATCTGTGGCACGAATAATCACCAGTTTCACCTGAGGATGGTTGGTATCCAGAATCAGCTTACGGCTGGTTTCAGGATCATCCACCGGTTTAATGCCGGCATGTGCCAGCAACGGCAGAGTCTGCCTGAAAATCCGCCCTTTGGAGAGCGCAATGGTAATCGACGTGTCAAAATCCATGTTTTTCACAAACACTGCCTGAGAGAAATGTTCTTGCCTAATTAGGTATCCGCCGGATCTGAGCCCCAAGCCCGGACAGTTTCTCTTCTATGTTCTCGTAGCCGCGATCGATATGATAGATACGCTCAACCACGGTTTCACCCTCTGCCACCAAGCCGGCCAGCACTAGGCTGGCTGATGCCCTCAAATCCGTCGCCATTACCGGCGCGCCTGTCAATCGCTCAGCGCCATCACAGATTGCCGCATTGCCTTCAAGCCGGATATCAGCTCCCATGCGCTGCATCTCCAGCACATGCATAAAGCGATTTTCGAACACCGTTTCAGTGATAATCCCTACCCCCTGAGCAACGCTGTTCAGCGCAGTGAACTGCGCCTGCATATCCGTAGGGAAAGCCGGATAAGGTGCGGTACGCACATTCACCGATTTAGGCCGCCGCCCCTTCATGTCGAGGGTAATCCAATCTTCACCGGCCTCAATCTCGGCCCCGGATTCACGTAGTTTATGTATAACTGAATCCACCAACCCCGGCTGAGTATCCCGAATACGGATACTGCCGCCGGTAATCGCAGCGGCTACCAAATAGGTGCCGGTCTCGATGCGGTCCGGCAATACATCATAATGTTCGCCGATAAGACGCTTCACACCTTCAATAGTGACGGTATCCGTGCCTGCACCACTCACCCTGGCGCCCATTTTATTCAGGCAGTTGGCCAAGTCGACCACCTCCGGCTCTCTGGCAGCATTCTCGATGACGGTAATGCCATCCGCCAGTGTTGCCGCCATCATCAGATTCTCGGTACCTGTGACGGTAACAATATCCATCACCAGCCTGGCACCCTTCAGGCGTTTGGCTTTGGCCCGAATATAACCCGCCTCCACCTCGATATCAGCGCCCATGGCGCGAAGCCCTTCGATATGCAGATTGACCGGTCTTGAGCCGATGGCACAACCGCCGGGTAGAGAGACCTCCGCCCGCCCAAACCGGGCCAACAGCGGACCGAGCACTAAAATAGATGCACGCATCGTTTTCACGAGCTCATAGGGAGCGTGAAAGTCTTTGATGGTGGAGGTGTCAGTCTCTATGCAGAGACGCTCATCCACCACCAGCTGGACACCCATGTGCCCCAACAACTCCATGGTCGTGGTGATATCGTGCAGATGAGGTACATTACCCACGCTCATCGGGCCATCCACCAAAAGGGTTGCCGCCAAAATAGGGAGGGCCGCGTTCTTTGCCCCGGCAATACGCACATCCCCTGACAAGGGACCGCCGCCAGTAATTATCAGTTTATCCATTAAAAATTGCCAAAATCGGGCACTTGGCCCGCTGAGATAAAGATGTAAGGTTCGAGGTAACGGCCTATTCTAGGGAAAACCGAGGAAAACAGAAAGGACTAGCTTTCCCGGGCCGCTGAACCCATCACCACCTGACTACTACCTTGAAACAAACTAGCCGGTCACAGGCAACAGTTGCTCTGCATTACTAAGACGTGCAATACCCAACAGGGATGATGGCATATTCCTGAACCGGATACTGACACCCTGCGCACTGCCACGATCCAACAACTCAAGTAGAAGTGCAAGACCAGAGCTATCGGTATGATTCACTTCATAAAAATCAAAAACCAGCTCTTCACGATCGGCAAAAAACGGCTCACACTTAGCCAACAGCTCAACCACACTGGCAAAAACCAGAGGGCCCGTCACCAGCACACAACCCTCCTCAGTTGAGCTCAGGTCAGCGGTTGTCACTTACTTGCCCTGCTTATTACGCAACTCTAGCTTGCGGATCAAGCCGGACAATTTGTAGCGCCGGATCCGAGAAGAGAAACTGGTGCGGTAATTTGACACTAGGCTGACGCCATCGATCACTACGTCGTACACTTTCCAGCCATCTTCGTCCAGATAAAGTTTGTAGTTGATCGGTACCGGAATCGCGCCAGATTCGCTGACCCTGGTGCTCACCGTAACATTAGTGGCATTCCCGATGTGCCGGAATGGTAGATATTCAATCTTCTGCCCGGAATAGTTGAGTAGTGCCATAGTATAGGTACGAATCAGCAGTTCACGAAACGCACCAATAAAAGCCTCTTTTTCGCTCTCTTTTGCACGTTTCCAGTATTTTCCAAGCACCAACCGAGACATGCGGAGGAAATCAAACCTCGGCAGAACGATATGCTCTACCAGCTGGTAGATTTTCTCTGGCGATTGGTTCAGCTCTTTTTTCAAGAGTACTACCTCAGCCAGCACCAGATCAGCCGTCTCCTTCACGACGGCATCTGGGGCATTATCGGCCATCACCGGTCGAACTAAAAACAGGGGCAACAACAGTAGCCCGAAATAGGGTGCCCATTTATTCACTTTCGCGTCCCTCTTCTGCCTTGCTGAACAGAAACTGTCCGATAATCTCTTCCAACACCAGCGCTGACTGAGTCAGGGATATTTCGCCGCCATCCGCCAGATATTTTTCACTGCCCCCCGGATCAAGCCCTATATATTGCTCACCCAATAGACCGGCGGTAAAAATTTTTGCAAATGTATCATCAGGGACGGCGTTATACTGTGACTCGATTTTCAATGTCACTACCGCTTCATAAGTATTCTGGTCGAAGCTGATGTTGCTGACACGGCCAATTCTTACACCAGCCATGGTCACCGGCGAACGTACTTTGAGGCTGCCGATATTATCAAATCGTGCAGCGACCAAATAACCATCGCCACTCGCGCTGGTACTCAGGTTACTGACCTGCATGGCGAGGAAAAAGAACGCCACCAATCCAGCCACCATGAAGGCACCCACAAGTATTTCCGTTGTTCTGCTCTGTATCATAGATCAACCCCCGAACATCAGTGCCGTCAGAATAAAGTCAAGCCCCAGCACCGCCAGAGACGAATGCACCACGGTACGGGTAGTGGCACGGCTCACCCCTTCCGAGGTCGGCACCGCATCATAACCCTGGAACAGCGCGATCCAGGCACAAACCGTACCAAAAACCAGACTTTTGATCACACCATTATAAACATCTTCATCCAGATCTATTTTAGCCTGCATCTGGGACCAGAACGCACCATCGTCCACCCCAAGCAGACCCACACCAACAAAATAGCCGCCCATCACGCCCAATGCACTGAACAGTGCCGTCAATAACGGCAATGAGATAAATCCTGCCAGAAAACGCGGCGTCAACACCCGTTTAATCGGATCTACTGCCATCATCTCTAAACCGGAAAGCTGTTCTGTCGCTTTCATCAGGCCAATTTCGGCCGTCAGCGCAGACCCCGCACGTCCAGCAAAGAGTAGTGCAGCGACCACCGGTCCCAACTCCCTGACCAGAGAGGCTGCAACCATAACACCCAGTGTCTGCTCTGCGCCAAACTGTGACAGAATATAGTAACCCTGAAGCCCCAATACCATGCCGACAAACAGGCCGGAGACACTGATAATCAACACCGACAAAACGCCAACGGAGTGGATCTGCTGGATCAGAAGGCGCGGCCTTCGAACCAGCGCAGGTACTCCCCGGAGCATATTGAACAGGAGCAAATGGCCGAGACCAAACCGCTCAAGAGCGCTGATACCCACTCTTCCCAATTGGGCAATACGCGCTAACACGATGCCTCCAGCAGATCCTGTTCAAGATCTTCCGCTGGAAAGTGAAAAGGCACAGGGCCATCAGCAAGACCTTGCATAAACTGCCGGGTCCAGGCCACATCAGAGTTGATCATGGCATCAGGTGTACCTCGCTCAATGACTTTCCCTTCCGATATCACATAGATCAGATCTGCAATGGCTGCAGTCTCCTCGACATCATGAGATACGATGATGCTGGAGAGCTTGCTGGCATCGTTCAGTGAACGGATCAGCTGCACCAGCACGCCCATGGAGATTGGATCCTGCCCGGTAAAGGGCTCATCGTACATAATCATCATCGGATCCAGCACCATGGCTCGGGCCAGGGCCACTCTGCGTGCCATGCCTCCTGAGAGCTCGCTGGGCATCAAATCGCGGGCGCCCCGCAAACCCACTGCTTCAAGCTTGAGAAGAACCAGCTTTCGAAGCATCGCATCCGGCAGATCGGTATGCTCCCGCAAGGGATATGCAACATTGTCGAAAACGCTGATATCGGTCAACAGCGCTCCGCTCTGAAACAGCATACCCATGCGCATCCGGAGACGATAAAGATCGCGGGTATTCAGCTTATGAATAAGCTCGCCATCGACATGAATAGTCCCCGCATGGGGGTGCAACTGTCCACCGATCAGCTTCAGCAGGGTGGTTTTACCGGTGCCACTCGGACCCATGATGGCGGTAATCTTGCCCCGGGGAATATCAATATCGACACCGTCGAATATGGCACGTTCACCACGGAGGAAACGCAGGCCGCGAATCTTCACTAATGGCTCCTGGCTACTGCTCGAATCCATTATGATTTTAGTGTTGTTCTCCATCAGCCGGGCAAGCGCTCCTGTTCTGGAAATCTTCGATACAAAAAGTTCCCCTTTTTACCTCTGGTAAACTACAGCGTCAAGCAGAATAGCCTTTGTCAGGTGCAACCAAGAAGCTCAGCCACAATTTTCGGATCCTGCATCGATGAAACACCAACCTGATCACCACAAAAAAACAGTGCGAAGGAGCTTTCAATACGGCTATCACCCCCCCAACGACTCTATATGAGGTGGCGCAACGTGCCGAAGATCAGCCCCCCCATCGAGTCAAGCAAGCCGGATAAAGGGACCGCCTAATTAACCCGCAGCCCCGGCACTGTAAAACCGGACTAGGCAACCACTCGCCACAGCGTCCAATGCGACCGGCAAACCGGCGGTTGCCACGGGATAAAAATATCTCCCGGAAAGCTCACCGGCAATTTCAAGCACCTGCGACAACACGCCCTTTGTAACGACCACGCCACCCAGTGCATCACCCAGCAGGCCAGCAAACTGCTTCAGCCTCTGAAGCTCTCCCGATGCTACCGTCTCCAACCCCAGGAAAAACCAGAAGCTATCTGAGACATCATCCATTCACTCAGGCTAGGCATCAGACGAGCAATTCAGCCATTCGGGTACCGGAACCAAAACCCCATAAAACTCGTTTGAATAGTAGCTGAGCCACCAGGATTCTGACAAGCCATCAGGATAGTATGGACCGGTCCAGGCTTGATGATCTCAGCCTCTCGCACCGACAACGAAACTTACCCGTTGGTCACCTGTCACTTCAGACATCAAGTAATAACCAAACATCCGCTTTTATCCGGTACCAAAAAATAGATGCTGGATACATCGACTACAACGCCTGCCAGATAGTGTAGAGACCAAACAGCATCACCGTAACACCCGCTACTTTACGCAGCGCGGCAGAGTGAGCCAGCCTGGCTGCGGCACCAGCCAACGCGCCCATTATCAGCAGATTGGGGAATGTACCTATGGCAAAGGCCAGCATCAGCCCGGCTCCTTCGAGAGCACCGCCGGAGGCAACTGCATTGATCAGCATGCTGTAAACCAGTCCGCAAGGAAGCCAGCCCCAAACCAAGCCCACGCCAAGGGCCTGCAGGGTTGTAGTCACCGGTAGCAGCTTGCGCCCCAGCGGTTCGATGCGCCGCCATAAAGCACCGCCGACATGCTCTACACGGTTCAACAACATCCACCATCCCGCTAGGTAGAGACCCAGCAGGATCATAAATAAACCGGCAAACAGCAACAGTATCCGCTGGGCGTAATAGATCGGCATCAACCGGGTCAGCAGCAGTCCCAACCCGCCCATAATTGCGCCAGCAATCACGTAACTGGATATACGCCCAACATTGTAAGCCAGTTGATAGGGCATACTGGCTAGTCGTCCCTGCTGCTTCTCAGGCAAACCGAATGTAAGCGCTCCAACGATACCGCCACACATCCCGATGCAATGCACACCACCGAGCAGACCGACGACGAAGGCACTTAAATAGGGCATCCATAACTCCATCAACTCTCCCCTCCCCTGATCTCAGCCAACTCATTCTGATGGAGCCTCGACAACAGCAGCAACCCCGGAACGGCGATCAAAGCGCAAAAGATAAAAAACCCGGCCCAGCCCATCCACTCAGCCATATACCCCGTGGGCGTTGCCGCAATCACTCGTGGCACACCCATTAAACTGGTCAGCAATGCATACTGGGTGGCAGTGAATTTCTTATTGGTCAAGCTGGCCATAAACGCAATAAATGCCGCCGTACCCAAGCCGCCGCTCAGATTTTCAAAGGCAACCACCGCAGCCAATCCAGGCAGGCTGGCACCCATCAGCGCCAAAACAGCGAACCCTGCCGTGGAGACTCCCTGCAGAATGCCAAACCCCCAGAGAGCACGGTAGATGCCGAGACGCAGGATAAGCACTCCGCCGAGCAACCCCCCTGCAATCGTTGCCCAGAAACCGAACAGCTTCACCACAGCACCGATCTCTGTATTGGTAAAACCCAGATCGAGATAAAAAGGGATCGTCATGTGAGAAGCCATGGTATCGCCAATTTTATAGAGCAGCACAAACAATAGGATCAATAGTGCATTACGACGGCTGAAATACTCTACAAACGGTTCAATTACCGCTTCGCGCAGCGTCTTCGGTTTACCTTCAGGGGCATTCGGCTCCGGCGCCAGCAAGGTCGTCGCTATGGCGGCCAGCATGATGCCGGACATCACCAGATAGACTTGTGAAAAACTGATGAGGTCAGCCATAATCAGACCGCCCCCAGAGGCCAACAACATGCCTACCCGATAACCGTTTACATACAGGGATGCCCCGAGCCCCTGCTCATCATCCGCCAGCGCTTCCCGGCGATAGGCATCCACCACAATATCCTGGCTAGCAGAAAAAAAAGCAACCAGCAACGCAGCTAACGCCATGCTCAGAGGTGCATCTCCCGGTCGGGATGAGGCCAGCCCGACCAGTGCCACAACCAGAGCCAGCTGGACCAGTATCAACCAGCCACGACGCCGGCCTAGTAAGGGGGGGGTGTAGCGATCCATCAATGGCGCCCAGACAAACTTCACCGTATAGGGCAAGCCCACCAGGGCAAAAAGACCGATAGTCGCGAGATCCACACCCTCTTTTGCCATCCAGGCCTGAAGCAGGGAACCTGTCAGCAATAGCGGCAGGCCGCAAGCGAATCCCATCAACCCGGCAATCAACATGCGATGGCTGAAGATGGCACTCAGAATATCACTGAGACTGCGTTGTTCAATTTTTGTCGGCATAACGTCCAATCATTCCTACCAAAGCAGCTGAAGCACTAAATAGGGTCCCAGATTATAACGATTCAGCGCTCAATTGTGACAATCACTGAAGAAATTCTCACCACTTGAGATAACTCCTTGCATCATGCCTCAGGCCAGAAGACAATTCCCATATTAGAATTCTGGAGTCAGCCATGCAAGATTATCAACGTGAATTTCTCGAATTTTCCCTTTATACAGGCGTCCTCCGCTTTGGCGAATTCACTCTGAAATCGGACCGCATCAGCCCCTATTTTTTTAACGCCGGGTTATTCAACAGAGGCTCAAGCCTAGCACGCCTCGGATATTTTTATGCACAGGCCATCGTCAACACGGGAGTGGAGTTCGATGTACTCTACGGCCCTGCATACAAGGGCATTCCACTGGCCGCAGTCACCGCAGCAGCACTCTTCAACCACCATGGAATAGATATCCCTTATGCCTTCAATCGAAAAGAGGCCAAAACCCATGGCGAATACGGCAGCATTGTAGGATACCCACTGGAAGGGCGCATTATGATAATCGACGATGTCATCACGGCAGGAACGGCCATCAGAGAGTCCATGGATATTATTTCTGCCCAGGGAGCAACACCGGCAAGTGTGGTCATCGCCCTGGACCGCCAGGAGTGCGGCACCGGCGAACGCTCAGCCATTCAGGAAGTGGAGGCCGATTATGCCATGCCTGTAGCAGCCATCGTGCGCCTTGAGCACCTTGTCAGCTACCTGGAGGAAAAAGAGGATTCAGGAGAGGCGCTGGAAAGAATCAGGTCTTATCGCAAAGAGTATGGTGTCTTAGAGAACCTCTGATTAATTCTGGATCGGATGGATGACGAGTTAGAATCTTCCGGATCAAGGCGGAAATTCCCGGTAATAGCCGACTATTGCCAAGATTTTCCGCCTTGATCCGGGAGATTTCAGCCATCAAACACCGATTCACGAATTGATCAGAGGCTCCTTTAAGAATAACCGAGTTACAAGGGGCTAACCATCAACTTCAGTGTACATATGAATATAACAACAAAATTCGTCTGGGCACCACTGGCAATAACCCTGCTCGCTTTCACCTCGGCATCTGAGGCCAGAAAGCTGTTTCGCTGGGTCGATGACCAGGGCAAAGTACACTACTCGGACCATGTCCCGATTGAGCACTCCCGCAGCGCCCGCAGTGAACTGAACGACCAAGGCCTGGAGATCAATCGAACTGAGGCAGCTAAAACAGAACGGGAGATCGCCCGGGAAAAGGAACTGAAGCGACTGCGCGCAGAACAACAGCGCCTGATCGAGATACAGCAAGCCAGTGACCGGGTGCTGCTACGCACCTTCCGCTCTGAAGATGACATGTTGATGGCCCGTAACGGCAAGCTGACCGCCATAGAGGGGAACATCCTGGAAATACGCAGCAATATTCGCCGGATGAAGGATAAGCTGGCGGACATACAGAAAACGGCTGCCGGACTCGAAAGACAGGGATACCCTCTATCGAAAAACCTGCTGAAGGATATCAGGAACACTCGTCAGCAACTCAAAGAGAATTATGCCTCCATCATCCGTAAAGAGCAGGGGAAAGAGCAGATACGCCAGAAGTTCACCAGCGATCTAAAGCGTTTCCGCAGCCTGAAAAACCTCCATACATTAGACGATAATTTACTCACAGGCCCGAAAAAAGCATCACTACTGGACACTGTTGTCACCTGCAGTGACAAAACAGCTTGCGACCTTGCCTGGCAAAAAGTCGAGACTTACGTCAGAGAAAATGCCACAACCCGGCTACAAATGTTGAGTGACAGCATCATCATGACAGCGGCCCCTGTTCAGGATACTGATATCAGTATTACCGCTTCCAGGATTCCGGTTAAAGAGCAATCTGGCGCTGAACTATTCATGGACCTACAGTGTAAAAACTCGCCGCGCGGCAAGGACTCCTGCCTGACGAAGGAAATAAAGGATATCCAGGCCGGATTCCGGAAGTTTCTGACCAGAAAAACCCCAACTAATGCCGATTAGAATGCTTTGATAATGGCATCAAGTGGCGGCAAAGATTAACCTGAAACAGTGCAATACATTGCGATCTCAGCGCCTACACTGAGGTCTCTGCGTCCCTCTCCTTTTTTGGGAAGAGGCTCCTTTCAAGTAGTGCCCACTGGGAATCCCAGCCATCCAGCGGCGACACCCTGAAACGGGTACGCAGAAACTGATGCATGCGGCCTTCGACCAGGGCAAGCATCAGAGCAGCCCCCGTTTCAGCGTCACTGTCTGCAACGCCCTCACGCATCCTGGCCTCTCGCAGAATCTGCCGAAACTGGGTTTCAAGCCGAGCAAAAAACTGCTCTACACGGCTCAGCAGGCGCTCATTTTCCCCAACCAGGGCATCACCCAGCAGCACCCGCGTAATGCCGGGATTCCGGTCGGAAAAGCCCAGCAGCAGGTAGATCACTTTGGCACAGCGCACCCGAGTCTCCTTCTCACTCTCAAGAATTTGGTTAACGCGGGCAAATACCGTCTCTTCAGCAAACCCGATCAATCCCTCGAACATCTTCGCTTTGCTGGCAAAATGCCGATACAACGCCGCCTCTGAGACACCAACGGCCTTTGCCAGGGCAGCCGTGGTGATACGGGCTCCGGGACTTCGTTCAAGCTCAGCGGCAAGGGCTTCAAGAATAGACTGCTTGCGGGACACTTTCTGATTCATCAATTATTTTTCCAACAACCGCTTCAACGACGACAAATCAGGGTGCCAACACCTTCATCGGTGAACAGCTCCAGCAACACGGCATGTTTCACTCTGCCATCGATAATCTGAGCTGAACCTACACCTGCTTTCACTGCGTCCAGCGCACAGGCGATCTTCGGCAACATGCCACCGTGAATGGTGCCATCTGCCACCAATTCATCCACTCGCTCAGTCGTTAGACCCGTCAACAACTCACCATCTTTATCGAGCAACCCCTTAGTGTTGGTAAGCAGAATCAATTTCTCTGCCTGCAACACCTCGGCCAGCTTACCGGCCACAAGGTCTGCGTTAATATTGTAAGAGCGCCCATCTTCGCCGACACCTATCGGGGCAATCACCGGAATAAAGTTGCCATTGACCAACATATTAACCACGGATATATCGATGCTTTTCACCTCACCGACATGGCCGATATCAATGATCTCAGGCACATCCAGTTCTGGCGAGTTACGCTTAACAACCATCTTGGTGGCATGAATCAGATCGCCATCCTTACCGGTCAACCCTACTGCAGAGGCTCCATGATGATTGAGCAAAGTGACAATATCTTTATTTACCAGCCCCCCAAGCACCATCTCAACCACATCCATGGTGTCTTTATCGGTGACTCGCATCCCCTGAACAAACTTGCTCTCAATCCCTAGCCGATCAAGCAAACTTCCAATCTGGGGGCCACCGCCATGGACAATGACGGGATTGATGCCAACCAGCCTCATCAATACCACGTCTCTGGCGAAGCTCTCCTTAAGTGCCTCTTCTGTCATCGCATTGCCGCCATACTTGATGACAATGGTCTTACCGCGAAAGCGTTTTATATAGGGTAAGGCTTCCGTCAGTACATGGGCGACGTTATGGGCCGCATCAGGGGTCAAACTCATGATTTACTCACAATTCTATTAAAAGTGGCATCCAGTCCACATCACTCATCAGTATTAAAATGGCAGCTTCAAGCCTGGATCGATCGACATCATTTGCTGATGGAAAATTCCCTTTATCCGTTCAACCGCATCGGGCGTATCGGCTTCAAAGCGGAACATCAGTGACGGGGTTGCACTGGATGCTCTTACGATCCCCCAGCCATCTTCAAACTCTGCCCGCAGGCCATCCAGCTCTATCACCTTGGCGTCACCGAACCCGCCCTGGGCGATCAGACGCTCCATCAGGGCCGCACTGGCACCCTCTTCACCGCACGCCATGGTGAGCAGTGACGTTGAAGCACTCTCCGGTAATCCGGCAAACAAATCAGCCGCATCAAGA
Source organism: Candidatus Vondammii sp. HM_W22 (assembly GCF_022530855.2). GTDB lineage: Bacteria > Pseudomonadota > Gammaproteobacteria > Chromatiales > Chromatiaceae > Vondammii. The sequence goes on along the minus strand of NZ_CP099567.1, from coordinate 2,669,270 downwards.
ACCTCTGCTGACAATATCTCCAGCAGCCGGGCGCAGCAGTATAACCCATCATCGAAACCGTACCAGCGCTCCTTGAAGAAGATATGGCCACTCATTCCACCTGTCAGTAAGGCGTCTGTCTGTTTCATTTTCGCCCTGATCTGTGCATGCCCAGATTTCCACATGATCGGGCGACCGCCTGCAGCCAGTATCTCAGGGGCCAAATGCCGACTGGAATCCACGTCATAGATAACGTCTGCCCCCGGCTGACGCATCAATACATCCTTGGCCAACAGCATCAGCAGACGGTCTGACCAGATGACCTCCCCATTGGGGTCAACCACCAGCAATCGGGCACCATCTCCATCAAAAACAACACCCAGATCAGCATGGTTCTCTTTGACGGATTTAATCAGTACAGCAAGATATTCGGTTTTCTCCAGATCTTCGTACCGATTGGACAAGCTGCCATCCACTTGTGTATGAAGATTGATCACATTGCAACCTAACGCCTGGAACAGTGCCGGGGCAACTAGGCCGGCGACACCATGACGGCAATCTATGACCAGCTTCAGAGGCCGGGCCAACTGGACATCACCCATCACCCATCACCCTGTTGATGTAATCCGGTAACAGATCCTGCTCCTGCTGGGTCCCATTGCCCTGCAACAGATCACCACGTCCGATACGCCCCCGCAACCCATGAAACGCCTCACCCGCAAGGGTCTTACCGGCAATGACAATCTTCAATCCATTGTACTCCGGGGGATTGTGGCCGCCCGTCACCATCACACCGGTGTTACTGCCAAGAAAATGCGTCGCAAAGTAGAGTAGAGGTGTCGGCACCATGCCGATATTGACCACATCCCTGCCACTGGCCGTCATCCCCTTACAGAGAGCCTGTCCCAGACTCTTACCTGAATCCCGACCATCACGTGCAACGATAATCGTCTGCTGACCCTGCTCATAGGCCTGACTGCCGATGGCACGACCCAGGTCAAACATGATCTCGTCTGTCAGCGTCTCGCCGACAACGCCTCTGATATCATTGGCACGAAAAATTGTCTCCAGTATATCCCCTCCAGTACCTGACGCCATTGTGCTGGAGGCGTATGCATCCGTGGCCTCCACATCTTCCAGCACTGATATTTTGGATGGCGTGCCTCCCGGACCGGCACTCTTCCCGTCAGCCACTACACTCTGCTGCCGTTTCCGCCCCCCGCCCAGACCGGTTCGCCGCAGCAATTCGAGCAGCCCTTCCTGACTGGAACAGCAACAACAAAATCACCAAAACCGTCCCCACGGCAAGAATGGCCAGCGATATCATCTGCTCTTCCATATCACCCGTATCCCTGGAGAACCTGTAGCCAACCTGCCAGATAGCACCTTCCACTGCGGCACTGCCATCCATACCGGCTTCCGGCAGATCAATTTTACCTACCGCCGCCAGAGTTACAGACTTGCCCCCAGCCAGTTGTTGGATCTCGACCCGGCCTCCCGGGTCCGCTATATTTTTCAGCACGCCGGTAATCAGTTTGAACGGCAAGGCCAAATGCAGCACGCCAACTACGGCTCCGTTAGCGCTGGATTTAACCGGCACTGCCAAGACGATGTGCTGGTGCTCACTGCCAAACTGATGAATTTCCGCTGGTGCAGGCACCCCGCTTTTCTCAACGATTCGCAGCAGATCAAGTGAAGCAAAACTGAGCGGAGGGATGCTGCTATTATCCGCCTCATTCCACTCTTTGGGTAGCAAACGCACTTTTAGTGCCGACGGCAATAGCTTCGACAGCTTTGCCTCCTGCTGTCGGAGCCCTGAAATGTCTTCGCGGAGAAACAGTGTGCCAATACGGGGATTTTCAGCAAAACCCTCCATCACCTGATAATGGAAGCGGACCGTATCAGCCAATCTGCCGGCGATGATTTTGGCACTGTCCGACAATTGCGATCCTCCGGTCGAACCGTGGTAATTCCCCTGGACAAAGAAAATTCCGCCGGCGCAGAGCAATATAATCAGCACCGCCGACAGCAGTGCCGTTTGAAAATAGGCCCCTACACCTTTTCCCTTGTGCTGTCTGCCAGGGCCTGTCGCAGGCCTGTTACTGCCAGTGTCAGGCGTATTATTTTTTCTTTTGAACATACAGGCCGTATCCCTCCCCCGAAATCCTGGGGCTTAATGCCGACCGGAGTGGCCGAACCCGCCCTCACCCCGGTCAGACTCTGTAAACTCCCCGACAATATCAAACGTCGCATGCACCACAGGAATGATCACTAACTGGGCTATCCGTTCGCCCACTTCTATCCGAAACGTTTTATCTCCCCGATTCCAGCAGGAGACGAACAACTGCCCCTGGTAGTCCGAATCGATCAGCCCCACCAGGTTACCGAGCACAATACCGTGCTTATGCCCCAATCCGGAACGGGGCAGTATCACCGCCGTCAAATGAGGGTCTTCGATATGAATCGCCATCCCGGTAGGTATCAAGTGAGTCTCACCAGACGTTATCTCCAAGGGCTGCTCCAACAGTGCCCGCAAATCCATTCCCGCAGAACCATCTGTAGCATAGCCCGGCAAAGGGAACTCCGTTCCCAGTCTCGTATCAAGAATTTTCAGCTGAATATTTTTTTTCATAATGTTCCGCAATTAGTCCTACCAATCTCTCTGCAAGCGCCTCTTTCTCCGCCATCGGCAGATCACAACGCCCACCATCCCACAATACCGTCAAGGCATTTTCATCCCGCTCAAAGCCACCGGAGGCTGCGCCCACCAGGTTAGCGGCAATCATATCCAATCGCTTGGCCTGGCGTTTTTGCTCTGCATACGTCTCCGGCTCTTCTGTTTCAGCGGCAAAACCCACTGAAAAAGGCGCCTCAGGCAGTGCAGCGACTTGGGAAATGATATCTGGATTTCGTATTAGCTGCAGTGCCAAGCGCTCGTCACTCTTCTTGATTTTCTGCTCAACCATGATTTCCGGACGATAATCCGCCACGGCTGCACAGCCGACGAAAATGTCACACTCGGCAACCCGTTCCATGACAGCCTGCTCCATATCCAGTGCCGTCTCCACATCAATTCGATTCACCCGGGATGGGGTCGGCAGCGAAACAGGACCACTCACCAGCTCCACCCGTGCACCCGCTAAGACAAACGCCTTGGCCAAAGCGAAGCCCATTTTGCCTGAGCTGCGGTTGCCGACAAATCTGACGGGATCTATGGGCTCCCGGGTAGGCCCCGCCGTCAGTAACATACGCAGCCCTGCCAATACTCCCCCGGACAAAAACTCGACCGTTGATCCCAACAGCCCCTCAGGCTCAACCATCCGTCCAGGCCCACTCTCTCCACACGCCTGCTCACCCGCTGCCGGCCCCCACAGCAGAATACCCCGTTTAACCAAAACATCGGCATTGTCGACAGTTGCCTGATTCAGCCACATCCGCTGATTCATCGCAGGGGCGAGGGCAATGGGCGCCTCGCTCGCCAGACAGAGGGTGGAGAGCAGGTCATTCGCCAACCCATGGGCTAAATGCGCCAGGAAATCTGCCGTGGCAGGGGCAATCAGGATCAGATCGGCCCAACGAGCCAACTCAATATGGCTCATGGCCGCCTCATATGCAGGATCAAAAAGCCCCTGCCTCACAGGTCTGCCCGACAGCGCCTGCAGGGTCATGGGCGTTATGAATCTACCGGCGGCCTCGGTCATAACCACCTGAACGTCGGCACCCGCCTTACACAGCAACCGAACCAATTCGGCGGCCTTGTAGGCGGCAATTCCACCCGTAATACCCAGTAGTATCCGTTTTCCAGTCAATTTAGGCATGAATTCTGCGCGTAGCCATAAGGTAAAATTCAAAGAGTAGCTTTTCAGCACCATAAAGAAATTTGCTGAACAGTTTAGTTAAAAATCCAAAGAATCTCTTCACAACCTCTGCGTCTTCTTTGTTATCTGCGCACGTTATTGGTTGCATCCAGAGAGATTTAAAGTTTAAAGACTAACCGAATAAAGAGGACACTGGAACCCGGCAACCAACACTGATAGTATTTTATATCCTATAGCCAGGGCTTACAGGGAGGTGAGTATGGCGATTACAGATTGGCCCGCAGAGCAGCGGCCGCGAGAAAAACTACTCAAACAGGGACCGGGATCACTCTCGGATGCAGAATTACTGGCGATATTTCTGCGCACAGGCGTCAAAGGGAAAAGTGCCGTGGATCTTGCCTGTGAGTTACTGCAGGAATATGGGGGCTTGCGAAATCTACTGGCTACAAGCCAACACCGCTTTTGCAGCAGCCACGGCCTGGGAAAGGTTAAGTACGTCCTTCTTCAGGCGGTGCTGGAGATGGGGGCGCCGGCACCTCCATGAGCTACTGGTAAGGAGCGATGCCCTGACCAGCCCAAAACAGACCCGGGAATACCTGCAAATAAGACTCTCCAGCTATCAGAATGAGGTTTTTGCCTGCCTGTTTCTGGATAGCAAACACCGCGTCATCGAATACGAAGAGCTGTTCCATGGCACCATTGATGGAGCCAGCGTCCATCCACGGGAAATAGTTCGCCGTGCACTGGCTCATAACGCCGCCGCATTGATTCTGGCACACAATCACCCTTCAGGAGTGGCTGAACCAAGCCGGGCAGATGAACAGATCACCCTGCGGTTGAAAAAAGCTCTTGAACTGATTGACATTCGTGTACTCGATCACATCATTGTAGGTGTTGGAGAGACGGTATCTTTGGCGGAGAGGGGGTTTCTGTAAAGAAAAACTTGTAGCGAGCAAGCCGATCTGATATAAATCCGCCTCTTTAGGATCTGCCCTATAGGCCGTGGACAGATTTTATCGGCGAGCTGAAGTGCGCCGCCCTGAACAGGCTTTTTTAGAGGATTTAACAATGTCCAGAGTATGCCAAGTGACAGGCAAACACCCGGTGACAGGAAACAACGTTTCCCACGCCCACAACAAAACCCGCCGTCGCTTCCTGCCAAACCTCCATCATCATCGTTTCTGGGTGGAGAGTGAAAACCGCTGGGTGCGGCTACGCGTCTCTTCCAACGGTATGCGCATTATCGACAAAAAGGGTATAGACACGGTTCTTACCGAAATGCGTGCCCGTGGTGAAAAGGTATAAAGGAGTAGATCATGCGTGACAAAATCAGACTCGTATCCAGTGCCGGCACCGGCCACTTCTACACCACGACAAAGAATAAACGTAACATGCCTGGTAAAATAGAGATCACCAAATTTGATCCCAAAATCCGCAAACATGTGATGTACAAGGAAGCCAAGATCAAATAACACTCAGCTCTTTTCAATCACGAAAAAGCCACCTCATCCAGTGGTTTTTTTCGCCACTTAATTATTCTCAAGTAAAATGATCCAGGGCCGATAGGGTAGTGTAGCCATAACTTAAGAGTTAAACATCTGCATATTATTATTCAGACTTGTGTTGTAGAAAAATTACCTGCGGAGGAAGCATGCAGAATATATTCATCGGTCGGCAGGTAAATTATGACAGGAGCATGGGCGTCTACGCCTATGAACTCCTCTACCGGAAAGAGAAGGCAATACCCCTCCGCACCTCAGTTCGATGATAACTGGTGCGTCTGCCTGGGTCATTCTCAATGCCCTCACAGAGATTGGCCTGGATCGCATCAATCGGACCGCATAAGGCCTTCATCAATCTGACACGAAACTTTTTTGTGGAATTTCCGGAGATCCCCTTTGATCCAAAAAGAGTGGTGCTGGGGGTACTCGAAGATGTAGTGGTGGATGACCGCCTGATCAAAAGTGTCGCTGCACTCGCTGGCCAAGGCTATAAAATTGCCCTGGACGACTTTGACTTTGAAAAGAAATGGAACGCACTCATCCCCATATTGACCCCATCAAGGTAGAGATCTCCAACCTAAACAGGGAAGGGCTGGAACAACGCCTGGATCTCCTGCGACGTCACAACGTCGGGCTACTGGCAGAAAAAGTGGAAACCGAAGAGGAGTACAGCCACCTCTATGATTTGGGATCCGACTACTTCCAGGACTATTTTTTCTCCCGATCCAATGTGATTTCAGGTCAGCGAATGGAGGAGAAATCACTGGGTAATCCTGAAGCTGCTTGCACGGATCAACGACCCATGGACCACAACCGGAGAACTGGAGGAGCTTATCTCTCAAGACCCCGGAATCAGCTATAAAATACTGCGCTACTGGATTGCCCCCGAACACTAGACCAGCTGGTATGTTAGGTTTTCCTCTACCTGAGGAGGACCAGGATGAAGAAGGGACATTTTTCGGATGAGCAGATCGTGGCTGTACTGCGCGATGCAGAGGCAAAACGGCCGTGGCGGCAACACGCAAACACGGCGTATCGGAGCAGTCAATCTACCGTTGGCGCAACAAGTATGCCGAGATGGAAGTTTCAGATGTGCGGGAGCTAAAGCGAGTCAAGGATGAGAACATGCGGCTCAAAAAGCTGCTAGCAGAACGTAACCTGGAAGTAGAGATCATGAAGGAGATACAAGCAAAAAAGTGGGAGCCCCCGCGCAAAGCGCGCCATTGTAGATTCAAGGGGTCGATGCAACACCATCATTTAGTCTATCTGCAGGAGTAGCGAAGTCCAATGTTTTTCTCGGTCGTTGATTGAGTTTTTTCGCCACGCGATCTAATTGTGCCTGAGAGTAAATCGACAAGTCTGTTTTCTTCGGAAAGTACTTCCTCAATAGCCGATTTGTATTTTCATTGGTCCCTCTTTGCCATGGACTTTGTGGGTCATAAAAGTAGACTTTTGCATCTGTCGTCATAGTAAATTTCTTGTGGCCGGCAAGCTCCATCCCCCTATCCCAAGTTAATGACTGTACCAGCTTGTCTGGAAGTTTTTTAACCTGTTTCGTGAGTGCGGAAACAACCGAATTAGTCGACCCTGAAATATTCATAACGCAATGATTTATATAAAATAAGCGTCTAAATTTGATAAAATAAACGTCCGGAAAGGGGTAAAAGCAGAGAAAAACTGGGCGAAACAGAGGTGGATAATTGAGCAAAGCCAAGACAGCCAATCCCAACCAGCAAAGTTTCCTGCACCAGAACTTACTGGATCAGCTGAACCCCAAGCATCCACTTTTGCTATTGGCCAGACAGATAGACTGGTCATATTTTGATGCTGAATTTGCCCCGCTTTATTCTCATCTTGGAAAGCCCTCAAAACCCATCCGCCTAATGGTGGGCCTCTCGATACTCAAGCATCTGGAAGACCTCAGTGACGAGGTTCTGATTCAACGCTGGATACAAAATCCCTACTACCAGAGTTTTACGGGTGAGATCGAATTCCAATGGCAACTTCCTTGTGACCCCTCCGACCTGACTTACTTCAGAAAGCGTATTGGCAACGAAGGTTTTGAAAAGGTCCTGGCTGCCTCTATCGCCTTACATCAAGAAAAGGCGATCGAAGATGAAATGTGTATCGACACTACCGTACAAGAGAAAAACATTACCTTTCCAACTGATGCAAAGCAGTACCGAAAGATACACGGGCAGTTACTCAAGATGGCCCGAGCAGAAGGTATCGTGCTCAGTCGAAGCCATGAGAAGGAAGTAAAAATTCTCAAGCTCCCCACCCGATTTGCCACACATCCGAGGAATCGTAAAAAGGCACGTAAGGCCGTCAAGCGATTAAAGACCATCAGCGGCCGATTACTGCGTGAAATACAGCGTAAGATGACCGGAGAACAACAGAAATTCTATGCAGAAAAGTTCGCCCTGTACCAGCGCATGCTGAATCAGAAGCGTGCTGATAAAAACAAGTTGTACAGCCTACATGAACCTCATGTTTACTGTATGAGCAAAGGCAAGGCCCAGCAGCGTTATGAGTTTGGCACCAAGGCATCAATCACCACCACAAGGGACGCGGGCATTGTGATTGGTGCCCTGGCTTTTGAGAAGAATGTATTTGATGGTCACACCGTACCTGAGGTCTTGGCACAGGTGAAACGTCTCATCAATCGAGTACCCAAAGTGGGTATTGCTGATCGAGGTTACCGGGGCAAATCAAAGGTTAATGACACACAGATAGTAACGCCAAAGCCTGCCAGGAAGAATACCTCAGAAGAAGCCATGGCATTAGCCAGAAAACGTTTCAGAAGACGAGCTGGCATTGAGCCTGTGGTCACTTAAAGAGTGACCACAGGCTAAAAAGGAACTTTCCTAAAGGCTTTGCCGGGGATCAGATTAACTTGCTTATGGCGGCGGCTGCCTTCAACTTCAGAAAATGGATGAAGGAGGTTCTTTTTGTGCTGAAAAATATCATGTCCATACTGTTGTTCCTGTTTGCAAAACAGAAACAACAGTATTATTAAGTGCCTGGAATGAATATTTCAGGGTCGACTATTTAGAGGCACGTAAATGAAAGCGGAGAAGCAGTGGCAAGAAGGCACAAGCCTCAAGTTTAACTTTTGCACTGATGAGGTAGAGACTTTCCTGGATAACTTAGAAACGATAATCGCGCTGGATCATAAGGATGAGCTTGAGGCGTTGACATCTGAGGTATTCATCTACCGGGTTACCGATGGAGCGCCGGTATGAGCGAGGAACGCCTCTATAGCCATCAGCAGATCGCCGAGGCGATGGGCAAAACTAGGCAGGCGATTCAATACCGCGCATCAAACGGTATCAAGGGTAACAAAAAGCGCCAACCCGAAGCCTCTTGGCCCATCGCTAAGCGAGAGGAAAGTACAGGGTGGCTGGGCAATATTCCATCGTTACGACGATCTCCCAACCGACATTCAGAGGGCCTAGACGTCTGGGAGAAAGCCAAGCGTGCCGTCGCCGCCGTTGCCCGTGTCAACGAAATGGCCCGCGAGGAAGATGCCTGTTATGCCCGTGAGATGGCCGAGGCAGGCAAGAGCCTGGGAGAGATGGAACAGGAGAAGGCAAATACGAAGCGTGCCAAACGGGTAAGACGTATAGAGGAAGGCCGCAGGAAATTTGGCCAACTGCCTAAAGGATGATCCTAAGCGTGAGACTGTCCTGAATTCTGTGTAACTGTCTATCATTAAACCCAAACAAGGGAGAGGATAGGCAGATAATCGACAAGAAAGAGCTCCAGGCGATAGCCCAGGCGGCCGCTAAAAACATCAAAACTGAAGAAGATCTCAACGAGTTTCGGCAAATGCTGACCAGGATCACGGTCGAGGCAGCACTCAATGCTGAACTGGCTGATCATCTTGGCTTTGCCAAGCATCAATAATCCGAAGCGAGTAATAGCCGCAACGGCACTACCAGCAAGACCTTACAAACGGAAGATGGCCAGTTTGAACTGGATACCCCGCGAGATAGAGCGGGCAGCTTTGAACCTCAGCTAGTTAAGAAGCACCAGCGTCGATTTACCTCAATGGATGACAAGATCCTCTTCTTGTATGCCCAAGGTATGACAACCCGCGAAATCGTCACGATATTCAAGGAGATGTATGGGGCCGATGTCTCTGCCACACTCATATCCAAAGTCACTGATGCAGTTATCGAACAGGTTGTTGAATGGCAATCTCGCCCCCTGGATGCAATTTAGCCTATTGTTTATCTGGACAGCATTGTCGTTAAAATCCGGCAAGACAAGAAAGTGATCAATAAAGCGATTTATCTCGCTCTGGGCGTTAACCTGGAAGGCCACAAGGAATTATTAGGGATGTGGCTATCGGAGAAGAGGTATAGTCATTTCTGGTGTATGAGGAATTAAAGCAGCATATCCTGTTGGAAGGAAAAGATCCTAGCCGATCACCAACCAACAAGAGTATGCTACATGAAGAATGATAATATTGTCGGGCTGAATAGGCCAGCGCGAGATGTCCTTTCTGAGCTTTTACATACCGGAGCCCAGCAACTATTAGCCCAAGCCATAGAGGCGGAAGTCGCCACCCTGTTAGCACAATACCAAGGGTTGCTGAGAGAATCAGGCTTACAAGGTGTTGTGCGCAATGAGCACCTGCCGGAACGTATGATCCAAACAGGGCTTGGTGATGTTGGGGTCAAGGTTCCCAAAGTTAAGAGATCGTACCGGGCAAGGCATCAAGTTCAACAGCGGTTTGGTGCCACCGTACTTGAAGCGAGCGAAGACCATTGAAGAGCTGCTGCCCTGGTTGTACTTGAAAGGCATCTCTACAGGCGACTTCAGGGACGCACTGGCAGGTTTGCTTGGCGCTGATGCCAAAGGTTTGTCCTCCAATACCATAAGCCGCCTCAAGCAAACTTGGGAAAGCGAATATGGTCGGTGGCGTAAGCGCGATTTATCAAAGCGGCGCTATGTGTACATTTGGGCCGACGGTGTTTATTGCAACGTAAGGCAAGACGACAAGCTTTGCTTGCTAGTGATCATGGGTTCCGACAGCACAGGTCGCAAGGAAGTCATTGGGCTTACGGATGGCTACCGTGAGTCAGAAGCGAGCTGGTTAGAGTTGTTAGAGCAGCTCACAGAACAAGGTTTTACGGTGCCGCCAGAGGTGGCCGTTGGTGACGGTGCACTAGGCTTCTGGAAGGCCATTACCAAGTATTGGCCAACGACGAAGCACCAGCGTTGTTGGGTGCATAAGACCGCCAATGTGCTCAACAAAGTGCCTAGGGCGATACAGCCTAAAGTCAAAGAGGATCTGCATGATATTTGGATGTCTGACTCTCGAACCCATGCCGAAAAAGCCTTTGATTTATGCTTGCGAAAATATGAGGCTAAGTACCCGAAAGCGATGCATTGCTTACAAAAAGACCGAGACAAGATGCTGACTTTTTATGATTTTCCTGCGGAACACTGGGGGCATATACGAACCAGCAACCCGATTGAATCGGTGTTTGCCACAGTGCGGCTTAGAACCACGAGAACAAAGAACTGCGGTAGTCGATTAACGACGTTGGCCATGGCATTTAAGTTGATGCACACTGCACAAAAAAGATGGCACCGCTTAAGAGGCTATCAACTGCTCGCCGATGTAATTGAAGGTGTGCAATTTAAAGATGGGATCCGAGTTGAACAGGAAGCTGATTGATGGCTTATACACCAGATTTGACCATAGCTCATCGGAGAATGAGGGGGCCAAATTCAGGCTGAACGTGTTGACAGAGCTTCAAAACCGCGGTGTGAAGGATATTTTGATTACCTGTGTCGAAGGCTTAAAAGGCTTTCCTGATGCCATCAACACGGCCTTTCCGGATACCCAGATCCAGCTCTGTATCGTGCATATGGTACGGAACTTGATGAAGTACGTGCCTTGGAAAGACTACAAGCCTGTCACGGCTGATTTGAAAAAGATTTACCAGTCCATCACCGAGGAAGAAGCCTTATTGGCGCTGGATAAATTCTCTGACCGATGGGACAACAAACACCCCCGGATGAGCCGCTCCTGGAGTGCCCATTGGTAGAATCTCAACACGCTGTTCAACTACCCGGAGGACATACGAAAGGTGATCTACACGACCAACGCCACTGAGTCACTGAACAGCGTCATTCGCAAAGTGATCAAAAAGCGGAAGTTGTTTCCAACCGATGACTCGGCAAAGAAGGTAATCTATCTGGCAATCCAGGCCGTATCGAAAAAGTGGACAATGCCGATCCGTCATTGGAAACTAGCACTGAATAGATTTATGACTGAGTTCGTAGAACGCTTAGCGGAATATATTTAACCCGGGCAGTTACACAGAAAACTTTACAGGCTCGGCTGGCACTATTCAACATAGCAGCAATCACAGAAATGAGAGCGCTATGGTTTATTCTCTTTATCTGCTTTTAGAAGCCCGTCAATAATGGCAAACACCTCCGGCGCATTCCACTCTATGGCCCGATTGATTGAGTAGCGGATGTTCCCCTGTCTGTCCAAGATGAACGAACTGGGGAAACTGAACACGTTCCAACCCATGGCAACACGTCCATCGAGGTCAAGCAGAATGGGGAATCCCACGGAGATTTCATCTGCAAAATCACGAATCACCTTCTCTGACTCTTGGAAATCGATCGATACCACACTGAACTCTTTATCGCTATACAGGCTAGCCAACCGGTTGAGTGATGGCACCTCTTCGACACACGGCGGACACTAGGTCGCCCAGAAATTCACCAGGGTCACTCGGCCCCGGTAATCCTCCAGACGTATCCTTTTATCCGCTGTATTCGCAAGATCGAACAGAGGCGCAGACATTTCAGATCCATAGGGGATCAAACCGCGAACAGGTGCTGAAGGAGGCTTCTGGTCAGTCAGTTCTGCCGGTTCTAGCGGTTTGGGCAAGCCATCCAACAACAGGAATAACCTTTGCAGATTAGCCGGCACCGCATTGGCTGCTGTGATCTCTGCAGGATCAGTATCTGACTCATGCATGAAAAACCAGTCTCTCACACTAGGCACAATATATGAAAACGCCGGCGAATCTCCCGTCCACAAGGCGATCATTAACTCACTCAGGTAGCGGTGCGGCCCCAGAGCAGGCTGATATACCGCGACAGGAATATTGGTGGAGCGAACAATCGGATCCAATTCAGGCTGTTGCCCTGCGATTAGCGGAGGACCAAACAGATTGGGGTAAAGAAGCACGGCTCCAGCCAGCCTAGAGTGCTCCAAGGCACCGCGCTGCCATTGACGTACCCCACGCAGCAGAGGCAGGGGCATTCTGTCATATGCAGCAAGAATAATCTGTTTTGAATTGTGAAGATGAGCGGCATCGAGCAGCGCTGCAACGCCATCTCCAGACAAGGTGCGCACATTCTCACTGCTGCGTGGAATAAAATAATCCGCCAGCAGATCAATTCGTCAGATCTCACGCCGCTGCAGTTGATTGCCCACAGCATCGTCTCAAAGGGCAGGCGTTCTTCCTCATGGTCGACTAACCATATAACGAGGAAATTCCCATCTGCGGGCATCACCTCTACATTGATCTCATTCTCCTGAGCATCGACCAGCGAGAAATCTTCCGCCACCGCAGGCAAAGCATTAACCGCTAGGAGCAGCACGCTGATTATCAGAAACAACCGCGTTGAAAAGAGCGGCAGGCACTCTCTGCCCGGCTTTGTCGGCATAGCACCGAACAGTATCAAAACTGATCCGCCCCGATATAAGCACTGATGGTTGGAAGGCTAGACATCATGGTATATCTCACTATATTTATTATAGATTACAAGGATTATCGAGATAGCTACAGGGTCCTGAAATAGCGCTATATAACAAGGCTCTCAGCCAAGCACTATTCACCTATACTAGCCTAAACCTCCAGGGAAAAAACTCATGGCTTATAGGTAATCAACCGGATAGATACAACCATCCAATCCAGAATTGATCAGAGGCTCCCTTAGATAAAACTGTAGTTTTTAAGAATCACCAACCCGACAGTGACGGTTAATGGACTTACCGCCGTAGTCATGGCAACAATTTCTGCCGCCATATCACCATGCCGGGTCATCTCTCTTGCCATCACATAACTGGCCGCTGCCGTCGGTGCTGACATCATCAGAAAAAATAGACCCAGATCTGCCCCTCTGAAACCCCAGACAATGGCTGCACCGGTGGTCAACAGGGGAATAAACAACAGCTTGAACAGGGTCGCCCAGAGTACATCCTGATGATTGGTCTTGAAGCTCTCCCAGCGCAGAATCCCACCGATGCAGAGCAGCGCAAGAGGCAGCGTCATTTGAGAAAAATAACGCCCTGTCTTCTCCATAAACAGTGGCAGTTGAAGATCAATACCCGACCAGGCCGCGCCAAGAACAACTGCAATGATAAGAGGATTCTTAACGATGGATCCGACATAAGAGTGGTGCCTGGAGTGCAGCGCCCCGATTGAAGGAGGTTGTATAAGACGACCAAAATAGAGAGATATACTCCAGCCTTCGAAAGCATCCCTGGTCCATAGGCATTCAGCACCAGGGCTAAACCAACGATGCCCATATTTCCACGAAATGAGCCTTGTATGAAAACCCCGCGCTTTTCACCTTTTACAAAGAAAGAGAGAGGAGGAAAAAGAGAGGCCGAAAACAACCAACAGCGTACAGACTGCGCCAAACAGCACCAGCGAGAGGTCGAGCGTCTTACCCAATGGCCGGGTGGCTATGCTTAAAAAAACAGCATGCACGGCAGTGTTACATTGAAAACAATCTTGTTTCCAACCAGCACAAACTGCTCATTAATCAACCCGATCAGACGGAACACCAACCCCAGAAACAGGATAACCATGATCGGGCCGGTAACGCCCAAGGCAAAAATCAGTTGTTGTTCCATCAATCAGCGCTTTTCTGCCAGCATAGGATGCAATTGTTCGCCGGCATTGCTCTCACTGGTGTGCCAAATCAGATGCGGCATATTTTCAGCAAAACAGACCGCATGCTGATCCGTCCCGTTACCAATCTCAAGTACACTGTGGCAATCCCTGAACAGGGATTGGATAACAGCAAGAATGGGCGCTTTGTTTTGATCGCAGGATTCTGAATAGGGTTTCATTCTTCGGGTATTCCAGTGCTGGCATGCTTAGCCAAGGGAAGTATACTGTCTCTTGCAACTTACTATGCACTGTTGCTTTCTCCGACCTCTGCTCTCATAAGGTTATTTAGAGCAAATCTCAATTAGCAGTATATTAGGAGTTACTAATCTACTAGACTGCGCTATTTTTTTGATGCCAATCATCAGAGGCAGTCCATGCTTTTCAACTTCGAATGTACTGAGCGGGGTTGTCCCAAAAATGATATTCTCTCCGGTTTGACCGTTGCGCTTGCGCTGGTTCCGGAGGCGATCGCTTTTGCGTTTGTTGCGGGTGTAGACCCTTTGGTTGGGCTCTATCATGGTGGGATTAATAACCGCCACTCTTGGCGGACGTCCAGGGATGATTTCAGGGGCAACCGGTGCGCTTGCCGTAGTGATGGTGGCACTGGTTGCCGAGCATGGAGTGGAGTATTTGTTTGCAACCGTGGTACTGATGGGGCTGATACAGATTCTGATTGGTGCGATGAGGCTGGGTAAATTTATCCGTATGGTTCCCCACCCGGTAATGCTGGGTTTCGTCAACGGCTTAGCCATTGTAATCTTTCTGGCCCAGATGCAGACATTTCAGACACTGGATGCGGCCGGTGAAAAACATTGGTTAGATGGCAACCCACTCTACATCATGCTGGGACTGGCGCTATTGACCATGGTAATTATCCGTTTTTTGCCGAAACTGACCAAAACCATACCCTCCTCCCTGGTTGCTATTATCACGATTAGCCTGTTGGTGATCCTCTTTGGCATGGAGAGTCGCACTGTGGGCGATACAGCCTCTATCGCTGGTGGCTTTCCCGAATTTCATATCCCCTCAGTCCCGCTGACATGGGAAACCCTTCAGATCATCCTTCCCTATTCTGTGATATTGGCCGCGATCGGTCTGATCGAGTCCTTGCTGACTCTGAGCTTGATCGACGAGATTACCAAGACCCGAGGCCGCGGCAACAAAGAGTGCATCGCTCAGGGGCTGGCCAATGGCGTGACCGGCCTCTTCGGCGGTATGGGTGGCTGCTCCATGATCGGCCAGAGCATGATTAATGTAAATTCCGGCGGCCGCGGGCGTTTGTCCGGTATCTCAGCAGCACTGTTTCTGCTGATGTTTATCCTGTTCGCTTCCGATCTGATCGAGATAATCCCCATGGCTGCCCTCACTGGGGTGATGTTTATGGTGGTGATAGGCACTTTTGAGTGGTCCAGTTTCCGCATCATCGGCAAAATCCCCCGCTCCGATGCATTTGTGCTAGTGCTGGTCTCAGGCGTGACTGTGGCTACCGATCTGGCAATCGCTGTGGCGGTCGGGATTATCGTCTCCACATTGGTATTTGCCTGGGAGCACGCCAAACATATCAATGTGGTGACTTACGAAGGCAAGCTCGACTCCAAGATCTATGAACTGCATGGCCCGCTGTTTTTTGCTTCGGTGAACAACTTCCATGAGCTGTTCGATCCAAAGAACGATCCGGACGATGTCGTGGTGGAATTTCAACACTCTCAGGTAATGGATCACTCCGCCATCGAAGCGATCGATACCCTGGCAGATCGCTATCTGGCGGCCGAGAAGCGTCTCCACATCCGCCACCTGAGCGGCAAGTGCCGCAAGTTCCTGCGTAAAGCGGGAAATCTGGTTGAAGTCAATGTGATCAAAGACCCGCAACACCGTGTAGCGGATGATCAGTTGGGCTAAGAAAAAGCGCCCACAGATAAACCGTGGTTGTTTCTAAACGCCACCATTATGAACAACTTCATAGTAAAGCTTTTCCAGCTCGTTTTTGTGCTTGGTCTCTTCATTCGCCAGAAAACGGAATACATCCTTGATCGGGCCAGGTTCAGTGCTTTCAGCCAGCTCGGCGTACTGCTCCATGGCGGCATGCCCGCGTTTCAACGCATATTGCCATAGTCATCCGGCTCTTCACCCAGGTCCGGCAGGTGAATACAGTCGGAAAACCGATGATCGCTTGCAGGAACCGCCACTTCAGCCTGAACCAGACCAAGTACATTCGGGTTCTGCGACAGGCCAGAAAAGAGGTTGAAGTGCTGTTGCTCCTCTTCAGCAAGTTCCTCTACAAGGTAACGGATATTCTGCTCACCTTGGGTATCAGATCACTATAGAAATCCCTTGCGGCACGTTCAAACTCTATGGCTACCGTCAGAGTCTTTTTCAGAGTTGTCTTTGATTTGAATTGATCGTAACTACTTATTTTACTCATGACTCCACCTTCTGCATAGACACGAAGATTTTGATATTTTCCGCAACACGATAACCCTCAGCCACCGCATGCACCACATCGGAACCATTGACACAGTCACAGGCTCGCCACGCCATCCAAAGGAACCGGTGGTTTCGCAACGGCAGAAGTGACTCCAGCCAGATGCGATTCAAGAAGAGGTGGACTCAAGTTGTGAGTGCATCACTTGTACTATTCAGAAAGACTTCATTGGGTGTCTGATAATTGAGGCATTTCCGAGGTCGATAATTTTCTTGAACCGAGCTCATTCTTTACCGTTATTAACCGCGAAGGTTTTACCTATTTCTCCAGTGTGATCTTAAAGGCAGTTGTTGTCACCAGATAAAAAGTATCTGCCGATTTGTCGTTCAGTTTAGTGGCAACCAGTACGCGGCTCTTTCTTTCCACATGGGTGGCAATGCCACCTGAGCCCTTGGCTCCCTCAACACTATCACCTTTCCAGTGGCCAAAGCGACGGCGGTTGCCAACACTCAAAGAACGATCATGGATGCTGACATGATTGTATATCAAACCACGTCCAATCCTGTATTGCTGCTATTTTCGGCGCTTTTTGTGCCGGCTCAGCAGGTGTTGGCACAAAGAACCGCCTTGTGCTGCATCCTCGTATATCCATCGATAGATACCTTCCGGGCTAATCGGCAGACATGCACTTCGAGAGTGAACCAGCTTGAGGCGTCCAGCCATTGTTTCCGGTGACCAATCCTCCTGTAACCGCTCGATGACATAATGCAGGCGTCTTTTATGCGATCATATTGTGAGTGTGCCTCGGTTTCTTGCATCGAACCATCGCACGCTTTGTGCAAACCCATCCCGGTAACAGGCCATGAGCCGACCATTGAGTTTCACTTCACGTGAGATGGTGGTGTGATGACGACCCAAACGACGACCAATGTCTCTATAACTTAAACGCCAATGTAAAAGATACGGCTCTTCCCCCAATTGAGAGGGTAAGTATCGCCCAACCACCCCCCTCCTCAGGATAAAGATTCAGCCCCCCCAAGATGGAGATAGATTGCATTGGCAAACCGCTTCTGTTGCGGAAACCTCTGCTACGCACCTTGATCATCTTGACTCGGCTGTTGAGACCTTCTGCCGGATTATTATCTACTTCCTGCGCGTCATGTTCTCTGGGTTGCAGAGCCAGTCATACTGGCTGACTTTAAGGGTCCTCATAGCCTTCAGCCATCAGCGCTTTGTGCTCTTGGCAGCGTGTACCTTGTCTACCGCCTCACCGAGGTGCTTGGTGACATGGAATTTATCGAAGGCAATCTTATCTTCAGCCCTAGGCAGGCTTTCCAGTATGGCATTGATAAAGGCTGGCCATATCCATAGAGACACTCTCTATCGCTTCTCGCTGCTCCTCTGTCAGACTTTCGTACCATGTGCTTTGAGAGTCGCCTTTTTGCGGTCACTGCCCACGTGTAACACTGTACCTGCATCCTGGCCTGATAAGACTGTTACATAATCATGGCGTTTCTTGAGGGCCGTCTCACCAACGCCTATACGTGTTGGGCTGATCTCTTTTCTACGTGCCAGTCCCCGCTTAACCGCTCACTGCATAATTCCATCAATGGCATTCCAACTCAGCCCCATCAATCGGGAGACTGCCGAGATGGACGCCTCTTTCAACCAGTCGATCACCAGTGCCTCAAACATTGCAGTAAATCCATAGCCCCGTTCCGCCCAGGAAAACGACAAAAGCTATAGCGATCCCGAATTTGGAACTCTGTTTGAGAGTCGTTCAGGTTGGACAAATGCTGTAGGATCAACACATTGAACATCAGTACACGTCGTAAGGTGGACGCCCACCTTTACTGGGGTCACTGTTTTTATAAACTGAGCCCAGCAACGTCCGAAAAGCCTCCTAGTCTACGGTCCTTTCCAGCTTTGGCAGCGAGTCTCCCAGTTGCTCAAGGAGTTCAAGTCGGTTTTGATGATCAAAAAAACTTGGCTGCGTGGCTTTTACCAATGGTTGTTTGAGTTGGTTACTATTATCGCTGATTTAGGAAGGTTTTTAGAGGCTCCCTTATCATAGTAACTACCATCAATTGAGCCGGGAATACGAAGTCTACGTATGAAAGACAAAAAAGCCGCTGCGTACGCTGTGCTGCTCTGCATATCCTGGCAGATGCGGTAAGGCAAAGACGCAATGCATGACCTACCTCAACTTATTTGTCAAAATAGAACGAATAATAGTAGCTTAGAGCATTGCCTCTGAACCTATCGAGAGATAGTCTCTGAAGTTCCAGCCAGTAAAAAATACAAAGGGAACCGCAAGATGAGCAAACAGAACATAAAAAAACCAAAAAAGGATAAGCCTTACAAGATTCCCAATGACCTCTATGAGAAGGAGCTGCGCAAACTCCAGGTGGAACTGGTCAAACTCCAGGAGTGGATCAAATTCAAGGGTCTGCGGGTAGTAGTGGTGTTTGAAGGACGGGATGCAGCGGGCAAAGGGGGGGTTATCAAGCGCATAACCCAATTCCTCAGCCCCCGTGTCTGCCCTGTGGTTGCCCTCGCCACACCCACTGAACGGGAAAAAACCCAGTGGTACTTCCAACGCTACGTCCCCCACCTCCCGGCAGCGGGCGAGATGATACTGTTTGACCGCAGCTGGTATAACCGCGCGGGCATTGAGCGGGTAATGGGATTCTGCACCGATGAAGAGTACAGGGAATTCTTACGCTCCTGTCCTGAATTTGAACGTATGCTGGTTCGCAATGGCACCATTCTGATTAAATACTGGTTCTCGGTCAGTGATGAAGAGCAGGACCGCCGTTTCAAGGATCGCCTCACCGATCCCCTGAAGCGCTGGAAATTGAGCCCGATGGACCTCGAGTCCCGCAAACGCTGGCTGGAATATTCAAAGGCAAAAGATGCCATGTTTGCCTACACCGATATCAAGCAGGCTCCCTGGTATGTAGTCAACGCCGACATCAAGAAACACGCCCGGCTAAACTGTATTCGCCATCTGCTGAGTGTGATTCCGTATGAGGATGTCACACCAGAGCACATTACACTGCCGGATCGCCAGGAAGACATTGGATACGTGAGGCCTCCCATGAACGAGCAGACTTTTGTCGATAATTGTTATGAATCACCAGAAAATACAGCGGAAACACTCAAGCGGAGTATTACCAAACACCACGCTAAATAGTTGAACCCGAAACCGGCACTCCTTCAACCTGGAGATCAAAGGATGGAGGAGTACTGGTCGGCAAAATAGAGACAAGGCAGGCTATTTTTCTTTATTGGCGCATCTCATCAAAACCGGCTAGGCTGTACCAACGCTTCGCCTCTTCCTGGTCTGTTTCTATACCATCCCCCCGCTCATACATCATGGCCAGTGTCGTCATTGAGCCTACTAGCCCCTGATCAGCGGCTTGCTTAAACCATTTCACCGCTTTTTCACCGTTTTTCTCGACACACTCACCTTCCATGTACATAAAACCGAGGCCGTGTTGAGCCAGACCCAAACCGCTTTCTGCGGCAGCTTTCATGTATTTATAGGCCAACAGTTCGTTCGCTGCCATCCCGAGCCCATTCTGCGCCATGACTGCCATCCGGTATTGAGCTTCAGGGTTACCCTGGTCCGCCAATGGTGAAAGCAGCTGTGACGCAGTGGCAAAATGTTTGCCCTCAAACGCTGCAACACCACTGCTCATTTCCATATCAAACCACTCCTCTTTATTGTTCATGGATCTCTCCTGTTAACTCTATTTATTGGTAAGAGTCACAATGACATCTTCAATAGTTACAATTAGCCGGGTATTTAAATACTAAACTCACAATAACACAGCTTAGGGAGCCTCCAGCCTCTTCGAATATCAATTGGCGCCCGCGGCATACCGTGAAGGTAGAGGTGGTCCCGCCCTGCGGTAGTCCAGCACCTGCTCGCACTCCAGAGCCACAGCACCAAAACAACGCTGAGAGCAATAGGGAGGATGGTTCGCTCTGCAACCAGCGGTGGCATCAGTCGCTTCGGATCAACCAGCGCCAGGCTCTCGCTCAGCAGATCCGATGTTTCAGTCAAATTCAGTTTGGGCCACTGTTGTTAAATTGCCATTCACACTACTCCAGAAAGAGATGAAAATGGTCTATTGATACACCGTTAAACTCTACGCATATATCACTTTTCCTGGTTCCAAAAAATCTCTGTTCCGTTAATATGGTTAGGCTTGTTTGCGAATAGCTTACTGTGATTTATTCGATAGTGCTTAAATTTCTGAGACATCTGCACTATAGCTTCTCCATGTGTCGGGCTTTACCTGCTGCCTAATGATCGGCATTAATATTCTGGTTTTAGCATCGGGAATAATAACGGTAAGTACCTTACCGTTGCGCTTTAGCAAGTCAAATACAGGAACTTTACCGGCCGCACCTCGATCTCATTTTCCTTTGCGCCTATCACCAAAATAATTTTCGTCTGCTTCTATTTCTCCATCCGGCAATTCCAAATACTCACTGTTGTCATAGATAATCTATCTAAGTCAATGAAAGTAATATCCTGCCGTTGTTTTACTGACGCCAGCTTAAAGAGGCGGCTGTTCGTGCTGCTGTACTCGCTACACATGACTCCATTAATCGACTTTGTTTATGCCTACCCAGTATGCTCACTTCGTCATCCTAAAATAATTTATTTATCTAGGACAGCCTCTTCAGTTTTTCATCGCTCAGCCAGGCACCCTGCCACAGATTCGCACGAAAACACTCTTTCCGCATCGGACCGTATGCCAATCCAAGCTGAGATCCACCATTTTCGACAAGGGGCAGAGATGACAAAAAATGGTAGACCCGTAGTGAAATTAGTGGTTCCATCCACGGGGTCGAGACACCAGAAGCGCCCTTTTTCAAGCAATGCTAACTGCTCATCCTCCAGTATTTCCTCTCCAAGCAGAGGAATATCCGGCCAATGAAAGCCACTGGATGATGCAACGCTGTACATCAAGATCGACATCTGTCACCAGAGAGCCATCCGCTTTAGCGTGAATTTCTGCGTGCCGGAACCCGGGGGCTAATGTCACTTTCAGCAACCTCAACCAGTAGCTGTTGCAACGCTCTGCTGTCTGGTTCTTGTAAATTAAAGAGTGAATATTTGCCTGCATCGGCTAATCATCCCGGAATCAACAGCTCCAGGAAATGAATAAACTCAGGTTAGCTACGAGCAAAAACAAAGGTTTTCCCGCTTGCAGCTTTCCCTCGGGAGTCCTAGGATGTGCCATTGTCTGGTCGAAATCCCTCCCGGCTTGAAAAAATGCTTAGTACCATCTGTTGATCAAACCATGAGGCCACCTGCTGTACGACCACCAGAAGGCATTTTCAGGAAACTAGTCCGGGAGAAGGAGAATCGGGCCTCCTTTTTCGTTAGCGGATTAGTACTGCTCCAGTTGATTGTTGCGGGACCACTGACCGCCAACACAACATCTGATTATGCGGCCCAGCGAAACCAGCTTCTTGCTGCTGAGAAGGCCTTCTTCCAGAGCAATGCAAAGCGCTATAAACAACTAAAATTCCAACTCGTGGACTACCCGCTCTACCCCTACCTGAAAAAACAACTTTCAATACAGACCCGTCTACAGGTTGAAGCGTTTCTCGCCTTACATGAAAAAGCACCAATAGCATGAAGGTTACGCAGGGTCTGGCTCAAGAAGTTGGCGAAACGCCGGGCATGGGAACCCTACCTCGTCTCTTTGCGGCCCGGAATGGGCGCATTATTATGAATGCAACCGCATCCAGGCCTTGCTGGTGAAAGGGCACACAGACGAAGCGATGGAGAAAATCCCCTCCGTCTGGCTCAAGGGGAAATCATAGCCTGATGCTTGCAATCCGGTATTCAGCGCCTAGGGAAAAGCGGGGGGATTAACCGGAACATTGGCATGGGAACGGATAGAACTTGCCATGAAGGTATCGAACAAAGACCTGGCCCGCTACCTCAAACGCTATCTTCCGGCAAAAGAACAAAAATATCTGGATATTTTGGCTGAAAGTTCATCATAAACCCAGAAAAAATTCTGAATCAGTCGGCTTTCAGTGACGCCCATCCATTGCGGGAAAAAATTCTGTTGCACGACTTTAAACGCTTGGCCTGGAGAGATCTTGATGCCGTCACTGGTACGAAGTGACCGCGCCGATACACCGATAAACTGGATAACTTCCAACCCAATGAATAGGATGATCGTCTCCAGGAGTCAAGAATACGGGCAACTCTCTCAAGAGAGGAGTGGAACAAAACAATCGACTGGATTAATGCATTGCCAAGCTCCCTGAAAACACGGGATCGCTGGCAATGCTGGCTGGCCAAGGTGCTTGCTGAAACCGGAAAGCAGATCCAGAGACTATTTTGGATAAACTTGCCAATGAGCGCAGTTATTACGGCTTTCTGGCTGCCGATCAGCTCGATAAAGCGTACCGTTTCGCGCATGGTCCACTGGAATTTGACCAGAAAAAACTGGACCATCTGGCCCTGCACCCAGGTATACAGCGTACCCATGAGCTGTTTATCCTGGAGCGTTTCATCGACGCCCGGCATGAATGGCGGCAGGCGACCCGGTACAGTTTTTGGTAGGGGCTCAAGGGAGACCTAGACCTGCTGCCAAAGCTGGAAAGGACCGCAGATTGGGAGGCTTTTCAGGTATTGCTGGGCTTAGTTTATAAAAACAGTAATCCCAGTAAAGGTGGGCGTCCACCTTGCGATGCGGTACTGATGTTCAATCTGTCCGATGGTCAAACAGAGTTCCAAATACGGGATCGCTATAGTTTTTGTCGTTTTCTTGGGCTGAGCCCGGGGAGGGCAGGGTACCCGATACCAAAACGGTTTGGGTGTATCGTGAGCACCTGAAAAAGCAGGGCCTTGTTGATAAACTCTTTTCAGAGCTGTTGATCCAGATTGATGCAGCAGGCTTCAGTGTTCGCAAGGGATAGATTGTAGATGCTGCTATCGTCCCAATACCCAGGCAACGTAATACGCGAGAGGAAAATAGGCAGATCAAAGCCGGGGATAGCCTTGAGGCACGGGGTGATAACAAATGCCGCCAGAAGGATTTTGAAGCTCGCAGAACCATAAAGCATGGCAAAACCCACTATGGGCACAAAAACCATATCAGCTGAAGTTCATGATAGCCAAGTCTTTGGGGAACTGCCGGATGAGAACAACAGCAATGGCAGGGCCTGGGTCGATTCTGCTTACCGCAGTGCAGATCGGGAATTTGCCTTACCAGATGCAAATTGCGGGAGTCATATTCATGGTAAGTCGACACAGAAACGCCCCCCTGAATGAACGGGAGCAAGAGGCAAACCGAAAACGATCAAGAGTTCGAGCTCGAGTTGAGCACGTGTTTGCCCAGCAGGCCAATCGAACTGGTGCGTAGCATCGGGCAAGTCAGGCCGGCGTGAAGATAACGGGCTCTCCGGATTTGCCAGAGACTATTGGCTTTTGTCAGGTTTTTAGAGGCCCCAAGAATACTGGAATGCTGTTATTAAAAAATCTTGCAATTCCAAGAAAATTAGTATGATGGGTATAGTTTATTTACTAATCAGCCCTGTATGAATCTGATAGATTTTGTATCCCAGAGCGGGAATGTGATGAAATCGACGCTGGCAGTAGCTATGGCGTTGGAGGCTGTTTAAAATGAGGCTTTAGTGACGAAAACCTGTGCATTATTGATGCATCTAGAAGGGTAACCGAAGCTAATCTAAGGCTGATTTGATTGTGCAACCCGTGATGGCATGAGCCAAGGATTTAAAATTGGCAATCAAGCTATTTTATCAGCTGATGAAAAAGGGGATTTCACCGGATAAGATGGTTTTTGTGCTGGTGCGCATTGGTTGAACAGCTCAAAAGAGCTAAAGCTTATCTGGATAAAGTCGAAATAGACGGTAAGAAAATCAAGGTGCTATCCAGTACGATTACGGAGCAGGTAGGATATAGAATCGCTATCAGCGATGGGTTGGCAATTACCGCAACATCTTATCCATCGCTCAATGAGTCAGCCAAGGCAGTGATTCACCAAATTTTAACCTTATTAATCCACTAAACTATGGCAGAAAGCAATCCATTCAATTCCATCAAAAAATGAGCTATAGCCCGATAGGGAGAGGTCTACAGGAGCCACCAAAGCCTGAAGAGCTTAAACTTGCACCATAAAGGGATACAGCTCGGCGGTAGAGGCCAGCACACCAAGGCGTAGCTACAAGATCGGTACACCGATTCACGAGGCATCTGGTGCTGGCCTTGAAATACTGATGATCAAAATGCGCGAGCAGGCAGGGAAGAAACCAAAGCAGGCCGAGGCACTGGAAGCAACTATTCAAGCCCTGAAGGATCAGTATAAAACGGTAGATTACGAAGTAACTGGCGGCATGATGTATGCTCCAGAGCTACCAATCCCTGACAAAAAAGCCTCACTTCGGCAGGGCTTTTTTATTGCGAGAAAGTAAATGAGTAACGCTTTAGCACGGTGGCGAATACCTGATACTCATATTCTGCAAGCAACAAGCCGAATGGTTACCTGTTCAAGCAGAGTGTGGGAATAATAAAAAATAAACTCCTCTGCGTGCTTTTGTGGTTTGTTGCGTTCCTTATTTTGACCTCCAGCCTCTTAGATCAAGGCTTTCAGGAGTAGTTCAACTACTATATGCTGAGCGTATTTGTCATCTATCCAGGGGGGTTCCTGATGGAGCAGGCGGTTCACCCAGAACAACAGGCTGAAAGTCAGTGGCTGCAGTGGCAGAAGCGTGCTGCTGAGCTGCAAATTGAGGCTGTATTCAGTGATGAATTTGTCAGTGAGCTGAAGCGTGTCTGGGAGGCGAGCGATTATGTGGCGCAGTGCTGCCTGCGTAATCTTGCCCTGCTGCCGACTCTCAATGTGGGGGGTAGCCTGGAAAGAGCATTTGCTCCTGGCGAGATGAAAGCCCTGCTGCAGGAGAGGTTGCAAGATGTCACCGTTGAGGTGGAGTTGCATCGCCAGTTGCGTTGGTTTCGGCGCGACCAGATGGTGCGCATTATCTGGCGCGACCTGACACGGTCTGCCCCATTGGCGGAAACGTTGGAAGAGCTCTCTGCCTTGGCTGATGCCTGTATCGATCAGGCACTGGATATGCTCTATCAATGGGCGTTGGAGAAGTGCGGTGTTCCCAGAAGTGAGTCAGGTGAACAGCAGTATCTGGTCGTACTAGGAATGGGCAAGTTGGGTGCGAGAGAGCTCAATCTCTCATCCGATATCGACCTGATATTTTCTTATTCCGATCAAGGTGAGGTTGAAGGACCCCGCTATCAATCCAATGAGCAGTTTTTTATCCGCCTCTGTCAGCAGCTCAATAAGGCGCTGAACAATCGGACGGCGGATGGTTTTGTGTTTCGTGTAGATACTAGGTTGCGGCCTTTTGGCGATGCGGGGCCGCTGGCGATGTGCTTCAATGCCATGGAAACCTACTATCTGTCCCATGCCAGGGAGTGGGAGCGCTATGCCATGATCAAGGCGCGGGTGGTGGCAGGCGATCGCATGGCGGGTGAGCAGTTGATGAGGATGCTGCGCCCCTTTGTCTATCGCCGTTATCTCGATTTCGGGGCAATCGATTCGATTCGTGATATGAAACGATTGATCAGCCGTGAATTGAAGCGCAAAGGGATGGTTGAGAATGTCAAACTTGGTCCTGGGGGTATCCGAGAGATCGAATTCATCGGACAGGCATTCCAGCTGATTCGCGGTGGTCGTGATCCTGGCCTGCAGGTGAGGCCCATTCTGCAAGTGCTGCAGCATCTTGGGGAAAAATCGCTGCTGCCCGAGTACGTGGTCCAGGAGCTGGCGGAAGCCTATGAGTTTTTACGGTTGGTAGAGAACCGCATACAAGCGTGGCAGGACAAACAGAACCATCTGCTGCCTGAAAATGAGACAGGGCGGCTGAGAATGGCCCGCGCTATGGGATTTGAGGATTGGGCGCAATTTTTTCAACAGCTGGAGATGCATCGTAACCGTGTTCAGGGGCACTTCGATCTGGTCTTTGCAGCACCACAGGCTGAGGGCGAGTCATCAGAGGATAAGCCGCTGTCGTCGGTCTGGCGGCAGGAGCTTGAAGGTGACCGGGCAACGGCTGTTTTGCTGGATGCCGGATTCACCGATGCCTGCGCTGCGTTGGATAGATTAAAGGGATTTCGGAGTTCCCACTCCTGCCGAAATCTCGAGGGGCGAGGACGTGATCGGCTTGATGAGTTAATACCGCTGCTGCTGGAGGCGGTGAGCACCATGGATGATCCCGGGGCGACATTGGCGCGGTTACTCAAGCTGCTTGAGGCGATTGTACGGCGAACTGCCTATCTGGCTCTGCTGGTGGAGACTCCTCTCGCGCTTTCCCAGCTTGTCAGGCTGACCAGTATCAGCCCCTGGATTGCCCAGCAGATTATGCGGCATCCACTGTTGCTGGATGAGTTGCTGGATCCTCGACGACTCTATTCACCACTTGAAAAGGATGACCTGGAAGTTGAGCTTGACATCCTGCTCTTTGCAGTAGAACCCGATGATCTGGAACAGAACATGGAGCGGTTTCGGCTGTTTGCACAGAGCAATATGCTGAGAGTGGCGGCCGCTGATATTACCGGTGTTATCCCACTGATGGTGGTGAGTGATTACTTGACGGGGATTGCAGAGGCTGTGGTTGGCCGGGTACTGCAGCAAGCGTGGTACGACCTCACCAGCAGGCATGGCAGGCCTACAGACACTATTGGGCATGAGACCGGATTTGCCGTAATCGGTTACGGTAAACTGGGTGGTATAGAGCTTGGGTACGGCTCCGATCTCGATCTGGTATTTCTCCATGGAAGTAAGAACCCAAATGCCATGACAGATGGCGATAAGCAGATTGCCAATGACCTCTTCTACACCCGAATGGGGCAGCGGATGATCCACATGTTTACCACCCGCACACCCTCTGGACCGCTATATGAGATCGATATGCGGTTGCGTCCTAATGGCAATGCCGGGATGCTGGTCAGTTCTTTGGATGCATTTAGTAGCTACCAGCATGGGGATGCCTGGACCTGGGAGCACCAGGCGCTGCTGCGGGCTAGGCCTGTGGTGGGTGATCCTGAAGTGACAGGGCGCTTTTTGGATATTCGCAGAGACGTGCTCTCTAAAGAGCGCGATCCGGAGGCGCTCAAAATCGATGTCCGGGAGATGCGTGAGAAAATGCGCTCGTCACTGGATAAAACCAAGTCAGGTTGGTTTGATATCAAGCAGGGGAAGGGTGGTATCGCGGATATTGAATTTATGGTTCAATACGCCGTTTTAAGGTGGGCGCACAGTCATCCGGATCTGCTTGATTGGACAGACAATATCCGCCTGCTGGAAGGCCTTGCGAGAAATCAGTTGTTGGAGGGAGATGTGGCCAAAATACTGGCCAATAATTACCGGGTATTGCGTGCCGCTTACCATCGTAATGCGTTAAGTGAGCTGCCCGGCCTGATTTCCGAAGAGAAGCTGCAGGAAGAGCGGCAAACCATTCAGGGTATTTGGCACTTGCTAATGGAGAGTTGAGTCCAGGGTTACTACTATTGAATTCGTTCTATTTGGAGAAAAAATAATGTCGACGTTCGCTAACCGCGATGGGTGGATTTGGCTGGATGGTGAGATGGTGCCCTGGCGTGAGGCGACGACCCACGTACTGACCCATACATTGCATTATGGTATGGGCGTTTTTGAAGGTGTGCGCACCTATAAGACCGATAAGGGCCCGGCCATCTTCAGACTTCAAGAGCATACGGATCGCCTGTTTCAATCCGCCCATATTCTGGGGATGAAGATACCCTACGATTCTGACACCTTGATCGAGGCGCAAAAAGCCGCCGTGAAAGAGAACAGCCTTGAGTCCGCCTACCTCCGCCCTATGTGCTTTTACGGTTCAGAAGGGATGGGATTACGGGCAGACAATCTTCAAGTGCATGTCATGATTGCGGCCTGGGAGTGGGGGTCCTACCTGGGCGAAGAGAACATGAAGAATGGTATCCGGGTGCGCGTCTCTTCATTTACGCGCCACCATGTCAATATCACCATGTGCCGCGCTAAGGCTAACGGCAACTACATGAATTCCATGCTGGCGCTGAAAGAGGCGCTGGACGATGGTTATGATGAGGCACTATTGCTGGATACCCAGGGCTTTGTCATGGAAGGTTCCGGTGAAAATGTCTTTATTGTGAAGAATGGTGTTATCTATACTCCAGACCTATCTTCTGCCCTGGATGGCATAACCCGCAGAACGCTCTTTGTTCTGGCGGAAGAGCTGGGTATTCCGGTGGTGGAGAAGCGGATAACCCGTGATGAAGTCTATATTGCAGATGAAGCCTTCTTTACCGGATCTGCAGCAGAGGTAACCCCTATTCGGGAGGTGGATAACCGTGCCATCGGCAATGGTGGTCGCGGCCCCATAACAGAGCGTCTGCAAGCGCTCTATTTTGATCAGGTTGAGGGCCATCGGGATGAACATCCAGAATGGCTTACCTACGTTTGATTCTACTAAAGTGTCTTTTTTAGTGCACTGTACAGCTAACTAGGCAGAGAGTGAAAATGACAAAAAACGCAACAATCGATCAATCTGTAGAAACGATCAAAGTCCACCAAAATGACCTTCCTCTGTGCTGTCCGGGTAAACAGACTGACGCAGCGGAAATTCACCCCAGAGTATTTCTCCCCATCGAGAAAACGGGTCTGGCTGTATGTCCCTATTGTGGCGCCAGCTATGAGCTGGCTGACTAGCATCAGACTCATTTGGCCGAGTGAAACAACCGCCCAAAGATAATGCCTGCGTTGTCTGGCGGCTGATTGATGGGAAGCCCGGGCACGAAAATCAGACGCTTGGTCTCTGTCGGGCACTGGACCATCTATTGCCCATTGAGCGTATGGATATACCGGTCAGGCCGAAGTTAACTCACCTGTCTGACTGGTTGATGAGGTGTTTTCCTGATGGGGTTGACCTACCTGTACCTGACCTTATTCTTGGTGCCGGCCACGCTACCCATTTTGCGCTGCTGGCGGCCCGAAGAAAATATGGCGGTCACTCTGTTGTATTGATGAAGCCGAGCTTACCATTGAGGTTGTTTGATCTCTGTATTGCACCTCAGCATGATCAGCCCGATGCTAACAATGTTATTGTTACTCGGGGCGTGCTCAATCCGATAGAGGCCTCACCATTGTTACCCAAGGAACAGGTTCTGTTTCTGATTGGAGGTAACTCCGGGCATTTTGACTGGAATGATAATCGGGTGATTAGGCAGGTGTTGTCGATTGCCGGCACAGGCACCAGAAACCACTTTATGCTTACCAATTCACGGCGTACACCCACTTCTTTTTTGCCAGAACTTAGAGGGAGAAGCCAAGGTAACCTGGAAATCATCCCTTGGGAACAGACAGACTCTGGCTGGGTAGGGTCGCAGTTGAGTCGTAGTCATACAGTATGGGTGACGGAAGATTCTGTCTCGATGATCTACGAGGCACTAACCTCAGGTGCAGTGGTTGGGTTGCTGCAATTGCCTGGCAAGAGACAGGGGCGTGTGGTGTGCGGTATCAAATCACTGGTGACCGATAGACAGGTAACGCCTTTTAATGTGTGGCAAAGCGACCAGGAGATGGCTCAACAGGCAGCGCCTTTTAACGAGGCACGAAGGTGTGCCGATTGGATTTATAACCAATGGCTGAAATAACACTAAAAGTGTTGCAGGTGTTGCCTGCGCTGGATAGCGGTGGTGTTGAACGCGGCACTTTGGAGGTTGCTGCTGAATTGGTTCGGCGGGGACATAGATCACTGGTTATGTCAGAAGGCGGGCGTCTGGTTGAGGTGTTGGAACGGGAAGGGAGTCAACATTACAATTGCGCCATAGGAAAAAAATCATTTTGGACTCTAAGGCTTATCTGGTCACTTCGCCGTTTTCTTCAGCGTGAGAAGATCGATATCGTACATGTCCGATCGAGAGTTCCCGCCTGGGTAATCTATCTTGCATGGAAAGGGATGGACCCCAATAGCAGGCCGAGACTGGTTTCAACCGTCCACGGACTCTACTCAGTTTCTTCATACAGTGCGATTATGACCAAGGGCGAAATTGTCATTGCGGTATCTGATGCGGTTAAGCAGTATGTCTTGGATAACTATCCCAACACAGACCCGAGTAGAATAAAGGTCATCTATCGTGGGGTTGATCCATCTGTTTTTACGAAAAATTTTCAACCGTCGGGAGATTGGCAGAAAACCTGGGATGCGCTCTATCCTAAATTGAAGGGTCGGATTGTATTAGCGCTTCCCGGACGCCTTACGCGACTCAAGGGACATCATGCGTTTTTTGAGATAATTGCCCAGCTTAAGCAGAAGGGCAAGCAGGTTATCGGGATTGTTATTGGCGGGGAAGATCCCAGACGCCTGTGCTATGCGCAGGAACTATATGATGCCGTTGAAGAAAAACGGCTGAAAAATGAGATTATATTTACCGGGTACCGTTCAGACCTCAGGGAAATCTATTCACAATGCCACGCTGTATTGTCTCTGTCGACAAAGTCGGAGTCATTCGGGCGAACTGTTCTTGAAGCGCTTTCAATGAGAGTGCCGGTAATTGGCTATGATCACGGTGGTGTAAGTGAGGTGCTTGGCGCACTCTATCCATATGGAAAAATACCGCTAAACAGTATCGAGGCTGCTATCGATAAAATAATCGCTGTTATAGATGGCGAGATGCCTGATGTGGAAGAGAACCGGGTTTATTTAAAAAGTGGAATGCTTGATAAAACCCTTGGTGTCTACCAATCGTTTGCATTAGGTGCCACCAGCAGGCAAGGGTAATTGACATGGTGGATTCAACACCAAAATTCACCACCTGGATGACTAATAAAGAGATGATCTGAATGCTTGATAAAATGAGGTTATGAAATCTTATTTATACAGGGGCACCACAAATCATGTCTTATGGTCATTTTAGTGCAAAAGAACGCCATCACATAAAAAACGCCTGCATTATGTCACCGAGAGGTTACGGGAGGATTGGTCACCGGAAACAATGGCTGGACGCCTCAAGCTAGATCACCCTAGAAGTGCATGTCTGCGGATTAGCCCGGAAGGTATCTATCGATGGATATACGAGGATGCTGCACAAGACGGTTTTTTGTACCAACATCTACTGAGGCGGCACAAAAAGCGTCTAAGACAGCAGCAATACGGGACTGGGCGTGGTTTGATACCCAATCGTGTCAGCATCCATGATCGTCCTTTGAGTATTGGCAACCATCGTCGCCTTGGCCACTGGGAAGGTGATAGCGTTGAGAGAGCTGGCCTTTCCCCCAAAAATAGAGCCATGACAAGGATGAGATTTCCAATTAGTCTGTATGTTAGGAGATCTCAACATGAAGAAGAAGCGTTACAGAGAAGAGCAAATTATTGGTGCCATCAAGCAGCATGAGTTAGGAGTAAAAGTTGATGACATTTGTCGTCAGTTCGGCATTTCAACCGGGTGCTTTTATAACTGGCGAAGCAAGTACGCCGGCATGGATATCTCAGAAGCCAAACGGCTCAAAGAGCTTGAAAGCGAAAACAACAAGCTTAAGAAGTTACTTACCGAGAAAATGCTTGAAGCTGAGGCGATGAAGGATGTGCTCTCAAAAAAGTGGTAAAGCCTGCTGATAGAAAACAAATCGTGATCTACCTTAAGTCACGATTCAAATTAAGTGAGCGTAGAACTTGCCAATTAGTAGGCTTAAGTAGAACCGCTTTTCGGTACGTTACTCAATGGGGAAAAGATGAGCCTCTACGCAAACGGTTACTTGAGTTAGCAAAGAAGCATCCGAGTTATGGTTATTTGTTTTTACATGGCCTCCTGAGAGGTGAGAGGCTTGTGAAAAACAAGAAGCGGACCTCCCGAGTCTATAACGAAGAAGGTCTTCAAGTGAGGACTAAAAAACGCAAGAAGATAATACGACCAAGAATGCCAATGATTATGCCCATTGGTAAAAACATACGCTGGTCAATGGATTTTGTCAGTGATCAGTTGGCTAATGGTCGCCGCTTTCGAGTATTTAATGTGATTGATGATTACTCAAGAGAAGTTATTGGCCAGCTCTCTGACTTCTCGATCAATGGTCACCAGGTCGCTCGTTTTTTAACTCAGGTGATTGAGCTAAGGAGCGCTCCGGATCAAATAATCTGCGACAACGGTACTGAGTTTACTAGCAAGGCGATGTTCTACTGGCAAAAAGAAAGTGGCGTTAAGCTAGGTTTTATTCAGCCAGGTAAGCCTACTCAGAATGCGTTTGTAGAAAGCTTAAACGGTAAATTCAGAAATGAATGCTTAAATCAGCATTGGTTCAGGTCCATTGATGACGCTAGACATGAGAGTTATAAAGGAATTGAAAAAGAGCGGGGTATCTGGTTGATTTGTTGTTGCGAGACATCAAAACAACCATTGGAGATACGCCACCACGAGTAAGAATAACGTTGTTAAGCTGGCAGGTCGCGGTACGATTATCGATCCGCTGACAGAGTTGCTGAGAAGCGGTGCAGAGCAGTTGATCTACCAGGCGGTGGAGGCCGAGCTGCTGGAGCTGTTGGCGGAGCACGTCGAGCGACGGACAGAGGATGGCAAGACGGGTGTGGTGCGTAATGGTCACCTGCCAGCTCGTAAACTGCAGACAGGATTGGGGCCGGTCACGGTCAAGATCCCCAAAGTACGAGCGAAGACCGGCGAGCCGGTGACGTTCCGATCAGCTCTGGTGCCGCCGTATGTACGCAAGACGAAGTCACTGGAAACGGCGCTGGCGTGGCTCTACCTGAAGGGGATTTCCAGTGGAGAGATGGGTGAAGCCTTGAAAGTGCTGGTGGTTCCAGATGCAACAGGCTTGTCGGCCGGCACGGTGTCGCGTCTGAAGCAGGTCTGGGCAGAAGAATATCGGGGCTGGTGCGAAGAGCGTCTGGATAAGCGCCATTGGGTGTATGTGTGGGCAGACGGTGTCTATAGCGGATTGAGAGCAGAGCAGACGAAGCTGTGTGCCCTGGTGGTGATCGGCGTGAATGAGCGTGGTGAGAAGCATTTTCTGGCAATTGAGGATGGTGTACGGGAGTCCACACAGAGCTGGCGGGAGGTGCTGTTAAAACTGAAGTGACGCGGACTAAACCCGCCAAAATTGGCAATCGGAGACGGTGCTATGGGCTTCTGGGCTGCACTGGAGGAAGTGTATCCAGAGACGCGTCAGCAGCGCTGCTGGATGCACAAAACCATGAACGTGCTGAACTGCCTGCCAAGGTCAGCTCAGCCGAAAGCGAAGCAGGCACTGCACAACATCTGGCAGTCGGAGACCCAGGCCGATGCGGAAAAGGCCTTTGATCTGTTTATCAAAACGTATGAGCCAAAGTATCCGAAGGCTGACATCTGTCTGCACAAAGACCGAGAGGAACTGATGGCTTTCTATCAATTTCCTGCGCAGCATTGGCAGAGTATTCGGACCAGCAATCCGATTGAATCCACCTTCGGGACAATCCGCCATCGAACCAAGCGTTCCAAGGGCTGCCTATCGCGTGACGGCATGCTACACATGATGTTCAAACTCGGCCGGTGTGCCGAGAAGAAGTGGAGACGATTACGGGGTTTCGATTATCTGGCGAAGGTGATAACCGGAATCAAATTTAACGAGGGTGTTGAGGTAGCAAGAGTCGATCAGGTCGCCGCTTGATTCAACTGGCTAAACACCAGATTTGACTATAACTCTAGACATGAAATTGATCAATGGCGAGAGCACTACAATCGAGGGTGGATTGCCCCCCGAACACTAGACCAGTGGTATGTTAGGTTTTCCTCTACCTGAGGAGAACCAGGATGAAGAAGGGACATTTTTCAGATGAGCAGATCGTGGCTGTACTGCGCGATGCAGAGGCAACAACGGCCGTAGCGGCAGCACGCAAACACGGCGTATCGGAGCAGTCGATCTACCGTTGGCGCAACAAGTATGCCGGGATGGAAGTTTCAGATGTGCGGGAGCTAAAGCGAGTCAAGGATGAGAACATGCGGCTCAAAAAGCTGCTAGCAGAACGTGACCTGGAAGTAGAGGTCATGAAGGAGATACAAGCAAAAAAGTGGTGAGCCCCCGCGCGAAGCGCGCCATGGCATTGTTTGCTATTGAACGGGGCCTTAGCCAAAGGCGAGCAAGCTGGCTTTGTACGACACCGCGATCGGGGCTTCATTATAGTTCAAAACGAGAACGTCGTGACCGGCATCTGTCGGCCGCGTTGCGTGTAGTGGTGCGGGAGGATCCCAGTTGGGGCTATCGTTTATCAGGCGCCTATCTGCGGCTCAGAGGTTGGCAGGTAAACAACAAACGCGTATATCGACTCTGGCGGCTTAATGGCCTGTGTTTGCCGCCTTATCGCCCTCGACGGAAGATTCGCACTGGGGTAAAACTGGAGGGATTGGCGCTACGACGGAATGATGTGTGGGCATGTGATTTCGT
This sequence comes from Candidatus Vondammii sp. HM_W22, assembly GCF_022530855.2. Classification (GTDB taxonomy): domain Bacteria; phylum Pseudomonadota; class Gammaproteobacteria; order Chromatiales; family Chromatiaceae; genus Vondammii. The sequence continues at coordinate 2,634,101 of NZ_CP099567.1, read as the reverse complement.
ACATGACCGCTATCATGACGCAGAGCCTCTGCGGTGCTTGACGGTCAAGGACGAAGCAACCGGTTATTGTCTGGCAATCAAAACTGGTCGATACCTACAGAGTCAACACGTGAAAGCGGTGCTACGTGAATTAATCATTCGCTACGGAATTCCCCGAGCCATTCGCAGCGACAACGGAGCTGAGCTGTTGGCCTTCGTACTGCGCGAGGAACTGGAAAAGGATGATATTAAGCTAGCCAATATTGAACCGGGAAAACCCTGGCAAAATGGCAGCAATGAAAGCTTCAACGGCATTTTCCGCAAGGAGTGTTTAAATGCAGAGATATTTGGTAGCCTGACCGAAGCCAGAGTTGTTATTGAACAGTGGCGTTGCCGATATAATGAGCGGCGACCCCACAGTTCACAACACTACGTCACGCCAGAGATGGCGTATTTTGGATTACGTGAAATGCGGAGAACCTAACACGCCAAGTGGCCATAGAATGGGGGCATTTCACACCCGTGGCGGTCAGATGTTGCACCAGCACGCCCCGGCGCTCCTGGAGTGTCAGGGTGCTGCCGATGCAGGTGTCCGGCAGGCTGGCGAACGCCTCCCACTCGGCCAACAATGAGTTATAGTCAAATCTGGTGTTTAGCCAGTTGAATCAAGCGGCGACCTGATCGACTCCTGCTACCTCAACACCATCTTTAAATTTGATTCCGGTTATCACCTTCGCAAGATAATCGAAACCCCGTAATCGTCTCCACTTCTTCTCGGCACACCGGCCGAGTTTGAACATCATGTGTAGCATGCCGTCACGCGATAGGCAGCCCTTGGAACGCTTGGTTCGATGGCGGATTGTCCCGAAGGTGGATTCAATCGGATTGCTGGTCCGAATACTCTGCCAATGCTGCGCAGGAAATTGATAGAAAGCCATCAGTTCCTCTCGGTCTTTGTGCAGACAGATGTCAGCCTTCGGATACTTTGGCTCATACGTTTTGATAAACAGATCAAAGGCCTTTTCCGCATCGGCCTGGGTCTCCGACTGCCAGATGTTGTGCAGTGCCTGCTTCGCTTTCGGCTGAGCTGACCTTGGCAGGCAGTTCAGCACGTTCATGGTTTTGTGCGCGTCCCTGGATACACTTCCTCCAGTGCAGCCCAGAAGCCCATAGCACCGTCTCCGATTGCCAATTTTGGCGGGTTTAGTCCGCGTGACTTCAGTTTTAACAGCACCTCCCGCCAGCTCTGTGTGGACTCCCGTACACCATCCTCAATTGCCAGAAAATGCTTCTCACCACGCTCATTCACGCCGATCACCACCAGGGCACACAGCTTCGTCTGCTCTGCTCTCTGTCCGCTGTAGACACCGTCTGCCCACACATACACCGGTAATCCCCCCATTTTTAGCTGCGCACAAAAGTAGAGCTTATGCGGCTTGCGCCAACTTCTGATACGGTGTTATTCCTCCAATGGCCATGTTTGGCCGCTCTGTATTGTAGCGCCACAACCATTGAGTGGCGGTGTGCTGGGCATACTCGATCGACTCAAAGAGATGCTGGTTCAGCCATTCATGTCGAACTGTTCTGTTAAAAAGCTCCACGTACGCGTTCTGTTGCGGGTTGCCGGGCTGGATATAGTGTAACTTAATCCATTGTTTCTCTGCCCACTCCATCAGTTGACCACTGATTAGTTCGGGGCCATTGTCGCAGCGAATGGAATTTGGCTTGCCTCGCCACTCGATGATCTGTTCCAGTGCACGAATGACACGAACTGCCGGTAACGAGAAGTCCACCTCAATACCCAGCCCCTCACGATTGTAGTCGTCGATGACATTGAACGTCCTGAAGCTACGGCCATCGGCTAGGCTGTCATGCATAAAATCCATCGACCACATGATGTTAATTTGACGAGGTACAGCTAGCGCATCCGGCACGTCGCGCTTCAATCGACGTTTGGGCTTGATCCGCAAGTTCAGCTCAAACTCCCTGTATATGCGGTATACACGTTTATGATTGTAGGGGTAACCCTTCACATTGCGCAGGTACAAATAGCATAACTCGAAACCCCAGGTTCGATTGGTCATCGTCAATCGGAGTAACCAATCTGCAATCAGTGCGTTGTCGCTCGAATGCTTGGCCTGATAGCGATAGCAGGTCTCGCTGATACAGAATGCACGACAAGCTAGGCGTACCGACACGCCATCCTGCGTAGCTCCGATCTTGGCCATCTCCTTGCGACGAGATGGCCTTACCACTTTTTTGCCAGGGCCTCCTTGACGATCTCCGCCTCTAATTTGGTCTCGGCGTACATCTTCTTGAGTCGCCGGTTCTCATCCTCGAGTTCCTTCATACGCTTCATGAGAGAGGCGTCCATGCCGCCGTATTTGGCGCGCCACTTGTAGAAGGTGGCACTGCTCATGCCATGCTCCCGGCACAGATCGGAAACTGGTGTGACAGTCTCAGCCTGCTTGAGAATAGCAATGATCTGGCTGTCCTTGAATCTTGATGTCTTCATGCAGAATCTCCTGCGTTCATATTACGAGAAAATTCTACTTTTGGCGTCAGCTACTTCCCGGGAGGATTACCACGGGTTCAGCCCAAGAAAATGACAAAAACTATAGCTATCCTGCATTTGGAACTGTGTTTTAGCATCAGACAGATTGTACAAATGGGGTAGGACCAACACCTTGAACATCAGTACCGCATCGCAAGGTGGACACCCACCTTTACAGGGATCACTATTTTTATAAACTGAGCCCAACAATACCCGAAAAGCCCCCCAGTCTACGATCCTTTCCAACTTTGGCAGCGGGTCTCCCAGTTGCTCAAGGAGTTCAAGTCAGTCTTGATGATCAAAAAACTCGGTTGCATGGTTTTTATCAATGGTTGGTTGAATTGGTTACTATTATCGCTGATTTTGGAAGGTTTTCAGAGGTTCTCTATACTGTAATACAAGTAACTTAGTGGAAGATTATGAGGGTTTTCTGAATCTGGTTCACTGGTCTGACAACCCGTTGATCAAATTTTTCTAGAGTGACTTACAGCGTCCGGCTAAAGCTTCGGTTGATGAACCAGAGGAGATATCGCCTGTCTACCTCAATGGCAATGCTGAGCAATCTTCTGATCGTGCGTCCACCGTATAATATCCTGGGTATCGTTTGATTTTTTATTGTTGGATGTCGGCTACCTCCAAATAATTCTAGGATGTGAGTTTACCTGGAAGCGCAACATAGAGAGATAATTCGTTTACAGCGTCTTCACAAAAACCTTTGAGTTGCGCTGAAAGTTGTAAAGTTCCTGGCGTTTTATCGGCAAGGCTTTGGCTAGCAATGGCGTAAATCCCCGTTCTCTGAACCAATGCGCAGTCTGGGTGGTCAGCACAAACATCTTTTCCATTGCCTCTTTTCTTGCCCTCTGTTCCATGTGAGACAGCAGCAAGTCACCTCTACCTCCATTACGGTAGTCAGGGTGTACGGCCACACAGGCTAGCTCAGCCATTTTCTCATTCGGATAACAGAGGAGCGCGGCACAACCGATGATCATGCCATCCAGTTCAACCACAGTGTACTGGTCGATCTCGGTCTCCAGACGTTCTCTGGAGCGACGCACCAATATGCCGCTCTCTTCCATCGGGGCGAGCAGTTCAAGCAGTCCCCCGAGATCTTCTGTGCGGGCGGTGCGGATCTCTTCATAAGGCTCGGCCGTAAGCATGGTGCCGACGCCATCACGCATGAACAGCTCTTTCAGCAACACGCCGTCGACCTGTCGTCCCAGCAGATGAATCCGGTCGACACCGCTACGGCAAGCTTTGACTGCGCTGCGCAGTTGTTGCGTCAGTTCCTCCGGCAAACGCTTTCTCCGCTTCAGGATGGCATCCACCTGCTTCGGTATCACATTGGTCAGGAGTTGTCCTTTTGCGTTGGCGAGCCCTTTCCCCTCTACCAGGGTAATCAGTTTGTCAGCGCCCAGGCTGATAGCAATCGAGCTGGCGACATCGGCGGCACTCAAATTAAAGACTTCTCCCGTGGGCGAGTAACCCAGGGGTGGAATAAGCGCGATGGAGCCGGCCTCCAGCACATTCCGAATGGCCGCAGTATCAATCCGCCGCACCTGACCGGTGTGGCCATAGTCGGCGCCATCCATCACGCCGATCGGCCTTGCGGTAACAAAGTTACCCGATGCGACACGAATCTTGGCACCTGCCATAGGGGAATTTGCCAGACCCATGGAGAGCAGTGCTTCAATCTCCACCCGGACCGTCCCGGCTGCCTCTTTGACACACTGCAAGGCAGTATCATCAGTGACACGCAGGCCGTTGATATATTGCATTTCAGCATTGCACAGCCCTAGCTGCTCTTCGATCTGGGGCCGTGCCCCATGCACCAGTATCAGTTTGATACCCAGGCCATGGAGCAAAGCAATGTCGTGAATCAGGTTAGGGAAATGGCTATCCGCAACAGCCTCCCCTCCAAACCCGATCACCATGGTCTTCCCTCGGTGAGCATGGATGTAGGGCGATGAACTGCGGAACCAGTTGACGAAAGGGTCCGGTTTTTTATTAACTGTTTTTGCCACTTGACTCATTCCTGTTTAGTCTGCTGTCTAATTTAACGCCCATTGAAGAAAATTTCGAGGATTTCCCAAAATTTAGTCTCCGTCCAGAAACGAAAATTCTCGCCAAGGTGCTAGAATCGTGAGTCAGTTCTTAATAAGTGGATGTAGTAGCGAGTATGAAGATGCCATATCGTCATCATCTGCACGGTATTAATGAAAAAGAGGCTGTCCTAGATAAATTATTTTAGGATGACAAAGTGAGAAAAAGCAGATTAAGTAGGTACAAATAAAGTCGATTAATCGAGATTATTTGTAGCGGGTACAACAGCACGAACAGATGCCTCTTTAGTTGGCGTCAATAAAATAACGGCGGGATATTACTTTCATCGACTTAGACAGGTTATCTATGACTACAGTGAGCATTTGGAATTGCTGGACAAAGAAATAGAAGCAGACGAAAGTTACTTTGGTGGTAGGCGCAAAGGAAAAGGAGGTCGAGGTGCGGTCGGTAAAGTTCCTGTATTTGGCTTGCTAAAGCGCAACGGTAAGGTATTTATGGCGACTCGGTCAACCCAAAAATGGATGAAGCGCCGAGCCGGTTATTATGCACCTTAAAATCAGACAATAGGCTAAGTCGAAACTACCTTAAAGCTGATTATGGTAATGAAGCTAATGTGGTTTTGGCAGCAGCAGGATGCAATTTAGCCAGGTTGTTGGCTTGGTTTTATTGTGCTTGGATAAGGTTAAAGGGAAATCGAATGATTATTCCAAAAATAAGCGGAGAACTAGATCCTCAGCCTGACACTTCAGGGACGACTAATTAGCCATCCCGGTCAAGATCGCCAAACCGCTCATACTCGGCAATCACCTGGGCGCCAAACAGCAGAATCATCCCAGCCACTTCCAGACTGATAAGCACAATAATAGCAGTGGCCAGCGAACCATAGACCACGCCGACAAAAGAGAGCGTGGAGAAGTACCAGACCAGAAAGTGCCGCATAATCTCCCAAAGTACAGCCGCCGTCACCCCACCAACCAGAGCGTGCCGTAGAGAGAGCTTGCCCACCGGCATAACAAAGTAGAATGACGTCAGCATCAGAATCTGGCCAACAAACCCGAGAAGATAGAGCAGGCTTCCAGAGGCGCCGCCAAAAGACCAACTCACCCCAAACAGCAACACCTCCCTCTCCTCAACCGCCGCAAACATACCGGAGATCAATGTCATGATCAAAAAACCTATGCCCAGTGCAAGAATATAGAGATAGGGAAGAATGGCAGAAATAAGAAAATGTCGGCACCGAACAGCAACACGGTGAAAAAAGATCAATGACATGGCATTTTCCAGTACCGTGAACGCCATGGAGCTAAAAAAGAGCAAAACCCCCACCATCAGCCAACCCACCAGATCTCTCTGAGAGAGCAGCAAGTCTATCTGTTCCACCAGTACCTGAGATTGGGCAGGAATCAATAATTCGACCTGCTGCCTCAGGGTTTCGAGCAATACCGCCTGGTCCACAAACTGAGAAAGAACCAGCAAAATAAGGGTGATGAGAGGAATTATCGAAAGCAGGGTATAGTAGGCGATGGCCCCTGATAGCAGCAATCCCTGATTTTCCCTGAAGCGGCTTATCACCTGCCATAAAAAGAGAAAAGGGTGGCGGATAACCCGCTTGTAGTTAGTTCCGGCGCTCTTCATTATTTCTCTTGCTTTCCTTTAGAGTACTGCTCAGCCAGTTGCACATAGTTGCCGGCCACATAATCCAGATACGCCAGCTCCTCCTCTGTCAACGCCCGAACCTTCCGCGCAGGAGAGCCTCGCCAGAGATGCCTCTCCTCCAGTACCTTACCTCCCGGTACCAAGCTCCCGGCAGCCAGAATAAGATAAGGCTCAAGCACGGCACCATCCATCACCACGGACCCCATGCCAATCAGGCAGTGGTGTCCAATCTCACAACCATGGAGCATCACCTTGTGCCCGACAGTAACATCATCACCGATGATCAAAGGAAAACCATCAGGATTGAAACTGCTGTCATGGGTTACATGAAGCACACTGCCATCCTGTATATTGCTCCGTTCGCCAATCTGGATGGACTGAATATCACCACGCACCACGCACAGAGGCCAGACAGAAGATTGCATACCGACCTCCACGTCACCGATAATCACCGCGCTTGGATCGATCCAGGCATCCCGGGCGATAATTGGCGATTTACCGACAAAAGGACGAATGTCAGACATTGAGAGCTCCTTCCTGCTTATGGGAACCAGAATGATATACTAATGCTCACCTAATGATAATTGGTCAGCATAGATACTAGAGTCTAACGGATAAAGGACATGGAAATCAGCAGCTTCATCATTCTTGGCATCATCATCGCTAATCTGGTTTATGCTGTGGTGATCTGCAATGGACTAGTAAGCCTGAAACACGGCATCTCCAAAGCCTGGGCCAATATCGACGTTCTGCTTAAACAGCGCCACGACGAGCTGCCGAAACTGGTAGAGACCTGCAAACGTACTATGCAGTATGAGCAGGAGACCCTGGAGCAGGTAATGCGGGCCTGAGCCGCTATCTCCAGCGCCCGGGAGCAGGGTAACATTGGCGCCTTGGGTGCATAGCTGAAGGCCAACTGCAGCTAGTTCCACTACAAAATCGAAAGACGGGTGATAAAAACTGGCATACCATTAGAGAGCAATACCAGCGATCAACTTTTCCTGCTGCGTGACAAGACCGGCGACTGCATCATCAATCCGGAAGGCGCTGAAGTCACACCTAACGACCGAAGCATCGGGTATGGCCACGCCCGATACCCATCAAATAAAAAGCCCATGAGATCGATACCCCAGCTGCGACCGCTTTTCAGGCTGGCCAAGCTGCTCAATACACCCATTGGCCTAACTGGCCGCCACCGCTATACCGAAGAGCGTATCTACACCAGCGATACACTCTACGCCATAGGCCACTTCAAAAGCCTGGATGAGATGGGTCACACACTTAGCCAATGAGTTAACCAGAGGGCTGCTGAGAGAATGGAAACAGGATAAAAGCCCCGCTTCTGGCATGCTTCGATCTCAGCGGAAACGGCCAGATAGACATTACAGAGTGGGACAGGGTAATTCACGACACCACCCCTATCTCCTCTCCACCCTGCCGCAATTCAAACTGGCAAGACAATATAAACCTAAGGCCCGGCGCCCTCCTTCTCTTCTTTATCGGTGGTACGGGTGCAGTCTGGATGTTTTTAACACAAGCGCACTAATTATCTTAAAGGAGCCTCTGGTTAATTCTGGATCGGATGGGTGACGAGTTGAAATCTTCTTGATCAAAGCGAGAATTGCCGGTAATAGCGGGCTATTGCCAATATTTTCAGCACAGAGCCGGGAGATTTCAGCCATCAGACACCTATTCATGAATTGATCAGAGGCTCCTCAATTTGATCTTGCTGATTCTACCATGATGAACAGGTGGGTACCTGCGAAGAAAAAAACGATATTAACCCGGCGGGTAAATACACTTACTAGGCTGCGTACTTTATGTGTATCGCATTGAAGTAACTTTTCACTTGTCCAGGCTCTTTTTGCAAGGTTCGTGCACAGGATCGTGTTCTCTTTTTCAGATCGTTCACAGAACGAATCGCCTCTCCGCCATGAAGCATGCTTTTCAGATCACAATTCAGATACTCGTCAGGATTCAGTTCCGGTGAATAGGCAGGCAAGAAAAAGACTTCCAGATAGCGCCTTACGATCCGGTTAGATAACCAGCGCTTCAATAGCTTATTAATTCATATTTACCATAATTATTATAAATAAATTCAGGGACGATTAGCTATCCTTTGGATGCAAGAACGGTTGATATCAGGTATCGAAACCGCCACACCCGGTGATTTTCCGTTCAAACCACGCATCCAACGCTCTGGTACCGGCAGGCAATCTGCCTCAAGACCGGGAGCAATTGCTGGCAACAATCCGCTTGGCGCCTTGGACAGCCATATGTGGGCATACGCCCGGACTACCTGCGAGGGCTATAAAACACCATCCTCTTCCAAAAAGGGTGGTGCTTTCATCAACTTCGAAGCAGAAAATTACTCTGCCTTCTCAGTATTACTCACTTTCTTTGCCTCAAAAGAGACCAGCTCGATTTCAAATATCAGCGTCTCATTGGGGCCGATTGATCCCGGTGCACCAATTTCACCATAAGCCATTTTAGAAGGAATGAAGACCTGCCACCTAGCGCCACTCTTCATCTGGCTGATCGCCGCTTTGAATCCAGGAATCACACCGCCAAGAGAGAAAGTGGAAGGTTCACCACGGCCGTAGGAGCTGTCGAACTCTTTGCCATTAATCAGAGTTCCTCTGTAATGCACGGTCACTGAGGCATCCTCAGCAGGTGTTTCGCCCGTACCCTCTTTCAAAACCAGATACTGAAGTCCGCTTGGGAGAGTCACCACGCCTTCCCGGGCTTTGTTCTCAGCAAGGAATTCTTCTCCCATTTCCAAGGCGCGCTGTGCCTGCTCCTTTTTTGCCTTGATCAGTATCCCTTGACCCGCTTTTACCGCTTCCCGCATCTCATCAATGGTCAACTGGAGTTCATTCCCCTGCAACACATCGTCAAGAGCTGCCGCAAAGCTGGCACCCTCAACCTTGATCCCTTGGGACCTCAGCTGCTGCGCAAACTGAAATCCTAGCGCATAGCTGAAACGTTGATCTACCGTTGAGAACTCCGCAGAATGAGCATGAAAAACAACACTCATAAGCACCGCAACGCCAAACACATTTGTAGAAAACGACATCTATCTTCCTTATGATTATGAGAAAAAGTAATATTCACGTGGGTAAAACAACATAATATCAAAAAGTTGCCGAATATGGCATTTTTGACACCTCGACCTTGGCGTTATGCATAAATAATGCATATGCTCATTACCAAGTGTAGAAATAAACGTACAGTGGCCATGGCAATCAACTCTATCAACAGCATAGTCCTCAAGGGCATCAGCGGAGATCACCAGTGCGAACACCCTCACTCCTGCTAGGTTCCCCACTAAAGACTTGGTGCGTGCCATGGTGGAACTGCACCAAAACATCCAGCAGGTGAACATATCGGTTAAAGCCCTAAAAGCAGCCGATCAGATGCTGGACTCACTGCTTGATATTAAGAAGGCCAAATACTCTTACTAGGCAGCGCGCTTTAATGTGTGCCGTATTGAAATAACTTTTCACTCGTTCAGGCTTCTTTTGCAAGGTTCGCATACAGGATCGTGCTCTCTTTTTTAGATCGTTCAGGGAACGAATCGCCTCTCCGCTATGAAGCATGCTTTTCAGATCGCAATTCAAATACTCGTCAGGGTTCAGTTCCGGTGAATAGGCAGGCAAGAAAAAGACTTCCAGATAGCGTTTTACGGTCCGGTTAGATAACCAGCGCTCCACCTCCTTGGCGTGATGCACGAGTTATTGCCAAAAGTGATGTATCAGTCATTTCTCAAGCGGCGATCCGGTTTGATTTATCTATCTCGACGCCACCTTTAAATGGCACCCCTTTTACTACCTTGGCGAAATAATTAAAACCACGCAGTTTGCGCCAGTTTTTCTCAGCACATTGGCTGAGATTGAACAGAGCATATGCAGCATACCATCTCTGGATAAACAGCCCTTGAAGCGCTTCGTGCGGTGACGGGTGGTGGGCAAACGTCGATTCAATAGGATTGTCGTCCTGAGGCCTTGCCAGTGCTGAGCAGGAAAATCATAGAAGGCCAACAATTCTTCCCGATCTTTTTGCAGGCAGAGTGTGGCTTTCAGATATTTTGGCTCGTACGCCTTCACAAACAGCTCCAAGGCTTTCTCGGCATTATCCCGGGCATCCGCTTGCCAGATATCGTGCAACGCCTGCTTGGCTTTTGGTTGTAATGACTTTGGCAAGGTATTGAGCACATGACCCGTTTTGTGCATCCAGCAGCGTTACTGACGGGTTTCCGGGTAGATCTCCTCCAAGGCGCGGCCCGAAAAGCCCATGGCACCATCACCGATAGCCATGTTCATTCCACGTGATTTCAACTTCAGCAGGACTTCATGCCAGCTCTGCGCAGACTCCCAGTCACCATCTTTTATCACCGGAAAATGCTTCTCACTCCGTTCATTGACACCAATAATAACCAATGCGCAGAGTTTTACCTGTTCAGATCTCAGGCCACTGTAGATGCCGTCTACCCAGATGTATACCCAGCAAGCTTTGCCCAATGAAGAACATGGGGTGGTCACCGTGTCAGTTTCCTGGGCAAAACTGGGCTCTGGGTTTACTGCAATGTTTGAGGCGCTGGTGATCGACTGGTTGAAAGAGGCGTCCATCTCGGCAGTCTCCCGATTGATGGGGCTGAGTTGGAATGCCATTGATGGAATTATGCAGCGAGCGGTTAAGCGGGGACTGGCACGTAGAAAAAAATCAGCCCAACACGTATTGCTGTTGATGAGACTGCCTTCAAGAAACGCCACGATTATGTAACAGTCTTATCAGACTAGGACGCAGGTACAGTGCCACACGTGGGCAGTCGCCGCAAAAAGGCGACGCTCAAAGCATGGTACGAAAGTCTGACAGAGTAGCAGCGAAAAACGGTAGAAAGTGTCTCCATGGATATGTGGCCAGCCTTTATCAATGCCACACTGAAAAGCTTGCCTAGGGTTGAAGAGAAGATTGCCTTTAATAAACTCCATGTCGCCAAGTATCTCGGTGAAGCAGTAGACAAGGTACACGCTGCCAAGAGCACAAAGCGCTGAAGGCTATGAGGACCCTTAAAGTCAGCCAGTATGACTGGCTCTCCAACCCGGAGAATATGACGCGCAGACAGAAATTGCGGTTAAGGTGCTACGTGACAGCACGCTGAAGACTGCCCGTGCCTGGAGGATCAAAGAGTTTGCCATGTCACTCTCAAGACATGAGCAAGGAAAGGCTGGGAGCGGTGGTTGTCATGGGCAGTGCGCAGTGGCCTGGAGCCAATCAAGAAGGTGCCAGGAACAATCAAGAATCATCTGTGGGGAATATTGAACGCTGTTGTTTTGGAAGAGTGCTTAAGGTAATCGCCCATAGTCCGCACAGGGATGTTAATTCCCCAAAACTGCTTGGTAAGCTGAGCAATGGAGCGTCGAGTCCAGAGCGCAGAGCCGGAGCCTGTAAAGTTTTCTGTGGTTAAATATATACCGCCAAGCATTCTTCGAACTCAATTGTAGCGCGCCGTTCATTTTGCGATAGACCCCCAGTCAATTAGCGATAAGCATTATTTTATCTCAAAGTGGTTTTAAAGCCTGCTAGTCAAACATTCAGTCAGCCGATCCACGGCATGGTTAAATTCAGTCTCGCTCATCTCACTACCGATAAACTTGCGGTCTAATTGGTGAGCTGCAATGGCAGTGGTTGCGCTACCTGCAAAACCGTCGAGCACCAATGCGCCGGGTTTACTGCTGGTCTCTACTATGTGGCGCATTAGAGCTACCGGCTTCTCACAAGGGTGCTTGCCCGGGTAAGACTGAACAGATGGAAAATCCCACACATCAGTGAACAGTACATGCTTGGTAACGGCGAAGAAACGGCCCCTCCGGCGAGGTCCTACCCTGATTGCCATATATTCGGAGCGTAGTTGCCGTCAGGGCTTCAGTTTAGGGGCAATTCGCCTGAGAGTATCATAGTGCTTTTCAGCGGGGAGGCTGAACTGTGACCGGCTAGTCCAGTGACCACTCATTTGTGTATCTGTAGCCAAATTTATCTGTTTATTCGTAATCCCTGCTTCTTTGAGGGTATCGACCAGATGGCTACGAATTGGTTCGTAGTGAAATGGTTGTCGCTTCCGGCTTTCCGCAAATATGATGCGCTCGGTTTGGGAACAATACTTCGTTAGAGATTCCTTGTTGAGTCCCAGATGCCGCCCGCGGGGCTTCCGCCAAACGATATGGTTCAGCACCCGGAAATGTGTGTCCACCAATATCTCAGTCTCGGAGGCGAGATACGGCCCACAGAATATATAGAGGCTACCAGTGGGTTTCAGCACTCGCTGATATTCCGCCAGAACCTGATCCAGCCAGTGGGAAAATTCCCCTTTGTTCTTCCATTGTCTGTCCCAGCTATCAGTTCTCACCTTGTAGTAGGGAGGGTCGGTGGCTATCAGGTCAATTGAATCGTTGGATATGGTTTTCAGTAACGCCAGGCAGTCAGTCTTGATCAGCTTGATATTGTTGTGATTGAACTCCATAAATTGCGCCTTTGCTGCTGACGCTCATGGCGTTCTCGCTGGGGGTTCCTTGACCCTCTATATGGTTAAGTGTCCGACATCGAGGACACTGAATTTGTAATTTTTTTACGTCACCTTTCGCTAATAATTTATTGCAATGACCACATCTAATATTTGTCACTGTGAGCCTCGGTTCACTTCAGGAAGGGGTGCCTTTCTAATCTGGCCAGACCATCGTCGGCAGTTCGGCGATCAACTCCTCGGCAGTCGGCACGGTCCGGTTGCTGGCCTGTGCATCGGTTTGTACCTGGAACGCATACGCCCAACACGCGTCCATCCACTGTCCATATGCGGCTGCCTCCGACTGCCACGCGTTGGGATATCCTGAGCGAGCGACATAGGTCCAGCGGTTGTCCCAGCGTCGTCCCTGGGCGATGGCATCCATGTAGGATTCGATTACACGTTCCATTGCCGCGATGATTTCAGCCTCGGGGGGAAGAATCACAGGCTCCTCGGTCAGTGTCTCGATAGGCGGCTCGATACCCAGATCAGTGATCTTATGACGCGAGCCATCGGTGACCTTTCCCCCAGAAATAGAGCCATGACAAGGATGAGATTTCCAATTAGTCTGTGTATTAGGAGATCTCAAGATGAAGAAGAAGCGTTACAGAGAAGAGTAAATTATTGGTGCCATCAAGCAGCATGAGTCAGGGGTAAAAGTTGATGACATTTGTCGTCAGTTCGGCATTTCAACCGGGTGCTTTTATAACTGGCGAAGCAAGTACGCCGGGATGGATGTCTCAGAAGCCAAACGGCTCAAAGAGCTTGAAAGCGAAAACAACAAGCTTAAGAAGTTACTTGCCGAGAAAATGCTTGAAGCTGAGGCGATGAAGGATGTGCTCTCAAAAAAGTGGTAAAGCCTGCTGATAGAAAACAAATCGTGAGCTACCTTTAAGTCGCGGTTCAAATTAAGTGAGCGTAGAGCTTGCCAATTAGTAGGCTTAAGTAGAACCGCTTTTCGGTACGTTACTCAATGGGGAAAAGATGAGCCTCTACGCAAACGGTTACTTGAGCTGGCAAAAAAGCATCCGAGTTATGGTTATTTGTTTTTACATGGCCTCCTGAGAGGAGAGGGGCCTGTGAAAAACAAGAAGCGGACCTACCGAGTCTATAACGAAGAAGGTCTTCAAGTGAGGACTAAAAAACGCAAGAAGATAATACGACCAAGAATGCCAACGATTATGCCCATTGGTAAAAATATACGCTGGTCAATGGATTTTGTCAGTGATCAGTTGGCTAATGGTCGCCGCTTTCGAGTATTTAATGTGATTGATGATTACTCAAGAGAAGTTATTGGCCAGCTCTCTGACTTCTCGATCAATGGTCACCAGGTCGCTCGTTTTTTAACTCAGCTGATTGAGCTAAGGAGCGCTCCGGATCAAATAATCTACGACAACGGTACTGAGTTTACTAGCAAGGCGATGTTCTACTGGCAAAAAGAAAGTGGCGTTAAGCTAGGTTTTATTCAGCCAGGTAAGCCTACTCAGAATGCGTTTGTAGAAAGCTTAAACGGTAAATTCAGAAATGAATGCTTAAATCAGCATTGGTTCAGGTCCATTGATGACGCTAGACATGAAATTGATCAATGGCGAGAGCACTACAATCACGTGCGGCCTCATAGCGCATTAAATTATTTGTCACCTATGGCCTTTGTGAATAGGGCCGCTTAGAATGAATTATCTCATCCAAGTCTTGGTATTAAGATGGGGGGAAGGTTACTTGCAAGCCCCCGATAGAAATACCAGCAGGTGTGTGGAGTCTTAAAATAGGCCGGGAATAGCAGACAGCCAAAGCCCAAGGTAATAAAAAATAGAACAGCCATAGTCTTTTGATCGATAGGTAAGTTGTTCCGATCATCAATAAGAATGTTGCAAAAAATATTGCCGAAAACGAATGTCCTGAAGGAAAGGAATATCCGGTTTCTTCTACCCAGTGAGCTTCAATAGAGGGTGTTAAAAGGATAGGCTTAGGATCTTGTTGCAGTACGCTTGCTAAGGGTGAGCGGCGAGCCTCCTTATCGCCCATCTCATAGAATTGCTCGGCTGTCATTCCCAATGGACCGCTACCACTCTCACCGGCTAACCAAATTATATTTGGACGTGCTACCTTTAAGTACGTCTTTAAAAAATGCTCATTAACTATTGCACCCCCACCTGCGAAGATTCCTGCGGTTAACGCAATAATATTAAGTTTCTTTTCTTCTTCTAGACGAATCAATACCATTCCGACTGACCAGAACAGTCAGAATCAGCATGGCAACTATCGGTGCCCCAAATTTTCCACCTGACTCCGATATCCAATAAAACCAATCCATATTGTTTCTGAAAAGGTCAAAATAGGGTGGGACGGTTGAGTCGATAGTGGTCAAGAAAAAGGATAGTGGAAGCAATAACCAAGTTAGAGCAATTGGAAGCACTGCACGGTTGAAGATTTTCTTGTTACTTGATTCGGGTATCAACACTTTCTTTTCTCTAATTGCTCCATAGCTCTTGAAAACAGGGGTAACCGGATTTTAATGGACTGATTATATTACTGGATATCTCCGATAATTTTGCTCGTGTTTCACGAGTACGGATTGAATAGATGAATCAAAATAATCCGTCGTAAACCGGCAGTATATGAGATCCTGGGATACCGAAAATGCATTTGACGTCCAGCTGTTCCAGGAACCTGACAATGAGCTCACTGATCTGTACTTTCATTGAGTGTAAACGTTAAGGAGCCTCTGATTAATTCTGGATCGGATGGATGACGAGTTGAAATCTTCCGGATCAAGGCGGAAATTGCCGGTAATAGCGGGCTATTGCCAAGATTTTCAACGCAGAGACGGGGGATTTCAGCCATCAGACACCGATTCATGAATTGATCAGAGGCTCCTTAATTCTTAATACGAATCCCGAAGGATAATAGCACCGGGTTATGAATGAAAGCCAAACGTCGAAAAAACGGAAAACCGAAACAGATAGCAAAAGAGCCGGTCCCGCCGACGAATTTGAACAGTGAGGTGATGAAGAAACAAGTGTGTCTTTGATCTCGTGATGCATTTTGGGACGTCCCAGTCCCCAAAACGCACTCGATCTTCGACAGCCTGTTATTGCCCCGGCCTTCACTTCGCTCTCCATGGCCGGCAGCGAACGATGCCCTGTATTCATCCCACCAACCCCCGCATCGCCAACCTGTTCGCCTACCATGAAAAGTTGAAGAAAAAAAGAGCCAGAGCGGCTGATGAGATACCTGATACCGATACTGGCATTGCTCACCCTGAGCGCCTGCGACAACCCGGAGAGTCCCTCGATGAACCTGTCGGACATATCCTGCATCCCTTTGGATAACAATCTCTACCCAGAAGTACCCCGGCAGGCGGTGGACGATTTTCACCGTGCCCTGGCACTTGCAGAGCCACGAGGTAAAGCCATCGATTTTACCGAAGTGGCAAGGGGGTAACTATGAGAGCGGCCTATGGCCGATAAAACCGAACATGGGCATGGCGATCGATTATTATGCCAAAGGTGGCTTGTGTGATTACAACCACAAATATGGCACTCTATGATGCCGATAGGGAGGAATCCATATCATCACCCATCAATCTAATCAATTCTTCAAAACATAACTATCCATCATTTTGTTGATGAAACGATAGGAAGCGGTGAAAACACCGCCGCCCATAAGTCGGATTGATCTGCAGCGCCCCGCCCTACTTAGAGGAGTGGAACGCAGAGAGCTACCTACCTACCGGGACAACGCCTTATGCATTGCAGACACCGCCACGCCGGTATTGATCGGCGCGCCCATATCCGACAGCACCGCCTCCAGCGCACTAATACACAACAGGATATTTTCCGCCCGGCTGGCATGACCCATCAGCCCGATACGCCACACCTTGCCGGCCAATACACCTAGGCCCGCACCGATTTCAAGATTGTATTGATTCAGTAGACGGGAACGCACTTCAGCATCATCCACCCCGTCAGGGACAGAGACGGCATTCAGCTGAGGCAGACGGTCATTCTCAGCCACGATAAAGGTGAGGCCCATCGCCTCAAGGCCGGCTCTTAAAGCCAAGTGGTTATCCTGGTGCCGTTTCCAGGCATTCTCCAGCCCCTCTTCCTTCAAAATCAACAACGCCTCGTGAAGTGCATAGAGGGCGTTGACCGGCGCTGTATGGTGGTAAGCGCGCTTGGCACCGCTGCCCCAATAGCCCATGACCAGATTCAGATCGAGGAACCAGCTCTGAACTTTTGTCTTGCGGTCACGGATCTTCTCCTGAGTCCGCTCATTGAAGCTGACTGGAGAGATACCCGGGGTACATGAGAGGCACTTCTGAGTGCCCGAATAGATGGCATCTATCTGCCACTCATCCACTTTGATCGGTGTACCGCCGAGGGAGGTAACAGCATCCACAATGGTCAAACAGTCATACTGGTGACTCAGCTCAACCAGTCTTTTTACATCCGACTGAGCGCCAGTGGAGGTTTCGGCCTGAACAAAGGCAACGATTTTTGCATCAGAATTCGCCTTCAGCGCATCCTCCAGCTTCTGCGGATCAACCGCTTTTCCCCACTCGTCTTCCACCATAACCGGGATGCCGCCACAGCGTTCCACATTCTCTTTCATGCGGCCGCCAAAGACACCGTTCTGGCAGACAATCACCTTGTCTCCCGGCTCAACCAGATTAACAAAACAGGTCTCCATTCCGGCAGATCCTGGAGCGGAAACCGGCATGGTCAGGGCGCTTTCTGTCTGGAACGCATACTGCAACAGCGCCTTCATCTCTTCCATCAGTCCGACAAAGAGTGGGTCCAGGTGGCCGATGGTGGGGCGTGACATTGCCTCAAGGATGCGTGGATACACATCAGAGGGTCCGGGACCCATCAAGGTGCGAACAGGAGGGTTGAAGGTAGTAATATCCATAGAAAATTCCTAAACCAGATCAGATAATTCACCACGAGGTGGATTGGCACGAATTTCCCTAACCCCGTCAGCATGAAGCACAATTTATTGTTTTACCTGATTCCAGCGTCCCGGATCGATAATAATTCGCTAATAATAACAGCATGAAATATAGTATTTTAAGCCCGACCACGGGAAATGATGCCATTTTTAAATAACTTAAAAACAGGACGGGGATTCACCAGACAGCGATTCAATCAGGCGCATTATTCACAGATCCTGCCCCTCAGAGCCTTCACCTGCCCCTTTCTGGTCTTTTTATCAAGCCGCTTCCGTTGCGAACTGCGTGTCGGCTTCGTGGGTCTACGTTTTTTCTGGGTGACACCCGCTTGTTGTATCATTACCCTAAGCCGGTTTAATGCGTCATCCCGGTTCTTCTCCTGGCTCCGGAACTGTTGAGCTTTGATCACAACCACCCCATCAATGGAGATACGTTGGTCGCTAAGCGCCAACAATCGCTCCTTGTAGAAATCGGGAAGCGATGAGCAACTGATATCAAAGCGCAGATGCACCGCAGTGGAGACCTTATTGACGTTCTGGCCGCCTGCACCCTGGGCCCGAATGGCACTGATCTCAATCTCCCGGTCGGGGATAGTGACTTGGGTGGATATTCGCAGCATTTTTGGGCTAGGCCCGTGAAATAAACTTACCGGTGGTTGTATTCACCTTGATCAGCTCGTCATTTTCCAGATATTCAGGAACCTGAATCTCCAGTCCTGTGGCAAGTATGGCAGGCTTTGTCCGGCCGGTGGCAGTAGAACCTTTAATCCCGGGGGTGGTATCAACAATGGTCAAACTGACAGATTGAGGAAGCTCGATGCCGCGTATATTACCATCGACCAGCAACGCCGTAATCCCTTCCAGGCCCTCCGTCAGATAGCCGGTATGATCCTCGATATCCTCGCGGTTCAGGCCATACTGGCTATAGTCTTCCATATCCATAAAGGTAAATATGTCACCATCCAGATAAGAGTACTGCACTTGAGTCCGGATACAGTCGATCTCCTTCAGAAAATCCTCACCCTTGAAAGAATCATCCAGTTTCTGGCCCGTCTGAAGGTTTGTAAAACGTATCTTGTACAGGGTGGACGCACCCCGGGACGACGGGCTTTTTGCCTCAACCTGCTTGACGGCATGGGGAGCCCGGTTGATCTCTACGATCACACCTCTTTTTAAATCACAAGCCTTTGGCACGTGCGCTACCTCACTGGTAGTCTGCAGAAGCGCTTATTATACCAGTGAAAAGATCAGGAAAATTAAAAATGCATCGTCATGCTGGCGCATCGCCGGATTGAAGATGGCCATTATTCTCCATCCACTTGACAAATTCATCAGCAAGAATGGGGTTTGCGAAATCGAAACCCTGAAGAACATCACACTCGGCCAATTTCAGAAAATTGATCTGCTCTGAACTCTCTACGCCTTCTGCCACCTGCAGATAACCGATCCTTAAGCCAGGGGAAAACCGCAAAAAAGTCCGATTATACAATACAGACTTTGCCTAGTACAAAACCTTCAGAGAGACTCTCCACGGCATCATGCAGCCTGCGCTGCCGACTGCCGGGCGGCTTCGAATTTTTGGAACACCTGCCACAGGCCTAACACCAGCAACGTCAGGATTGACCGTCCCAGGTTGACTTTACGGGTAAGCGCACTGTCCATTGCCCGATCATAGGTAGCACTATCATGGGCTTTCAGGTCTTCGACCACTACCGGCAGATAGTGAATGCCATTTCTTACCACGGCTGCCTGGGACTTGATTCTCTCCAAAAGTTCCGCTTCTCCTCCAGCGCTTGCCAATAAGCATCGACCGCTGCATCTATATCGAGACTTAAACTGCGGTAGAATTCACCTTGTGGATCTTTTATCTTCTGGCCCAATTCAGGCAATCGGGCGGATGTTTTACCAAGGGATCGTGCTACACAAGCAGGAAAGTGGTAACACGTAAAACATTCCTGTCCAGGCGGGCATCGAGCTCCTTCAGTTGAGCCAGCGTATTGGCATTGGCGACAGCGGCCTCCCGGTCAGAAAAACGCCCTTTCAGTAACTCCCTTGGGTTGCGCCGATAGAGTTTCTCGATGAGCGGTTTCAGTGACTCCAGAACATAGCTGAGCTGGATCTCCGCCACCATGTCCACATCACTCTTGGCAACATCCTGCACTTTGAACGGGTGGATTTTCAATGGTGAGTTTTTATTTTCTGAGGTACTGCACCCGATCAGGATGAAGCCGGTTAACAGACAGTAATTTTACAGATGCTCACTCATCTCCCTCATTGAGAAACCCGCCAGCGGGCCGTTCAGTTTTTTCCCCAGGCCCAGAGCTTTGAAGCGCTCGCCCATCTCCGAAGGTAGCGTCAATCTTTTCACCCCCTGAACCAGCGTCATGTGCGGCACGACATCGTTTGGGTCTGATGCGGCAACCAACTCATCCAAGCCCGTGCCCATGAGAAAGTAGGTCTGAGTAGTATAACCGGCGAGAGAAAAACCGGCAGCCAGGCCCGCTTCTGCCACCGCAGTAAAATCAACATGGGCGGTAAGGTCCTGGAGTCCCGGCAGAAACAGGGGATCGGGATGGACACGATGCCGGTAGTAGCACATCAGCGTACCCCGGTCCCGCTGGGGATGATAAAATTCGGCGCGGGGGTAACCATAGTCGATCAGCAGCAACAGCCCTGCGGAAAAAATCCCGCTGACCGTTTCCAGCCAGGGAGCGATCCGAAGATTCACCTCGGATTCATAATCACTGCAATCGGAACCCAGCAGATTCTGCACGGTGCCAACGGCGGGAATCAATCCCGGAGCCACCGGCTCAAACCATTCACAGTTAAGTTGCCCCTCTTTCCAGACAACAAACTGTTCGAGTACTTTGCCCCGCTCTATTCGAAAGCGGTTTACCGGCATGGCATCCAACAGTTCGTTGGCCAGCACCACCCCCTGAAAGTCCATCTCTGGCATGGCACTGAGCCACTCAATCCTGTCCAGCAGATCGGGCACTTTCTGCTCCAGGGTTTCGCGCTGTCTCGCCTTGAGAGCCGGGCTCAGCTCCAACATCAGATAGCGACCCGGCAGAGATTGAAACTGCTTCAATTCCAGTAGAATATCCGCCGCCATCACACCTGAGCCGGCACCAAATTCCAAAATATCCCCACCACCCAATTGCTCAAACACCTGTTTACACTGACGGGCCAGACAGCGGGCAAACAGAGGGGAGAGTTCCGGCGCGGTGACGAAATCCCCCGCTTCACCAAATTTACGCGCACCGGCAGCGTAATAACCCAGACCGGGGGCATAGAGTGCCAGCTCCATATAGCGATCAAAGGGGAGACGTCCGCCGGCAGCCTCAATCTCTTCCCTGATACGGTCGACCAGACGCTCACTATGCGCCTTGGCATTCTCATTCGGCATCGGCAAAGAAGGCTGTTTTTTTGGCAAAAGGTGCACTCGGTCAGCGGTTGCTTTAGAGTTGAGAGTGTATCAATACTGGAGAGATTAAGTGACCAAAGATTCACTGCCCGTTGCCCTGATTACCGGAGCAGCCCATCGTATTGGCGCCTGTATCGCCCGCACACTCCATCGCAGCGGCATGAATATCGTGATTCACTACCGCCACTCAGCCGATGCGGCGGAATCATTGAAAAAAGAGCTAGAAGCAATACGCCCAGATTCTGTGCTGCTGCTCCAGGCCGACTTGCTGGATACCGGCAGATTACCAGATATAATTCAGGCCATCCGAAACTGGCAAGGGCGCCTCGACCTGCTGGTCAACAACGCCTCCTCTTTCTATCCGACCCCCCTCGAAGAAGTGGCCGAAGCCCAGTGGGACAACCTCATCGGCAGCAACATGAAGGCCCCATTCTTTCTTGCCAAAGCAGCGGCGCCAATGCTCAGCGAGTGCGGTGGTTCAATTATCAATCTGGTTGATATACACGCTCAACGCCCGCTGAAAAACCACCCCGTCTACTCAATGGCCAAAGCGGGCAATGCCATGATGGTAAAGGCCCTGGCCAGGGAGCTGGGACCGAAAATCCGAGTAAACGGCGTAGCCCCCGGCGCCATTCTCTGGCCGGAAGAGGGTTTAAGCAAGGAGACACAGCAGGAGATCCTCTCCCGCACAGCCCTGGAGCGCCCGGGAAATCCAGAGAACATTGCACGAACAGTCCTATTCCTGGCCAGGGATGCCGACTACATCACCGGGCAAGTTATTGCCGTGGATGGAGGGAGAACAACACAGCAGTGATCAGCGGCCAACACCCGCAAGACAAAGGTCAATCAATACTGACCCGCCACAGCAGCTGCTCCTTTTTACGGTCGAACGCTTCCCATAGATCCCGGTAGCATTTACCGGTAAGGGGATGCACTTCGTCTCCAGCCACATCGGACAACGGCAAAAGCACAAAAGCATAACGGAGAATCTCATCCCGGGGCAGCTCCAGCTTGCCCTGCTTCAGGGTGCAGTCACCATAGGTCAGCAGGTCTATATCCAACGTCCGCGAGGAGAATTTCTCACTTCCCCGTGCCCGGCCATGATCCACTTCAATAACACGAAAACCCGCCATCAAAGATTCAGCCGGCTGATCCGACTCAATGCCGACAATCAGGTTATAGAAGGCATCACCATCGAATCCCACCGCCTCGCTCTCATAGACCGGGGAGACAATCAACGGACCAAACTCTTCACCAAGCACCTTAAGCGCGCTGTGAATATGTCTGCTCCGGTCTATGTTACTGCCGAGACTGAGCCAGATACCGGGCATCAAAAATGCTCGCCACGCTCAATAATCACACCGACATCCCGGGCGGCACTGACAGCGCCAATCTTATTCAGTGTCAGCCGCACCCAATGGACATCAAACTCTTCACGAATAATACCGGCACAGCGTTCTGCCAGCGTCTCCACCAGCTGAAACTCGCTCTCTTCAACAAAGCTGATCATTCGCTTGGTCACTGCCTTGTAGTCGAGCGCATCCGCAATATCCTCAGATGCAGCGGCCCGGCTGACATCGGTGCTCATCTCAAGGTCCAGCACAACAGTCTGCTTAATTTTGCGCTCCCAATCGTAAATGCCAATGACCGTTTCAATGCGCAGGTCACGTAAAAACACAATATCCATAAGATATCCAAAGCTCTAAAAAGTCAGGCTTCACATGGTAAAGCAGTTGTTAAAATTTACAAACCATCTTGACGGGAGAGCGGTTCAAGAACTGAACTACAGCGGAAAAAATCAGCTGTTCGCCAGTTTTTTGATTCAACGGGGCGGATTCAACAGAATTTAATCAGAAAACCCGGCCAAAATGGATTTTCCGCAGCAGGTTCTCTACTCTTAGACAGGCTCCTGAGACATCCCCAGGAGCGGAAACCGGCCTTGTTGAATATGACCGCATCTATCCTTATTACTGCAGCTTACCTGCTGGGCTCACTATCCAGCGCCATTATCGTCTGCCGCCTGATGGGACTACCCGACCCGCGGACTCAGGGTTCGAACAACCCTGGCGCCACCAATGTTCTGCGCATCGGCGGTAAAAAAGCAGCCGCCATCACACTGATCGGGGATAGCCTGAAAGGCTTTATACCCGTTCTCATCGCCAACCTGATGGCAGTGGAGCCACTGGTATTGGCCGGTGTTGCACTGGCGGCCTTCCTTGGGCATCTCTATCCTCTGTTTTTTGGATTCAAAGGGGGAAAAGGGGTCGCTACAGCACTGGGTGTTCAATTTGGTATCGGATGGGAGATCGGAGGCACAATCGCTCTGATCTGGCTGTTCATTGCCAAAGGCCTGAAAATATCCTCCCTCGCTGCCCTGATATCCATGGCGTTGGCACCGGTGGTGGTCTGGTACTTCTGGCACGCGCCGGAACTGATCACCATGCATGCGATCATGAGCGTGATTCTGTTCTGGCGTCATCGCAGCAACATTCAAAAACTGCTGGAAGGATCAGAAGGAAAAATCAACAACGAGCAGGAACCGGCAGGAAAGGAGTAACGATCTCGAGCCAAATGGTATTTGAGTTAGCCTCAAAACCACCGTCATTACTGTGTAGGCCGGGGGCTAAAACCTAACAGGAGACTGTCCTGAATTCTGTGTAACTGCCTATCATTAAACCCAAACAAGGGTGAGGATAGGCAGATGATCGACAAGAAAGAGCTCCAAGCGATAGCCCAGGCATCCGCTAAAAACATCAAAACTGAAGAAGATCTCAACGAATTTCGGCAAATGCTGCCAAAATCACGGTCGAGGCAACACTCAACGTTGAACTGGATGATCATCCTGGCTTTGCCAAACATGAACAGTCCAAAGCGAGTAATAGCCGCAACGGCACTACTGGCAAGACCTTGCAAACGGAAGATGGCCAGTTTGAACTGGATACTCCACGAGAAAGAGCGGGCAGCTTTAAACCCCGACTGGTTAAAAAGCACCAGCGTCGATTTACCTCAATGGAGAGGGTGTAACGATTTCCGTGTAACTACCCGGGTTAAATGTATTCCGCCAAGCGTTCTTCGAACTCAATCATAAATCTATTCAGTGCTGGTTTCCAATTGCAAATCGGCATGGTCCATTTTTTTGATGCTTGCTGCACCGCCAGGTACACCACTTTCATTGCCGAGTCGTCGGTCGGAAATAGCTTCCGTTTTTTAATTGCCTTGCGAACCACGCTGTTCATTGACTCGATGGCATTGGTTGTATAGATTGCCCTGCGGATGTCCTCAGGGTAGCCAAACAGGGTATTAAGATTGTGCCAGTGGCTACGCCACGAACGGTTGAGCTGGGGATATTTGTCGTCCCATCGGTTAGAGAAATTATCAAGTTCCAGTGGCGCTTCATCTTCGGTGACAGACTTATATATTTTCTTCAGGTCTGCCGTCACTGCCTTGTAGTCTTTCCAGGGCACATACTTCATCGAGTTGCGCACCATGTGAACAATACAGAGCTGGACCTGAGTCTCGGGAAACGCTGTATTGATTGCGTCTGGAAAGCCCTTCAGGCCATCGACACAGGCAATCAAAATATTCTTCACGCCGCGATTCTGGAGCTCTGTGAGTACATTGAGCCAGAACTTGGCACCCTCATTCTCTGACAGCCAGAGCCCCAACAATTCCTTGTGGCCCTCCATGTTCACGCCCAGTGCCAGATAAATTGCCTTATTGATCACTTTCTTGTCTTGCCGGATTTTTACGACAATACAATCCAGGTAAATAATGGGATAGACCGCATCCAGTGGCCTAGATGGCCATTCAATCACTTGTTCAATAACAGCGTCAGTCACTTTGGAAATCAAGGTGGCGGAGACATCAGCACCGTACATTTCTTTAACGGTCGTGACGATTTCTCGTGTTGTCATGCCCTGGGCATACAAGAAAATAATCTTGTCGTCCATGGAAGTAAATCGACGCTGGCATTTTTTAACGAGCTTGGGTTCGAAACTCCCAGCTCTGTCGCGTGGTGTATCGAGCTCGAACTGGCCGGCTTCCGTTCGGTTAGTCTTACTGGCATAGCCGTTGCGGTTATTGTCAGCTTCGGACTGCTCGTGCCTTTCAAAGCCAAGATGATCATCTAACTCAGCGTTCAGTGCCGCTTCGACCGTAATCTTGGTTAGCATCTGATGGAAGTCTTTGAGGTCGTCTTCCGTCTTGATGTTTTTAGCTGCCGCATGAGCGATCGCCTATAGTTCTTTCTTGTTCATAGTGCCTATCCTCAACCATGCTTGGGTTTAATGATAGACAGTTACACAGAATTCAGGACACCCTCGCCTTGATGCATCCTAATTAACGCGCCTGCATACATCAACAAAAAGGTCTCACAACCTACACTACAGCCAGTGATTCCTATGCCTTCTTTAATCTGCTAACCGGCCCAGAGTTTCTCAATCAAGTCGAATCATTGCTACCGGAACATCGGGAAAGGCTGTTTCCGCCAACAGAGACGCTATCGATGTTTCTGGCTTAAGCAATGAGTGCTGATCGTTCTTGCCAGAACATAGTTGATGCTAGATTGATGGGTGAGCTGCCAATCTGTAGTACGCATACGGGAGCGCGCACGGAAACGGCTGCCATTGGACATGGTCTCTACGCTAGCCCGTTACACGGGGCGTATGATGACTGAGCACACCCCGGATTCCTGGCACTGGCGGGGACGACCGGTCAGACTGGTGGATGGCGCTACCGTTACGTTGCCCGATACAGAAGAGAACCAGGCTGTCTATCCTCAACCCCGTAGCCAGCAACCCGGATTGGGTTTCCCTCTTTGCCGGGTGGTTGGTATCGTCTGCCTCGCCAGCGGTGCTGTACTTGATGCAGCATTGGGACCTTGTCGCGGAAAAGGAAGCGATGAGCAGTCATTGCCTGGAACCATGCCTGGTACCCTGGACACTGGTGATATCTTTCTGGGGGATGCTTTTTATGCCACCTATTTTCTGTTGTGTGCTCTTCAGGCCAAAGGAGTGGATGGCGTTTTTGAGCAATATGGTTCACGGCGGCGCAGCACGGATTTTCGCCAAGGAGAGCGTCTGGGCCCGCGAGATCATCTTATCGAAATAGACAAGCCAAAAGTCAAACCCGCCTGGATGAGTCAGGCAGAGTATGATCAAACCCCCGATAGATTGAAAGTGCGGGAGTTGCGTGCTGGCGGTAAGATCCTGGTGACAACACTACTTTGCTCAAAAAGTACGAGCAAAGCCGCCCTGAAGGCACTCTATCGGAACCGTTGGCAGGTAGAGTTAGATATACGCAACATCAAGACCACTCTGGGAATGGAAACATTAAGTTGTCGCACACCGGAAATGGCGGAAAAAGAGCTGTGGGTCTATCTTTTGGCTTACAACTTGATCCGTTTACTGATGGCTCAGGCGGCATTACTGGCTGACATCATTCCTCGACAACTTAGCTTCAAGCATACTTTGCAGCTATGGATTGTGTGGCAAAAAAGCGGTCGTTACGACATCGATAAAATTGAGGGCCTTTTTATCCTCATTGCACCGCAGCAGGTTGGAAAACAACCGGGACGTATGGAGCCGCGAGCTATAAAACGAAGACCCAGACAATTCCCGCTACTTACCAAACCAAGGGCTATTGCATGAGAGAATATTCGGAAAAATAGCCAACCCAAAAAACTTAAGTAAGTAGCATTCGGTGCTGAGTAGATATTTCATAGCGTGCTCGGAATTATGTTTTCAAAAGCTTACCAAAAAGCAGACTTATAAGTCTGTACGGTGATAGCAGAAACCTATTTTCAATCCGCTAACTTCTGTCCCATAAATGTTGGAGAGCCAGTTTTTTGAGGGCATCGATATGGATTTTACTGTCATTGAGAGCCGGAATATAAAGGTACTCTTCTCCGCCTGCCGACAAAAAATAGTGACGATTCTCCTCCCCAATCTCTCCCAATGTCTCCAGGCAGTCAGCAGGGAAGCCCGGACAGAGAACCTGGACTCGCTTTACACCGTTTGAACCCCACTGTTTAAGGGTTTCATCTGTGTAGGGTTTTAACCACTCTTTGGGGCCAACCTGCGACTGAAATGTCAGAGCCCACTCATCTTCTGACAGCCCCAGTTCTTTCGCTAAAAGAGCGCCTGTCATTTTGCACTCCTGAGGGTAGGGATCGCCATCGTCCGCGTACGCCTGCGGTATTCCGTGGAAAGAGAGAAGTAGTTGGTCCGGTTTGCCGTGAGACTGCTGAAATGATAGAACACTCTGCGTCAGGGCCTGGATATAGTCCGGCATGTCGTGGTAGTGGTTGATAAAGCGCAGCTCCGGTATCCAGCGCCAGCTCTGTAGTGTACGGCTGACTGCGTCAAAGGTGGATGCAGTGGTGGTGGCGGAATACTGGGGATAGAGCGGTAGAATCAGAATGCGTTTGGCGTTGGCCTGCCTGAGTGTTTCGAGTCCCTCCTCTATGGAGGGAGAGCCATAACGCATGGCTAGTGAGACCTTGATCGGGCCATCCACTTTTTCATTCAGAGCAAGACCCAGGGCGTCCGCCTGCTTTCTGGAAATAGTGAACAGTGGCGAGCCTTCGGGTGTCCAGACTTTCCGGTAAGCTTCGGCGGACCGCTTGGGACGGGTACGCAGAATGACGCCATTCAGAGCAAACCACCATAACAGGCGCGGCATCTCCACTACCCGGGGGTCACTGAGAAACTCCTTTAGATAACGTCGGATATCGCCTATTGCTGCGGAATCCGGGGTTCCAAGGTTGGTGAGTAGTACTCCGATGCACTCGGGGAGTTCATCATTTGGGGCAGATCCTCGGTATTTCATCCGATTAAAGCTTCTCCTCATTGGGTTCGTACGCCCTCAGCACTCTCTTATTGGCAGCCATTCTGGTAATAAAATGCAATTTTGAAGGGTATTATCAATTTCTTAAATGAAAATCATTATAAATTCTTTGGCTGTCCTAGTTAATCAGCTAACTTTACTTTTAACCTATTAATTCAGTACGTGAATCCAATTTGTAAGTGCAACTCTGTTTGACGAATAGAGGGTAAGCTGGGGTGGCATCAAGGCATTCTCTATCCGGCAAGAAAGAGGAGCACCATGAGATACACACAGCTTACCGAGGAAGAACGATAGCAGATTTTCGCCCTGTTGAAAGCAGGGTACACTCAAACTGAGATAGCCCTGATATTGGGACGTCACAAATCGACCATCAGTCGTGAGATCAAGAGCAATACGGGCTTTAGGGGCTATCCGCCCTAAGCAGGCCCAGCGCTTGACCAATGAACGCCGTCAGTCCAAGGTCAGGACTCACATTAGTGGCAACACTTGGCTTGTCATTGAGCAGTTGATCAATCTGGACTGGAGCCAAGAACAGATCAGCCTGTGGCTTAAGTCTTTTTGTGCTATTTCGATCAGCCATGAATGGATCTACCAGTATATTCTTCAAGATAAAGCTCATGGCGGCGACCTCCATCGCTACCTGCGTTGTCAAAAGCAACGTCGTAAACGCTATGGCAATTATAACCGCGGTGGACAGCTAATTGATCGCGTCTGCATTGATGAACGGCCTGCCATCGTTGATTTAGAGACTGTCCTGAATTCTGTGTAACTGCCTATCATTAAACCCAAACAAGGGTGAGGATAGGCAGATGATCGACAAGAAAGAGCTCCAGGCGATAACCCAGGCGGCCGCTAAAAACATCAAAACTGAAGAAGATCTCAACGAGTTTCGGAAAATGCTGCCCAAAATCACGGTCGATGCAGCACTCAACGTTGAACCGGATGATCATCTTGGCTTTGCCAAACATGAACAGTCCGAAGCGAGTAATAGCCGCAACGGCACTACTGGCAAGACCTTGCAAACGGAAGATGGCCAGTTTGAACTGGATACTCCACGAGAAAGAGTGGGCAGCTTTAAACTCCGACTGGTCAAAAAGCACCAGCGTCGATTTACCTCAATGGATGACAAGATCCTCTTCTTGTATGCCCAAGATATGACAACCCGCGAAATCGTCACGACATTCAAGGAGATGTATGGGGCCGATGTCTCTGCCACACTCATATCCAAAGTCACTGATGCAGTTATCGAACAGGTTGTTGAATGGCAATCTCGCCCCCTGGATGCGATTTATCCTATTGTTTATCTGGACTGCATTGTCGTTAAAATCAGGCAAGACAAGAAAGTGATCAACAAAGCGATTTATCTCGCTCTGGGCGTCAACCTGGAAGGCCACAAGGAATTATCGGGGCTCTGGCTGTCGGAGAATGAGGGTGCCAAGTTCTGGCTGAACCTGCTGACAGAGCTTCAGAATTGCGGTGTGGAGGATATTTTGATTGCCTGTGTCGATGGCTTAAAGGGCTTTCCTGATGCAATCAAAACGGCTTTTCCGAATGTCCAGCTGTGTATTGTGCATATGCTACGGAACTCGATGAAGTAGGTGCCCTGAAAGACTACAAGCCTGTCACGGCTGATTTGAAAAATATTTATCAGTCCATCACCAAGGAAGAAGCCTTACCGGCGTTGGATAAATTCTCTGACCGATGGGACAACAAGGGGTTCTGGGGACATCCCGTCCTAAAGTGACACTTATCGCTACAGCCCATGCCTCATAAGGCTTCTAGAGGTGCCTTAATTTTCAAAATCACTGCAATATCCCAATTATAGTAATATTCCGGCTTTTACGAGAAGCCTATGCCTTATAAAGAACGCCTGACCGTACTCCACGAAGCAGAAATTAACGATTTATATGGCGTTCCCAGCCTGTCACTGGAAGAAAAACGTATCAGTTTTACTCTGAATGATCTGGAGCAGGACGTTATTAAATCCATCAGGGATCGCAATCATAAATGCTATGCTATTGCTCTGCTGGGTTACTTTAAGATCAAGCCCATTCAGCTCAATCCGGCCTACAAGGAATTGAAAGCAGATCTCACCTTTATTGCTGAAGAATATTTCCCTAAATTTAAAGTCCCTCGCTTCAGTGTTAGCAATAAGCAGAAAACACGTATCTACGACAAGATTATAAACCTTCAGGGATTCAAAACATGGTGTGTGGAATAACATCAGGAACCTCTCATTACCTATTTGCAACAGGTTGCTAAATCCTGGATTGAGCCGCGCTTTTTATTTGATGCCTGCACCGAATACTTAGCTCGAAATCATACAGGAATCCCTAAATATACCGTGCTTCAGCGAATTATCAGTCAGGTAATAAAACAGGAACGTAAGCGACTTTCTGATCTATTAAAGACAACCATATCAGATGAATTAGCTACTAACTTGGCTGAGTTAGTTGATGGAAAAGGTATGCTAACCGTTAAAGAACTTAAGCAGGCGGCGAAAAGTTTTAATGCTCCAGAATTGGAGAAAGAGTTGAACGTCAACAAGTTGATTCAGCCCTGGATGGATGAAGTTAATCAAGTGGCCTCTGCTCTATCACTATCGCAACAAAACCGACTGCACTATGCGACGATGGTTGATTACTACTCTATAACCAAGCTTAAACGCTTCGACCGTGTCACGCAGCAGCTTTATTTACTTTGTTATCTTCAGGAGCGGGTACAAATCAATATTGAACGTTTGGCTTATGGGTTTATTTATCATGTCCGAAAGTTACGTGAAAAAGCTAAAGCGTATGCCAAGGAAATGGCCTATAAAGATTGGGATGGCGCGGTAGTAAATATTAGCAAAGCCGCTGAATTATTATACTTTTTTATTGACGACACCATTGATGACCATGTGTCATTTAGACAAATAAAACAACGGGTACAAGGCTTGCTTGGAGCACGGTAAATAGAATCACTGTGCTTGTATCTGAAGAAACAAAAACGCACGAAAAATGATTACATCTGGGAATTTTATGATAAGCAGCGTGAACTGATTCAGCACTTAATACGCCCCATTTTTTTATGCCTGACCTTTGAAGGATCAGACAATACACAGGCTTTATCTGCACAATTAAATAGAATGAAAAAAGAGTTGTTAGGTGCTGGTGAATTAGCATCGTCAGATCGACGATTGATTCCAGCCAAACACCAATTGTATGTTATCAATATTGATAACAACGTACTCTCTGAGCGTTACGAGTTGATGCTGTATTTATCAGCTCAAAATAATCTTGGTGGGAAACTCTTTATACCAACGGCTATCAAATATCGTGCATTACACGATGACCTTGTTGGAGATATCCCCTGGGCACAGAAAGACAAGCTACTTAAAGGTTCCATGCTAGATAGCATGAATACAGAGCCTGCCCAGCGGGTTAAATCGATGGAGAAAAAGATGAACGATAAGCTGCAACGGGTTGGCCAGCGCATTGATGATGGCGACAATCGAAATGTGGTATTGCGTAATCGCTCAGAAAAAATTCAATGGAGGTTGCCGTATTCAGGCACAAAATCGGCTTTAAACAATCCCTTTTTCGATCGTATGAAACCGATTAACATTGCCGATGTATTACGCTTCGTTCATCAGGAAACAGGATTTTTAAAGCACTTTGAGCATGTTCGCCAGGTACAGTCCGGACAGAGTGATCATTTGAATGATTTACTGGCGGCTCTCATTGGCAATGGAACCTATTATGGCCTACACGGCATGGCCAGAATCTCTGATAGATCATATGATCATCTACGCACAGTACAGGCCAATTATTTGTGACCTGAAACGCTAAACTTCGGCAATGATGCAATTAACGATGCGACAGAGAAATTATCAATCTTCAAGCATTACAATATCCAAAAAGGACTCATTCATGCCAGTGCTGACGGGCAAAAATTCGAATCATGGTTAGAGACTTTTAAAACTCGCTATTCATCTAAATATTTTGGCACGAATAAAGGACTAACATCGATGAACTTGATTGCCAATCATGTAGCCTTGAATGCCCAGATTATTGGTTCCAATGAACATGAATCTCATTTTATTTTGGATCTGCTTCATAACAATACCTCGGAGATTAAGCCGGATATTTTGTCAACGGATACGCACGGCGTTAATCATGTTAACTTTGCTTTGCTGGACCTGTTTGGCTATATATTTGCGCCGCGCTATGCTCAGTTTGGAACCGTGATATCAGATCTTTTTGATGTAAATGAGGGAGAAGACAATAAGGCAACGCTCTCATTAAAAAAGCCTATTAATACAGAATTAATTATCGATGAGTGGGATACGATACCGCGCATTATTATATCACTACAGCAGAAGACGATAACGCAGGCGACCCTTGTTAGAAAGCTTTCTGGCTATAGTCAAAACCACCCCTTGCTGAAAGCTTTAACTGAATATAATCGTATGCTCAAGGCCATGTACTTACTGGACTATATTGATGATGCCAGTTTAAGAACTTATGTACAGCGAGCCTTGAATCGTGGGGAAGCTTATCATCAATTACGGCGTGCTATTGCACATGTGAATGGCAATCGTTTCCAGGGAAAATCAGACGATGAGATTGTCTTGTGGAATGAATGCGCGAGGCTATTAACCAACGCCATTATCTATTTTAATTCGCTGATACTGACGCGATTACTTGAGCATTTTGAGGGGGAAAGTGACGATAAGAAGTTGGAAATTATTAAGCAAGTTTCGCCAGTGGCTTGGCATAACATCAATTTGAACAAAACCTACTAGATTTGGATGAAATTATGCAATCAATCGTGCTTAATGAAAATTAAGCCACCTCTGTAGGCCTTGTGGGGTATGGGCTGTAGAGATAAGTGTCACTTTAGGACGGAATGTCCCCAGAACCCCTCTTTCAAGTCTCTGTATGCGTTCTTTATTGGGGTGCCTGTCAGCTCCGCATACTCATTTGCATCCAGATGCAGTTTCTTGCCAAGGGGTTTCCTGGGATCGACTTTTGAAAGCAGACACAGTACTACCCGCTTCTCGATAAGCTCTAATCTGTAGCTGGCTTCCACCAGATGATTAGATTGCGTTACCTTCAGTTTCAGGCGTTTTTCTCTTTCCTCCGACATCTCGTCATCCTTTCTCTTGTGTACGGATTATTATTATGTACACTCTTCCTGATGGTGTACACTTTTTATTTCTGCACCCCATACCGCTTTCTTGTACACATATACCGTCTCCTTCCAGATTACCCCTCTGCCCTTTTCTTCCTTTACCGCTTTTATGTACACTTACCACCGTCTTTTTGTACACCCCTGATTCCTTAAACTGTGGAGTAAACCGCTTTTTTGTACACCTAAAGCCTCATAACTCTTTGATATAACTAAATTATTCTACCTTTAAAAACATTTAAAAACACTTAAAAACAAGAATAATAAGGCCTTACCCTGTGGATAAGTCACCACTACGATCCCACTACGGGGTTCTGGGGACATTCCGTCCTAAAGTGACACTTATCTCTACAGCCCATACCCCACAAGGCCTACAGAGGTGGCTTAATTTTCATTAAGCACGATTGATTGCATAATTTTATCCAAATCTAGTAGGTTTTATTCAAAGCTAAAGCTGTAAGTTCCGTTTAAATTGGGGTTCTGGCTCTAGCGGATTTCAGACCAGCAATTGTTCTTTCGCGTATAAGTTCTCGTTCAAACTCAGCCAATGCCGCAAAAATACCAAATACAAGCTTACCAGCTGCTGTTGTCGTGTCGATGTCGGCTCCTTACCCACTAAGCACCTTGAAACCTACACCGCGCTCAGAAAGGTCTTGAACAGTATTAACCAAATGCCGAAGGTCACGGCCTAATCGATCTAGTTTCCATACACTTAAGGTGTCTTCTTCTCCCGGGGATTATGCGTTCTTACATGGACTGACAAGACGCCTTAATAAGGGGCGAAGCCCCTTGCTCATGCAGGGGTATCCCCAATCTTCC
Organism: Candidatus Vondammii sp. HM_W22; assembly: GCF_022530855.2. Lineage (GTDB taxonomy): Bacteria > Pseudomonadota > Gammaproteobacteria > Chromatiales > Chromatiaceae > Vondammii. The sequence goes on along the minus strand of NZ_CP099567.1, from coordinate 2,600,081 downwards.
GCGTTCCTTCGTCACTTGTACAAGCAAGGTGGTCCCCCTCCCCTTTTCGGAACGAGTCCATTATAAATTAAAGTAAATATAGTATTTATGCTACACACAATAAATACATTAAATAAAGTATTTACTTTACATACACTAAATACTTTATTTAATGTATTTACGTTATTTATTATCAATACGTTTATTGACTAGGAGGTATGAATGATCATCCTTTTTGGCGGAGAGAAAGGCGGAACGGGCAAGACCACCATAGCGACCAATGTTGCTACTTGGCTGGCTAATTATGGCAAGGACGTGGTTTTGGTTGATACAGACAAACAAGGAACTGCTTCGCGTTGGGTTGCTCGGCGGAATGAATATTATCCTGACCACCCTAAAATCCACATCAGTAGACAGACCGGAAACGTCTTCCAGGCTGTTCGTGACCTAGCTACCCGATATGAAGAGGTTGTAATAGATGCTGGAGGCCATGATTCTGAGGAACTTCGTACAGCTATGGTTGCATGCGACAAGCTCTATGTCCCTCTCAGGGCCAGCCAGCCAGATATCGAGACCACGGTTCACGTTTCTGAGCTGGTGAAGCTGGCCAAGAGCTTTAACCCTAGTATTAATTCTTATGCACTAATTTCTCAAGCGCCTACAAATCCTTTCGTAACTGAACGGCAGGAAGCAGAAGAGGTTCTATCAGAACTCGAAGAGCTGGTTATGGCCAAGCAATTTATACGTGATAGAAAGGCGTACCGTGATGTAATGGCAGATGGTTTGGGAGTTGTTGAGGTTTCAGGGAAGGGTAGGGCGGAAATGCAGCTTCTTTGTCAGGAGATTTACGGCGAAGAACTTCTGAATGCCGAGGTGACCTGAAATGCCAAAGAAACATAGTTTAAGACTAGCTTCAAAAAGCGATCTCAAAGATATTGATGCAGATGCTTTGGACGCTTTTGGTAAGGGTGCAAGCACAAAATCTCTTGAGGCTGAGCGTGCGACTACCAAGAAAAAAGAACCCAAGGCCAAAGAACCAACGGAGCCCAAGGCTAAAGAAGGACGCGGTCGCCCTAAGTTGCCTATCAAGGAAAAGGCTGTAAGAAAGACATTTTCCATGCAGCCTTCTAATTTTGCGTTGCTCGATCAGTTGATCGACAAGGGTATGGACGCTCGGCTTCGTATCAACAAAAGTGATCTAATCGCCGCTGGCCTTCATGTTCTTAGGGATATGTCCCTTAAAGATTTTGCCAAAGCTATAGATTCAGTAAAGAAATAGTATTTACGGTAAATACTAATATTATCGCTTTTGATTGCACGGTTTTGATCAAGAAACAGAATAAAGAGTTTATGAATAAACGTTTTTCACATGTGAAACATTGAGTTGATTATCTGACTTAATCTAATCAATATTTTGTGTTTATTGAGTAAATTAACTGCTATAATTTACTCATGGTGGATATGGGAAAGCCCTGACTGGCCTAATTACATCTTACGACGCTTCCGCTTTCTCGAATCGGGTCGAGGACTTCTATCGTTCTGCCGAACGCCTTTCTGGTCGTATCGAGGGCATGCTAATCAATACCAGTCTGATGCCGCTATTGATCTTATGTTGTCCGAGGCGATCACGACCAGCGCCATCGAGGGCGAGACACCGGATCGTGATTCCGTTCGTTCTTCCTTGCTTAACCTTGTGGGTGTTGATGCCGCTTCGCCGAACTCTGATGAAAAAGCGTTTGGCGCTGCAATGCTGGTGGTCGATGTCAGAAAAAAATGGGATCAACCCTTGACCCATGAATTGCTTGGCGGCTGGCAGACGATGGCTTGCCCAGAGGATAGAACCAGTCTAGCTCTGCGTGGTATGTATCGTGGTGATGCCATGCAGATCGTCAGCGGTCCGTATGGTCGTTGGAGGGTCCATTACGAAGCACCGGCTGCCAAAGATGTCCAAGGGGAAATGAGCCGCTTCCTTGATTGGTACAACAACACCAACCAAGCTAAAAAAATGCGCCGGAGATTTCTGGCCCGGTCCGTGTGGCGGTTGCCCATCTATGGTTTGAATCCATTCATCCTTTTGAGGACGGCAATGGTAGGGTAGGGCGTGCTATATCTGATCACGCTCTCTCTCAATCGCTTGGACGCCAGACGATTGCTTGTCTGGCGACAGCGATCAATGATGGCCGCAAAAGCTATTATGCCGCGCTTGAACAAGCCCAGCGTGGCAACAGCCTGAATATAAACCCTTTCGTTGATTACTTTACCTCGACTGTAAACAAGGCTCAGGACATTGCTAGGGACGAAGTAGATTTTGTTCTCAATAAAGCCCGGTTCTACGAAGCTTATACTGAACGATTGAACGGGCATCAGGCCAAGGCGATAGCGCGGGTATTCGCAGAAGGTCGAAAAGTTTTTGCTGGCGGGCTGTCCGGGAAGAATTACATGTCTATTACCAAATGCTCGCAAGCAACGGCCACGCGAGATCTTGCAGGGCTGCGGGATATCGGCGCGTTGGTATCTCATGGCGCGGGTCGTAGTACGAGATACAGTATTTCTTTTCCAGAACCACAAAATACGGATTTTTTTAGCCGTTTTACAAAAGGAGAAATTAATATGGATGAGCTTAACCAATCATCAAACCTAGAGCGGGAAGCACTTGAAGAGCGCATAAGCTCGCTTATGGAGCCCAGCGATTAGGCTCATTGTGGCTGGCCTTCGCTTGCATCCCTTTCCATTGTTTGGTTGACCTCAATAATGTCTTTTTTCAAAGCGTCCAGTAACGCTTTCTGTGTTGTGTGCTTGCCACGCAGTGCTTCTAACACGGTCATATCAACCGAATCGATGATGGCTAGATGGTGAATAAAAACGGGCTTTGTCTGGCCTTGACGGTGAAGCCTGCCATTTAGCTGTTGGTATAGCTCCAACGACCAGGTTAACCCGAACCAAACGATAATATTTCCGCCGTTCTGTAGATTTAACCCGTGTCCGGCGCTAGCGGGGTGCGCCAATAGTATCGGTATTTTTCCAGCGTTCCAACGGTCGATAGTGTCAGCGGCGTTGCCAATATGTTCACCCTCGGGGAATCTCTGACTTATCCGGGCAAGATCAGATTTATAGTTGTAGGCGACAAGAACAGGTTGACCAGCCGCTTCTTGAATAATTTCTTCCAGCTTGGTTTGCGCTTCCTTGGCCCACTTGCTGGACAATAAAAGCCTTCTGTGCGGACAGCACAACGTCTACCAGGGCGTACCCATAACTACCGGAGAACGCCGCGCAGGCGGCTCCAGAAACGCCAGAATGGAAGGGGAGGGGGACCGGGCAAGCCGATCCCTGTCACCCGCCCTAATCTCATGCCGTTTATCCTTGAGATAATCGGCCAGTATGGCTTTGGCCGTATCTTCCACCGTCAAACCAAACCGCAGGCCGTCGAAGTGGGACCTATAACCAGTCTCTGATATAAACCAGGCATCTAGGTCTACCGCGTGAAACGAGAATTGAGCGGTTCCCTGGCTGCCAAACTCGACCAGGACGCGCATACCATCAGCGACAACAACGAATGTCCCTTTCTGACCCCACTTAGGAATAGCCCCAATATCAGCCTTACAATGGCTCTCAACCACGTTACCAGGTGAATCAAAATCCGCGTTACACACCAAAGAAGGTGCCACCGTTCATCTTCCAGATAACCGCCTCATACCGGGCCATAGCAGCGGCAGCCCCTTCGGGAACCTCAGCCAGAACAGCATCGTGCAGGTCATCCACGGCACCGGCGGCTAGCTTGGCTGCTTGTTCGTCTCTCTTGTCCATTATCGCCACACGATGGCCCCAGCTTTCGCCGGGGCCACTCCTATCAGTCGATAGCGCCAAGGATCGCGGCAGCTTCCGCGTGATCAAGGGCGTACTCTCTCAGGAAGTGATAACGGTCAATCAAGGCGTCACCCTCGGTCGTTGCCCTGGGCTTCGGCTGCCAGGTGTCCAAATGCGAACAGCGTGGCTACGATCCCAGCCGCATCAGCCGACATAGAACCAGAAAGCCAGTTACCGGCAACCTCAATGTGCATATCAGTATCAATAGCCGGGGCCATGTAGGGGTTTTGCGCCCATCCCCTCGAAATTAACCTTAAGAGTGTTTTTCAACCAATCTCATAAGTTATGATGATGAAAATCAACAAGAATGGTTGCCCGTCATCAATAAACCAACAACTAAAAGGATTCAAATCCTAAGTGAATCCGAAATAAACGAGCTTTACGCTCTTCCCAACTTTAGCCGTACTGAGAGAGAAGATTACTTCTCTCTTGATAATGAAACTAAAAAACTTGTCAATGGGTTAAGACGGTTAGAAACACGAGCGTATTTTATTCTACTTCTGGGGTACTTTAGATCACGACCTATCATCTTCAATTTTTCATTCTTTGATGTTGTTGGAGATCTGGAGTACATCCAAAAGCAGTATTTCAATGGCCAAGACATTTCAACGGTTGATTTATTACCAACCACAAAAACTAAATTGATTAATAAGGTGCTTAAATATACGGGGTATTCTGCATACCAGACTAGATTGCATAAGTCAGCACTAATCAAAAGACATCAATAGATGTAGTCAAAATCAATCTTGAGCCTAGATATGTGTTTGATGAGTGTATTGCCTACTTTGGGCAAAATAGGCTAGCGTTAGCCGGTTACACAACACTGCAAGATACCATCTCGCAAGTGCTAACAAATGAACGAAATCGCATTGAAAAACTCTTATACGAAAATCGGGTCTAACTACAAAAGCGGTAAAATAACGCCAGTTCATCAGCGTAACTAATTGAATACATTGAAATACTATACAACCTTTTAAAAGATTAACTATTTCAACGATCTTCTCGGGTATGCCATAATCGTAACACGTAGACGTTTGAATCAAGGATCTCGTAACGAAGTTCATATTCGCCAACCAAAATCCGCCTAACCTCACGTGGTTCGAACTGAAAGAGTTGCTCTCCAATGCGAGGGTTGGTTAACAGAATGGTCGGAGCTTGAGTCAGAGCTTGTACTGTCCTCGCTGTTGCGGATTTGTTAACTAAAGCTAGAAATTCATATAAACGCGTCAAATCAGATAGCGCCTTGCTGGTCCACTTAAGCTCCATCAACGTGGTACCGGTAGTTCTTGAGCAGTATCGAGACTATCAGCCCAAGCTTGCACAGCTTGGTGATCGATAGTTTTACCAGCGTCGACATCTGCTAACGCTTCCTGGGTCAGGCAATCACGCTCCTCTTCCTGAGCGAGCCATGCGGAAAGCGCTTGCTTCATTATCCAGCCACGTGAACGTTCAAGTCGAGCTGCCATCTGATCTACTTTGTCGGCCATCGGTAATGGTACGTGTGCGGTGAGTACCTTAGTTGCTGCTTGTGTCATGCTATCCTCCACATGTCGATTCACACTTATTCAATCTGATTTGAATTTAATCGTAGTGATTTATCTTGAATCAGTCAAGATAGTGTCTAGCTTGGATTAGACTCTAACTTTACATATTGCATAGGTATAATGATGAAAGGGCAAAAAATTGGGTATGTCCGAGTAAGCTCACTTGAGCAAAATGAAACTCGTCAGTTAGAAGGCGAAAAGCTAGATCGCATTTTTACTGATAAAGCATCAGGCAAGGATACCAATCGCCCTCAATTGCAAGAATTACTACAGTTCGTCAGAGACGGGAGATACTGTATTTGTGCATAGCATGGATAGGCTGGCTCGTAATCTTGATGACTTAAGGCTGTTAGTCAAAAAGCTCACCAATAAGGGGTTCTGGGGACATTCCGTCCTAAAGTGACACTTATCGCTACAGCCCACGCCTCATAAGGCTTCTAGAGGTGCCTTAATTTTCAAAATCACTGCAATATCCCAATTATAGTAATATTCCGGCTTTTACGAGAAGCCTATGCCTTATAAAGAACTCCTGACCGTACTCCACGAAGCAGAAATTAACGATTTATATGGCGTTCCCAGCTTGTCACTGGAAGAAAAACGTATCAGTTTTACTCTGAATGATCTGGAGCAGGACGTTATTAAATCCATCAGGGATCGCAATCATAAATGCTATGCTATTGCTCTGCTGGGTTACTTTAAGATCAAGCCCATTCAGCTCAATCCGGCCTACAAGGAATTGAAAGCAGATCTCACCTTTATTGCTGAAGAATATTTCCCTAAATTTAAAGTCCCTCGCTTCAGTGTTAGCAATAAGCAGAAAACACGTATCTACGACAAGATTATAAACCTTCAGGGATTCAAAACATGGTGTGTGGAACAACATCAGGAACCTCTCATTACCTATTTGCAACAGGTTGCTAAATCCTGGATTGAGCCGCGCTTTTTATTTGATGCCTGCACCGAATACTTAGCTCGAAATCATACAGGAATCCCTAAATATACCGTGCTTCAGCGAATTATCAGTCAGGTAATAAAACAGGAACGTAAGCGACTTTCTGATCTATTAAAGACAACCATATCAGATGAATTAGCTACTAACTTGGCTGAGTTAGTTGATGGAAAAGGTATGCTAACCGTTAAAGAACTTAAGCAGGCGGCGAAAAGTTTTAATGCTCCAGAATTGGAGAAAGAGTTGAACGTCAACAAGTTGATTCAGCCCTGGATGGATGAAGTTAATCAAGTGGCCTCTGCTCTATCACTATCGCAACAAAACCGACTGCACTATGCGACGATGGTTGATTACTACTCTATAACCAAGCTTAAACGCTTCGACCGTGTCACGCAGCAGCTTTATTTACTTTGTTATCTTCAGGAGCGGGTACAAATCAATATTGAACGTTTGGCTTATGGGTTTATTTATCATGTCCGAAAGTTACGTGAAAAAGCTAAAGCGTATGCCAAGGAAATGGCCTATAAAGATTGGGATGGCGCGGTAGTAAATATTAGCAAAGCCGCTGAATTATTATACTTTTTTATTGACGACACCATTGATGACCATGTGTCATTTAGACAAATAAAACAACGGGTACAAGGCTTGCTTGGAGCAGGGGAAATAGAATCACTGTGCTTGTATCTGAAGAAACAAAAACGCACGAAAAATGATTACATCTGGGAATTATTATGATAAGCAGCGTGAACTGATTCAGCACTTAATACGCCCCATTTTTTTATGCCTGACCTTTGAAGGATCAGACAATACACAGGCTTTATCTGCACAATTAAATAGAATGAAAAAAGAGTTGTTAGGTGCTGGTGAATTAGCATCGTCAGATCGACGATTGATTCCAGCCAAACACCAATTGTATGTTATCAATATTGATAACAACGTACTCTCTGAGCGTTACGAGTTGATGCTGTATTTAGCAGCTAAAAATAATCTTGGTGAGAAAATCTTTATACCAACGGCTATCAAATATCGTGCATTACACGATGACCTTGTTGGAGATATCCCCTGGGCACAGAAAGACAAGCTACTTAAAGGTTCCATGCTAGATAGCATGAATACAGAGCCTGCCCAGCGGGTTAAATCGATGGAGAAAAAGATGAACGATAAGCTGCAACGGGTTGGCCAGCGCATTGATGAGGGCGACAATCGAAATGTGGTATTGCGTAATCGCTCAGGAAAAACTCAATGGAGGTTGCCGTATTCAGGCACAAAATCGGCTTTAAACAATCCCTTTTTCGATCGTATGAAACCGATTAACATTGCCGATGTATTACGCTTCGTTCATCAGGAAACAGGATTTTTAAAGCACTTTGAGCATGTTCGCCAGGTACAGTCCGGACAGAGTGATCATTTGAATGATTTACTGGCGGCTCTCATTGGCAATGGAACCTATTATGGCCTACACGGCATCTCTGATAGATCATATGATCATCTACGCACAGTACAGGCCAATTATTTGCGACCTGAAACGCTAAACCTCGGCAATGATGCAATTAACGATGCGACAGAGAAATTATCAATCTTCAAGCATTACAATATCCAAAAAGGACTCATTCATGCCAGTGCTGACGGGCAAAAATTCGAATCATGGTTAGAGACTTTTAAAACTCGCTATTCATCTAAATATTTTGGCACGAATAAAGGACTAACATCGATGAACTTGATTGCCAATCATGTAGCCTTGAATGCCCAGATTATTGGTTCCAATGAACATGAATCTCATTTTATTTTGGATCTGCTTCATAACAATACCTCGGAGATTAAGCCGGATATTTTGTCAACGGATACGCACGGCGTTAATCATGTTAACTTTGCTTTGCTGGACCTGTTTGGCTATATATTTGCGCCGCGCTATGCTCAGTTTGGAACCGTGATATCAGATCTTTTTGATGTAAATGAGGGAGAAGACAATAAGGCAACGCTCTCATTAAAAAAGCCTATTAATACAGAATTAATTATCGATGAGTGGGATACGATACCGCGCATTATTATATCACTACAGCAGAAGACGATAACGCAGGCGACCCTTGTTAGAAAGCTTTCTGGCTATAGTCAAAACCACCCCTTGCTGAAAGCTTTAACTGAATATAATCGTATGCTCAAGGCCATGTACTTACTGGACTATATTGATGATGCCAGTTTAAGAACTTATGTACAGCGAGCCTTGAATCGTGGGGAAGCTTATCATCAATTACGGCGTGCTATTGCACATGTGAATGGCAATCGTTTCCAGGGAAAATCAGACGATGAGATTGTCTTGTGGAATGAATGCGCGAGGCTATTAACCAACGCCATTATCTATTTTAATTCGCTGATACTGACGCGATTACTTGAGCATTTTGAGGGGGAAAGTGACGATAAGAAGTTGGAAATTATTAAGCAAGTTTCGCCAGTGGCTTGGCATAACATCAATTTGAACGGAACTTACAGCTTTAGCTTTGAACAAAACCTACTAGATTTGGATGAAATTATGCAATCAATCGTGCAAAATGAAAATTAAGCCACCTCTGTAGGCCTTGTGGGGTATGGGCTGTAGAGATAAGTGTCACTTTAGGACGGAATGTCCCCAGAACCCCTCTTTCACGGCGTATGCCGCGTTCGGTGGTTGATTGTTGACAGTTTGGCTGACGTGAGGAAGCCATTTAGATGGCATGCGAGCCAATGGCGAGCATTCCTTTTTTATCTGTTATCCACAAATTTGCACGGATAATTACAGGTAGTAATTTATAGGTAAAAGATTAAAGGCAAACCTTACAGGTTTAGGGGGGGCCAATATAACGCGCCAAGGGGGTCCGATTTAATGCGAATAAGTACCAAAAGGGGGGCCGATTTAACTCAAATAGGGGGGGCCAATATAACGAGGATAAGTCTCTGTATCCACAAGCTTATTCACATGCCATATAGATATATGGGTTACGGCTTTCCAATCGAGAAGAGGGACAAGTAACCCAAGCAGGAGGGGTCCGATCTAACGCACATAACAGAGGACTAGGGGGTCTGATTTAACGCACGTTTCTGAGGACTAGGGGGTCTGATTTAACGCACGTTTCTGAGGACCGGGAGTCCGATCCTACGCGCGTTGTCAGAAAGGGGGGGTCCGATTTAACGCACCATTTTATTCCTATACGGGATCGGAGGAGGTGAATACATCAGCATAAGACCTCCTGTGACCTGTTTAACCTTTGCTTCTGGGTACACGGTTAGAGCCTTTTTTAAGGCGGGAAGAAATTTCTTCCCGCCTCTGGACCACTATACTCCTGGGCAAATTGTTCCCTTAAAGATTTCCAATGCAGTATCACCGGCCTACCTTCAATCCGATGAAGACGATGGGCAAGCCATGTATACACATCTAGCGCCAATGCTGACCCTTTTAATGCCAGCATTGCCCGATTATCTAGTGGTACGGCACTTTCGATCAGCGAATCATAATAACTACTCGACAGCACGAGCACACCAGGCCAAAGTGTCCGCTGTGGGTCTTCATGGTCAGATAGCCATGCATCAAATTGCCTTATCGGCTCACCATTGTAAGTACGCCCCTTGAAACCAAGCTGCAAACGACAAGCAGCCAATGCATGCATTTGTTTTCGTAGTGTTGTATATCTCCCGCCTTGCCGATCCATTCCCATCAAACGTAGAAACTCAGCCGCACTATCTCCTATGGAGATCTCCTGGGACTTGTTTCTTACAGCGTAGGTAGAAAGCCAAGCTAAGGCGAGTCTGGGCATAACTCCATAGGGTACAAGCTGCTGCACGGGACCCTTACCTTCATCCAACCAACCAGCCTGAATGTTTACCCATGCAGATCCAGATTGCCGCATAAACTCCCTACCATCAACCTTAGATCTTGGTAGCCCTACTTGGCACAGCACGGCATGGGTAAACGCCATGTCTTCACCCGTGGGGGGATCTGACGCGATCTGAGCCGAACTATCCAGCAATTTATTCTCTTGCTTTGTGAGAATGAGTCCTTCACTCATGGCTTTCCCCTGGCGCTGTCTACACAAGCTTTTAGTAATGGTAACGGCACTGTGCGATATACAGCGCCTCGTCTGTTGGTTTGTAAACTAAGCGGTTCTCTTTATCGATCCTGCGCGACCAGTAGCCTGTCCACTGGTGGCGGAGCGGTTCAGGATCGCCTATTCCCTTGAAAGGGTGTCGAAGAGTATCCTTGATAAGCGTGTTTACACGCTTGAGAGTTTTTTTATCTGTGGCTTGCCAGTACAAATAATCCTCCCATGCGTTGGTAGACCACGATAAAATCATTCTTCAATCAAGTCCTTTTCTGCTGCTTCACCCGCTTCGATTTCATTGACAGATTCAATTAAACGAGCTGCATTCTTAGGACTGGCCATCAGATGGGCTGTCTCTTCATATGAATTGAAATCTTCTACAGAGATAACAATCGCTGGCTTCCCGTTCTGGCGTGTAATCAGAACGGGCTTATGATCTTCATTAACCTGGTCTAAGGTACTCGCCAAATTGGAGCGGAAGGTTGAATAACTCATAGTGTCCATATAAATCACCTCTCTTAATAGGTACTTAATATTGTACTTGTACATAAATAAGTACGCAATGGAAGAATGAAAAAATTATCTGCGGGGAGAGAGGGTTACACTATGCAGGTCTCGAGGATCTGCATAGTGTAACCCGCTTCAAAATAAGGCTAATTGGCCTGTAGTGTCGTTCGTGGTGTGTTTGATTATCGCCTCGGCTACGGCTTTTTTAACGATAGGATGATCAGCCGGTTTTGGCTGTTCTGGTAGATCTCTCCTGGAGTAATGACAGACAGTTGACCACTCGGCAGGATCGCCCAGTGTGTTACCGCGATATGAGACCAGTTCGCCCAGCTGGAATTGATGAACAAACAGTCCGGAAAGCACCTGTACAGGAAACATTCGGGCACAGCGCCGGTCTATGTCGATCCCGGTAAGAGAGACCCAGGCCAAAGACTCCGGCCCATGCTTCTGATGGATGATATTCAAAGCGGCTAATAACATTCCGCCAGCACCAACAGTAGGATCATTGATTCGAACAAGGCGTGGTTTTCTACCTCCACATTGTCGTATACCAAAAACTAAATCCAAATGCTCCATAAAGCGGTGCGGCACTGGTACAGTTCGGTATTTCGGTAATTTAACTCTTCCCTTATTGTCTCTCTTCCTTTTCTTTAGGCTTCTAAAAACCACCTGGACTTCATCGACAAGTACCCGGCTAGGAACTAGCTCTAAAGCTTCTAAAAGCCGACACCCTGTATAGTGAAGGGGTTTAGGGCGGTTAAAGTAGACACTTAGGATAAAATGCCCTGAGAGCCACGTAATCTATGCCCCCTAAAAGTAGACAAATACTCGCAACACTTAAAAATTGGTCACACGGCCACGCGATCGGGAAGCTGGAACTGTGACCATCGATAATCTGCTTGGCTGAATCAACCAGGCGCTGATAAACCCCCTTTGATGAAAGAGTGGTTTCAACCAAAAAAACTATTGCCCTGCAATATGTTTTCCCTGGCTCGGTTAATGGCCTGCCTACCGGCAGCAACCGAGTAATCTTCTGGAGAATTAGGGGAGAGGTTGCGGGCTATCCGGTCCGGGTCTATGACCTCGTAGCCGTCTTTTGAGAATCGAGCTGTTGTTGTACTTTTACCGCTTCCATTCGGGCCAGCGACAATAACCATCACCGGCCCCGTTTCATCCGTACTCATATACTAGACACTTTTCTTTTTAGCCTGGGAAGATTCGATATGCTCTAAAACCTCTGTTCTACCATCCGGCCAGCGTCTAATTACCTGGCGCTTTTTCTTGTCCCAACCAACGGTAGGCCGCCCCTGGCGGTGAGTTTCAGCAGCGGCTTTGTTGCCTACCTCGTCGCAGTTTTTACCGATCTGGGTAAAATCGATCATAAACACACCTGTAAGAAATCAAGTCTTATTACTTTTTTGAAACTCAAAAAAATATTTTAGTCTCAGTGAGTCTTTCCGTTAGGCCGATGCCAGCTTTAATTGCTGGTACTCCTCCAAATTAACAACTTTCTTGGCCTGCCATAGGTCGTAATTGTCCTGCATCAGCAACCAGCTTTCCGGCGAGCGGCCCAGCACTACAGACAGCTTTAAGGCCATTTCAGAGGAAAGCCCGGTTTTCTCATTAACTAGGCGACTTATCAGGCCGGTGCTGACTTTCAGCTGTCGGGCCAGCGCATTGGAGCCAATATTATTAGGCTCCAGATACACTCGCTTGATAAACGCCCCTGGGTGCATGGGGTTATGTTGTTCAATGCTCATCAGTGGTAATCCTCATAATTCACGATATAGGCGTGGCCATTTTCAAACTCAAAAACAGCTAGAAGATGTCATCTCCGATATACGCCAACAGCGTGACCAGTTCCAAAAGGAAGCAGCAAACTTACCGGCAGAAACAACAAAGAAAAAGAAAACCACAAAGCCTAGTTAAGCTTTTAGTTACCCCATGCCTCTGTCACAATTTGGCGCTTTTCATCACCAACAACCTGCAATCAGCAGGCAAGCAAAAAATGAAGAAACTATTGCGACTAGTCATACTCCTTTTCACGCTGAATTCGGTCATAGATTTCTTCACGGTGTACCGCTACTTCCTTTGGAGCGTTTACACCAAGTCGCACTTGGTTCTCTTTCACACCCAATACAGTAACGGAAACTTCATCACCTACCATCAAGGTTTCTCCGATCCGTCTAGTTAAAATAAGCATCCTTTCATTACCTCAATTTATAGTGCATATTTCCGTTAGGCTCTTTAACTTACCTTTCAGCTCATGTAGCCGATAATCTGGCTTATCCATATCTTCAACGGTTGTGGCCGCATGTAAGAGCGCCAGTCGGTCGCTAATCTTTGTAGCATGAGCAGATTGAATACCTGCCGTGCTTCCTTTGGTAAAGAACTTTTCTAGTCCTATAGGTCTCACTATTTTGATTCACGCGACTTGACTGAAGTCGATACGCTCTAGCTGATCGGCGTCAACTACCTCCCGAGCTTTCCAAAGATCGTAATTGTCCTGCATCAGTAACCAGCTTTCAGCGGATCGGCCAAGAACTGCCGACAGCCTTACGGCCATTTCCGGTGATACATCTGACTTCCCTGCAAGCAATCGGCTAAGGGTGCTCTTAGAGACTCCAAGCTCACGCGCAATGTTTGCCGCTGTAACTTCCTTGAATGGCTCAATGTAGGTGCGTTCAATCATTTCGCCTGGGTGCGGTGGATTAAATTGTCGAATAGCCATTAATGATAGTCCTCATAATTAACAACGTAAGCGTCGCCTTTTTCAAACTTAAAAACAATTCGCCAGTTACCACTAACATCAATTGCCCAATGACCTGCCAACTTCCCCTTTAACTCATGAAGGCGATAACCGGGAAGATCCATATCTTCGACACAGGTTGCAGTATGCAAAAACGTAAGACGATCTTGAATCTTGGTGCTGTGTGCGGCTTGAATACCCGCAGTGCTACCGGCCTCAAAAAATAATTTAAGCCCTTTATGCTTAAATGTCTTAATCATAAGTTGACTTTCAGTATGGCATAAAGGTGCGCGATGCGCAACCCGTGACTTTGTATCACCCCTCCCAGGCATCGGCTACGAGTTGGCGCTTTTCTTCACCCACCACCTGTAAATAGATTTCAGTGGTTTTGGTATCGGAATGCCCCATGAGCTGTGATAGTACATGAAGTGGCAATGGCTTCTTGGCTGTGACCATTGCAACCCCAAAGCCATGACGTAGCCCCTTCCCAGTTGCCTGCTTGCCGACGATGCCGGCACGATCCATCACCCGTTTGACCAGGCGGTAGGCCGTGGGCCGACTCATCGGCCATAAGCGGTTATCCAGGCCCCGGTTTCGCTTTAGCCTAGCGCGCAGATCAAACACTAGGTCAAGATGCTCTATGAAAGATTGTGGCACCGGCACAGTGCGGTACTGCGGCTGTTTCTCCCGGCCCCGACTATCAAACCTCCGTTTCTTTAACGACCGATAAACAATCGATTGTTCCTCGATCAATACCCGGCGCGGTATTAATTGTAACGCTTCAGTCGGTCGGCAGCCGGTAAAATGGAGTAACTGGCAAAACATGCGATCATTAGGTTCTTCCTCGTCGAGAGCGGAGAGGAAAGTGTCCCCTCTCCGAGGCGGTGAGGTACAAACGCTCTCCGGTGGGACTTAAAGAGGCGCATTTCTGGTGAAATTTCATTCTCTGGCATGGCGAATCAAAATATAAGAGAAATGATTCAGGCATGGAAAACCAAGAAATAGCTCCTGAAATGCGCTTGTTTAGCCCGACAGGTGAACGGCTTTACCTTAATGCTCAGGAGCGGGCCGCTTTCCTCTCCGCTCTCGACGAGGAAGAACCTAATGATCGCATGTTTTGCCAGTTGCTACATTACACGGGGTGCCGCCCCACTGAAGCTCTCCAGTTGGTGCCAGCCCGAGTGCTCATTGAAGAGCAAGCCATTGTCTACCGGAGTTTAAAAAAACGTAAGGTCGATGGGCGTGGACGAAAGAAGTTGGCGCAGTACCGTGCCGTGCCTGTACCGGCAATTTTAATTGAGTACTTAGATTTGGTGTTTGATCTGCGTGCTCGCAAAAAGCGCGGCAAGGATTTAGAACAGCCGCTATGGTCGATGAGCCGGCCCACGGCCTACCGCTTGGTAAAGCGGGTGATGAGGCACGCAGGGGTCACCGGCAAGCAAGCTACAGGCAAAGGATTAAGGCATGCGTTCGGGGTTGCAATGGTCACCGGCGAAAAACCGTTACCCCTACATATATTGGCGCAAATCATGGGGCATTCAGACACCAAAACCACCGAGATATATTTACAGGTGGTGGGCGATGAAAAGCACAAGCTGGTCATGGAGGCCTGGAGTGACCAGAGGGAACACTAAGGCCCTGGATAAAGTTCATCAAACCCCGTGACTTTACCCACCGCCATGCGCTCACGCGCCCTTGCGTCACTGCGTTCCGCCCCTGGCAATACTGGCTGTTGAAAGAATAAAAAGAGAGATGCAAATGGTTAAAAGAATATTGATCGCAGCAGTTGGAACAATGTTGATTGGTAACTCAGCGTTAGCGGCTAAAACACTATGGCAGTGTCTATCCCTCAGAGATACGCAGTATTTATGATGGTGATACGTTTAAAGTAATTATCGATGAGTGGCCGGCTATTGTAGGCGACAAGATTAGCGTTAGAGTGGCGGGGGTTGATACTCCAGAAATGCGTGGGCAGTGCGAACGGGAAATCAAGCTGGCGCGTCGAGCCAAGAAGCACACCGTGGCTTTCTTACTATCCGGTGGGCGAGTAGAGCTTAGAAACATTAAGCGAGGCAAATATTTTAGAATTGTGGCTGATGTTTACGTCGATGGTAAGAGTCTCACCAAATCACTACTCAATGCTGGCCTGGGCTACCCCTATGGCGGCAAAAAGAAAAAAACATGGTGTTAAAGCTAGTGATGCCAGGGGCGGAACGCAGTGACGCAAGGGCGCGTGAGCGCATGGCGGTGGGTAAAGTCATCGGGGTTTGATGAACTTTATCCAGGGCCTTAATTAAATCAAAATAGGTGGTGAGTCCGTTGTATATACACTTGACATATGCAGCATGATAATCGATAATGTATATACAATTTGGATATGTCGAGGTAATGGGTCATGGCACAAGCAACGATTTTTACAAACAACAAAAGTCAGGCGGTTAGAATCCCGAAAGCTCTTGAGTTCCCTGATGGGGTAAAAAAGGTGAATGTGATTCTTATGGGTAACGCGCGATTGATTGCACCTACGGAAGAATCTTGGAATAGCTGGTTTGATGGTGAAGGTGTGACGGCTGATTTTATGGCCGAACGTGAGCAGCCCGCCGACCAAGAGCGAGAAGCGTTTTAATGCTGAAATACCTACTAGATACCAATATCGTGATTTACACGATGAAGAACCGCCCAGCCACAGTGCGAGAAGTGTTTAATGCAAACGAGGGCCAGTTAGCCGTTTCTTCAGTGACCCTAATGGAGCTGTTTTACGGCGCGGAGAAGTCTAGCAATCCAGCAAAGAACACCCGCACAATTGAAACTTTCGCAGCTCGACTAGAGATACTGGACTATGACAGTGCAGCGGCACAGCATACCGGCCAGATTCGGGCAGAGTTGGCCAAGGCGGGGCGGCCCATTGGCCCCTATGATCAGATGATTGCGGGCCATGCCCGTTCACTGGGTTTGATAGTGGTCAGTAATAATGTGGGTGAATTTGAGCGTGTCCCAGGATTACGTTTAGAGAATTGGGTTAAGTGAAGAAAAAAGGGGAGTTATTATGGGTTACCGGACATTAATTAAGAGCTTTGACCATCATGTTGATGCATGGCTTGATGAGTTTTTTGGCGGTCAAGATAGTATTGTAATTAATACCACTGAGCTTGAAGCCGACGAGTTTTTAGACGATGAAATAATTGATATCTTCAATTCGCTAGAGGATCGGGGGGGGATTACTTTTCTTTACCACGAAAACGGGCCGGATTTTATTGATATACGCAGAGGGCTAGTTCCTACTGACGAAGGTTCTTTGTCATGACCTTCCCCCCATCTTAATACCAAGACTTGGATGAGATAATTCATTCTAAGCGGCCCTATTCACAAAGGCCACAGGTGACAAATAATTTAATGCGCTATGAGGCCGCACGTGATTGTAGTGCTCTCGCCATTGATCAATTTCATGTCTAGCGTCATCAATGGACCTGAACCAATGCTGATTTAAGCATTCATTTCTGAATTTACCGTTTAAGCTTTCTACAAACGCATTCTGAGTAGGCTTACCTGGCTGAATAAAACCTAGCTTAACGCCACTTTCTTTTTGCCAGTAGAACATCGCCTTGCTAGTAAACTCAGTACCGTTGTCGCAGATTATTTGATCCGGAGCGCTCCTTAGCTCAATCACCTGAGTTAAAAAACGAGCGACCTGGTGACCATTGATCGAGAAGTCAGAGAGCTGGCCAATAATTTCTCTTGAGTAATCATCAATCACATTAAATACTCGAAAGCGGCGACCATTAGCCAACTGATCACTGACAAAATCCATTGACCAGCGTATATTTTTACCAATGGGCATAATCGTTGGCATTCTTGGTCGTATTATCTTCTTGCGTTTTTTAGTCCTCACTTGAAGACCTTCTTCGTTATAGACTCGGTAGGTCCGCTTCTTGTTTTTCACAAGCCCCTCTCCTCTCAGGAGGCCATGTAAAAACAAATAACCATAACTCGGATGCTTTTTTGCCAGCTCAAGTAACCGTTTGCGTAGAGGCTCATCTTTTCCCCATTGAGTAACGTACCGAAAAGCGGTTCTACTTAAGCCTACTAATAGGCAAGCTCTACGCTCACTTAATTTGAACCGCGACTTAAGGTAGCTCACGATTTGTTTTCTATCAGCAGGCTTTACCACTTTTTTGAGAGCACATCCTTCATCGCCTCAGCTTCAAGCATTTTCTCGGCAAGTAACTTCTTAAGCTTGTTATTTTCGCTTTCAAGCTCTTTGAGCCGTTTGGCTTCTGAGACATCCATCCCGGCGTATTTGCTTCGCCAGTTATAAAAGCACCCGGTTGAAATGCCGAACTGACGACAAATGTCATCAACTTTTACCCCTGACTCATGCTGCTTGATGGCACCAATAATTTGCTCTTCTCTGTAACGCTTCTTCTTCATCTTGAGATCTCCTAATACACAGACTAATTGGAAATCTCATCCTTGTCATGGCTCTATTTCTGGGGGAAAGGTCAAATTGAACCACTATTTTTGTCATCTAGGGCTTTTTTAAGCTCTTCGTCACTAACGTATCTTGATGCTTTAGTCATTGCTGAAAGTAATGTAGATTCAACAAAATACTTAGGGGGCTTCGTACTCTTCTTATCTATTGTTAGTTTATCTATAGAAGCGCTTAGCGCTTCCTTTATGTTGGGGTTCTGGGGACATTCCGTCCTAAAGTGACACTTATCGCTACAGCCCACGCCTCATAAGGCTTCTAGAGGTGCCTTAATTTTCAAAATCACTGCAATATCCCAATTATAGTAATATTCCGGCTTTTACGAGAAGCCTATGCCTTATAAAGAACTCCTGACCGTACTCCACGAAGCAGAAATTAACGATTTATATGGCGTTCCCAGCCTGTCACTGGAAGAAAAACGTATCAGTTTTACTCTGAATGATCTGGAGCAGGACGTTATTAAATCCATCAGGGATCGCAATCATAAATGCTATGCTATTGCTCTGCTGGGTTACTTTAAGATCAAGCCCATTCAGCTCAATCCGGCCTACAAGGAATTGAAAGCAGATCTCACCTTTATTGCTGAAGAATATTTCCCTAAATTTAAAGTCCCTCGCTTCAGTGTTAGCAATAAGCAGAAAACACGTATCTACGACAAGATTATAAACCTTCAGGGATTCAAAACATGGTGTGTGGAATAACATCAGGAACCTCTCATTACCTATTTGCAACAGGTTGCTAAATCCTGGATTGAGCCGCGCTTTTTATTTGATGCCTGCACCGAATACTTAGCTCGAAATCATACAGGAATCCCTAAATATACCGTGCTTCAGCGAATTATCAGTCAGGTAATAAAACAGGAACGTAAGCGACTTTCTGATCTATTAAAGACAACCATATCAGATGAATTAGCTACTAACTTGGCTGAGTTAGTTGATGGAAAAGGTATGCTAACCGTTAAAGAACTTAAGCAGGCGGCGAAAAGTTTTAATGCTCCAGAATTGGAGAAAGAGTTGAACGTCAACAAGTTGATTCAGCCCTGGATGGATGAAGTTAATCAAGTGGCCTCTGCTCTATCACTATCGCAACAAAACCGACTGCACTATGCGACGATGGTTGATTACTACTCTATAACCAAGCTTAAACGCTTCGACCGTGTCACGCAGCAGCTTTATTTACTTTGTTATCTTCAGGAGCGGGTACAAATCAATATTGAACGTTTGGCTTATGGGTTTATTTATCATGTCCGAAAGTTACGTGAAAAAGCTAAAGCGTATGCCAAGGAAATGGCCTATAAAGATTGGGATGGCGCGGTAGTAAATATTAGCAAAGCCGCTGAATTATTATACTTTTTTATTGACGACACCATTGATGACCATGTGTCATTTAGACAAATAAAACAACGGGTACAAGGCTTGCTTGGAGCAGGGGAAATAGAATCACTGTGCTTGTATCTGAAGAAACAAAAACGCACGAAAAATGATTACATCTGGGAATTTTATGATAAGCAGCGTGAACTGATTCAGCACTTAATACGCCCCATTTTTTTATGCCTGACCTTTGAAGGATCAGACAATACACAGGCTTTATCTGCACAATTAAATAGAATGAAAAAAGAGTTGTTAGGTGCTGGTGAATTAGCATCGTCAGATCGACGATTGATTCCAGCCAAACACCAATTGTATGTTATCAATATTGATAACAACGTACTCTCTGAGCGTTACGAGTTGATGCTGTATTTATCAGCTCAAAATAATCTTGGTGGGAAACTCTTTATACCAACGGCTATCAAATATCGTGCATTACACGATGACCTTGTTGGAGATATCCCCTGGGCACAGAAAGACAAGCTACTTAAAGGTTCCATGCTAGATAGCATGAATACAGAGCCTGCCCAGCGGGTTAAATCGATGGAGAAAAAGATGAACGATAAGCTGCAACGGGTTGGCCAGCGCATTGATGATGGCGACAATCGAAATGTGGTATTGCGTAATCGCTCAGAAAAAATTCAATGGAGGTTGCCGTATTCAGGCACAAAATCGGCTTTAAACAATCCCTTTTTCGATCGTATGAAACCGATTAACATTGCCGATGTATTACGCTTCGTTCATCAGGAAACAGGATTTTTAAAGCACTTTGAGCATGTTCGCCAGGTACAGTCCGGACAGAGTGATCATTTGAATGATTTACTGGCGGCTCTCATTGGCAATGGAACCTATTATGGCCTACACGGCATGGCCAGAATCTCTGATAGATCATATGATCATCTACGCACAGTACAGGCCAATTATTTGTGACCTGAAACGCTAAACTTCGGCAATGATGCAATTAACGATGCGACAGAGAAATTATCAATCTTCAAGCATTACAATATCCAAAAAGGACTCATTCATGCCAGTGCTGACGGGCAAAAATTCGAATCATGGTTAGAGACTTTTAAAACTCGCTATTCATCTAAATATTTTGGCACGAATAAAGGACTAACATCGATGAACTTGATTGCCAATCATGTAGCCTTGAATGCCCAGATTATTGGTTCCAATGAACATGAATCTCATTTTATTTTGGATCTGCTTCATAACAATACCTCGGAGATTAAGCCGGATATTTTGTCAACGGATACGCACGGCGTTAATCATGTTAACTTTGCTTTGCTGGACCTGTTTGGCTATATATTTGCGCCGCGCTATGCTCAGTTTGGAACCGTGATATCAGATCTTTTTGATGTAAATGAGGGAGAAGACAATAAGGCAACGCTCTCATTAAAAAAGCCTATTAATACAGAATTAATTATCGATGAGTGGGATACGATACAGCGCATTATTATATCACTACAGCAGAAGACGATAACGCAGGCGACCCTTGTTAGAAAGCTTTCTGGCTATAGTCAAAACCACCCCTTGCTGAAAGCTTTAACTGAATATAATCGTATGCTCAAGGCCATGTACTTACTGGACTATATTGATGATGCTAGTTTAAGAACTTATGTACAGCGAGCCTTGAATCGTGGGGAAGCTTATCATCAATTACGGCGTGCTATTGCACATGTGAATGGCAATCGTTTCCAGGGAAAATCAGACGATGAGATTGTCTTGTGGAATGAATGCGCGAGGCTATTAACCAACGCCATTATCTATTTTAATTCGCTGATACTGACGCGATTACTTGAGCATTTTGAGGGGGAAAGTGACGATAAGAAGTTGGAAATTATTAAGCAAGTTTCGCCAGTGGCTTGGCATAACATCAATTTGAACGGAACTTACAGCTTTAGCTTTGAACAAAACCTACTAGATTTGGATGAAATTATGCAATCAATCGTGCAAAATGAAAATTAAGCCACCTCTGTAGGCCTTGTGGGGTATGGGCTGTAGAGATAAGTGTCACTTTAGGACGGAATGTCCCCAGAACCCCTCTTTCACGGCGTATGCCGCGTTCGGTGGTTGATTGTTGACAGTTTGGCTGACGTGAGGAAGCCATTTAGATGGCATGCGAGCCAATGGCGAGCATTCCTTTTTTATCTGTTATCCACAAATTTGCACGGATAATTACAGGTAGTAATTTATAGGTAAAAGATTAAAGGCAAACCTTACAGGTTTAGGGGGGGCCAATATAACGCGCCAAGGGGGTCCGATTTAATGCGAATAAGTACCAAAAGGGGGGCCGATTTAACTCAAATAGGGGGGGCCAATATAACGAGGATAAGTCTCTGTATCCACAAGCTTATTCACATGCCATATAGATATATGGGTTACGGCTTTCCAATCGAGAAGAGGGACAAGTAACCCAAGCAGGAGGGGTCCGATCTAACGCACATAACAGAGGACTAGGGGGTCTGATTTAACGCACGTTTCTGAGGACTAGGGGGTCTGATTTAACGCACGTTTCTGAGGACCGGGAGTCCGATCCTACGCGCGTTGTCAGAAAGGGGGGGTCCGATTTAACGCACCATTTTATTCCTATACGGGATCGGAGGAGGTGAATACATCAGCATAAGACCTCCTGTGACCTGTTTAACCTTTGCTTCTGGGTACACGGTTAGAGCCTTTTTTAAGGCGGGAAGAAATTTCTTCCCGCCTCTGGACCACTATACTCCTGGGCAAATTGTTCCCTTAAAGATTTCCAATGCAGTATCACCGGCCTACCTTCAATCCGATGAAGACGATGGGCAAGCCATGTATACACATCTAGCGCCAATGCTGACCCTTTTAATGCCAGCATTGCCCGATTATCTAGTGGTACGGCACTTTCGATCAGCGAATCATAATAACTACTCGACAGCACGAGCACACCAGGCCAAAGTGTCCGCTGTGGGTCTTCATGGTCAGATAGCCATGCATCAAATTGCCTTATCGGCTCACCATTGTAAGTACGCCCCTTGAAACCAAGCTGCAAACGACAAGCAGCCAATGCATGCATTTGTTTTCGTAGTGTTGTATATCTCCCGCCTTGCCGATCCATTCCCATCAAACGTAGAAACTCAGCCGCACTATCTCCTATGGAGATCTCCTGGGACTTGTTTCTTACAGCGTAGGTAGAAAGCCAAGCTAAGGCGAGTCTGGGCATAACTCCATAGGGTACAAGCTGCTGCACGGGACCCTTACCTTCATCCAACCAACCAGCCTGAATGTTTACCCATGCAGATCCAGATTGCCGCATAAACTCCCTACCATCAACCTTAGATCTTGGTAGCCCTACTTGGCACAGCACGGCATGGGTAAACGCCATGTCTTCACCCGTGGGGGGATCTGACGCGATCTGAGCCGAACTATCCAGCAATTTATTCTCTTGCTTTGTGAGAATGAGTCCTTCACTCATGGCTTTCCCCTGGCGCTGTCTACACAAGCTTTTAGTAATGGTAACGGCACTGTGCGATATACAGCGCCTCGTCTGTTGGTTTGTAAACTAAGCGGTTCTCTTTATCGATCCTGCGCGACCAGTAGCCTGTCCACTGGTGGCGGAGCGGTTCAGGATCGCCTATTCCCTTGAAAGGGTGTCGAAGAGTATCCTTGATAAGCGTGTTTACACGCTTGAGAGTTTTTTTATCTGTGGCTTGCCAGTACAAATAATCCTCCCATGCGTTGGTAGACCACGATAAAATCATTCTTCAATCAAGTCCTTTTCTGCTGCTTCACCCGCTTCGATTTCATTGACAGATTCAATTAAACGAGCTGCATTCTTAGGACTGGCCATCAGATGGGCTGTCTCTTCATATGAATTGAAATCTTCTACAGAGATAACAATCGCTGGCTTCCCGTTCTGGCGTGTAATCAGAACGGGCTTATGATCTTCATTAACCTGGTCTAAGGTACTCGCCAAATTGGAGCGGAAGGTTGAATAACTCATAGTGTCCATATAAATCACCTCTCTTAATAGGTACTTAATATTGTACTTGTACATAAATAAGTACGCAATGGAAGAATGAAAAAATTATCTGCGGGGAGAGAGGGTTACACTATGCAGGTCTCGAGGATCTGCATAGTGTAACCCGCTTCAAAATAAGGCTAATTGGCCTGTAGTGTCGTTCGTGGTGTGTTTGATTATCGCCTCGGCTACGGCTTTTTTAACGATAGGATGATCAGCCGGTTTTGGCTGTTCTGGTAGATCTCTCCTGGAGTAATGACAGACAGTTGACCACTCGGCAGGATCGCCCAGTGTGTTACCGCGATATGAGACCAGTTCGCCCAGCTGGAATTGATGAACAAACAGTCCGGAAAGCACCTGTACAGGAAACATTCGGGCACAGCGCCGGTCTATGTCGATCCCGGTAAGAGAGACCCAGGCCAAAGACTCCGGCCCATGCTTCTGATGGATGATATTCAAAGCGGCTAATAACATTCCGCCAGCACCAACAGTAGGATCATTGATTCGAACAAGGCGTGGTTTTTCTACCTCCACATTGTCGTATACCAAAAACTAAATCCAAATGCTCCATAAAGCGGTGGGGCACTGGTACAGTTCGGTATTTCGGCAATTTAACTCTTCCCTTATTGTCTCTCTTCCTTTTCTTTAGGCTTCTAAAAACCACCTGGACTTCATCGACAAGTACCCGGCTAGGAACTAGCTCTAAAGCTTCTAAAAGCCGACACCCTGTATAGTGAAGGGGTTTAGGGCGGTTAAAGTAGACACTTAGGATAAAATGCCCTGAGAGCCACGTAATCTATGCCCCCTAAAAGTAGACAAATACTCGCAACACTTAAAAATTGGTCACACGGCCACGCGATCGGGAAGCTGGAACTGTGACCATCGATAATCTGCTTGGCTGAATCAACCAGGCGCTGATAAACCCCCTTTGATGAAAGAGTGGTTTCAACCAAAAAAACTATTGCCCTGCAATATGTTTTCCCTGGCTCGGTTAATGGCCTGCCTACCGGCAGCAACCGAGTAATCTTCTGGAGAATTAGGGGAGAGGTTGCGGGCTATCCGGTCCGGGTCTATGACCTCGTAGCCGTCTTTTGAGAATCGAGCTGTTGTTGTACTTTTACCGCTTCCATTCGGGCCAGCGACAATAACCATCACCGGCCCCGTTTCATCCGTACTCATATACTAGACACTTTTCTTTTTAGCCTGGGAAGATTCGATATGCTCTAAAACCTCTGTTCTACCATCCGGCCAGCGTCTAATTACCTGGCGCTTTTTCTTGTCCCAACCAACGGTAGGCCGCCCCTGGCGGTGAGTTTCAGCAGCGGCTTTGTTGCCTACCTCGTCGCAGTTTTTACCGATCTGGGTAAAATCGATCATAAACACACCTGTAAGAAATCAAGTCTTATTACTTTTTTGAAACTCAAAAAAATATTTTAGTCTCAGTGAGTCTTTCCGTTAGGCCGATGCCAGCTTTAATTGCTGGTACTCCTCCAAATTAACAACTTTCTTGGCCTGCCATAGGTCGTAATTGTCCTGCATCAGCAACCAGCTTTCCGGCGAGCGGCCCAGCACTACAGACAGCTTTAAGGCCATTTCAGAGGAAAGCCCGGTTTTCTCATTAACTAGGCGACTTATCAGGCCGGTGCTGACTTTCAGCTGTCGGGCCAGCGCATTGGAGCCAATATTAT
This sequence comes from Candidatus Vondammii sp. HM_W22, assembly GCF_022530855.2. Taxonomy (GTDB): domain Bacteria; phylum Pseudomonadota; class Gammaproteobacteria; order Chromatiales; family Chromatiaceae; genus Vondammii. The sequence goes on along the minus strand of NZ_CP099567.1, from coordinate 2,574,884 downwards.
TAGGCTCCAGATACACTCGCTTGATAAACGCCCCTGGGTGCATGGGGTTATGTTGTTCAATGCTCATCAGTGGTAATCCTCATAATTCACGATATAGGCGTGGCCATTTTCAAACTCAAAAACAGCTAGAAGATGTCATCTCCGATATACGCCAACAGCGTGACCAGTTCCAAAAGGAAGCAGCAAACTTACCGGCAGAAACAACAAAGAAAAAGAAAACCACAAAGCCTAGTTAAGCTTTTAGTTACCCCATGCCTCTGTCACAATTTGGCGCTTTTCATCACCAACAACCTGCAATCAGCAGGCAAGCAAAAAATGAAGAAACTATTGCGACTAGTCATACTCCTTTTCACGCTGAATTCGGTCATAGATTTCTTCACGGTGTACCGCTACTTCCTTTGGAGCGTTTACACCAAGTCGCACTTGGTTCTCTTTCACACCCAATACAGTAACGGAAACTTCATCACCTACCATCAAGGTTTCTCCGATCCGTCTAGTTAAAATAAGCATCCTTTCATTACCTCAATTTATAGTGCATATTTCCGTTAGGCTCTTTAACTTACCTTTCAGCTCATGTAGCCGATAATCTGGCTTATCCATATCTTCAACGGTTGTGGCCGCATGTAAGAGCGCCAGTCGGTCGCTAATCTTTGTAGCATGAGCAGATTGAATACCTGCCGTGCTTCCTTTGGTAAAGAACTTTTCTAGTCCTATAGGTCTCACTATTTTGATTCACGCGACTTGACTGAAGTCGATACGCTCTAGCTGATCGGCGTCAACTACCTCCCGAGCTTTCCAAAGATCGTAATTGTCCTGCATCAGTAACCAGCTTTCAGCGGATCGGCCAAGAACTGCCGACAGCCTTACGGCCATTTCCGGTGATACATCTGACTTCCCTGCAAGCAATCGGCTAAGGGTGCTCTTAGAGACTCCAAGCTCACGCGCAATGTTTGCCGCTGTAACTTCCTTGAATGGCTCAATGTAGGTGCGTTCAATCATTCCGCCTGGGTGCGGTGGATTAAATTGTCGAATAGCCATTAATGATAGTCCTCATAATTAACAACGTAAGCGTCGCCTTTTTCAAACTTAAAAACAATTCGCCAGTTACCACTAACATCAATTGCCCAATGACCTGCCAACTTCCCCTTTAACTCATGAAGGCGATAACCGGGAAGATCCATATCTTCGACACAGGTTGCAGTATGCAAAAACGTAAGACGATCTTGAATCTTGGTGCTGTGTGCGGCTTGAATACCCGCAGTGCTACCGGCCTCAAAAAATAATTTAAGCCCTTTATGCTTAAATGTCTTAATCATAAGTTGACTTTCAGTATGGCATAAAGGTGCGCGATGCGCAACCCGTGACTTTGTATCACCCCTCCCAGGCATCGGCTACGAGTTGGCGCTTTTCTTCACCCACGACCTGTAAATAGATTTCAGTGGTTTTGGTATCGGAATGCCCCATGAGCTGTGATAGTACATGAAGTGGCAATGGCTTCTTGGCTGTGACCATTGCAACCCCAAAGCCATGACGTAGCCCCTTCCCAGTTGCCTGCTTGCCGACGATGCCCGACGATGCCGGCACGATCCATCACCCGTTTGACCAGGCGGTAGGCCGTGGGCCGACTCATCGGCCATAAGCGGTTATCCAGGCCCCGGTTTCGCTTTAGCCTAGCGCGCAGATCAAACACTAGGTCAAGATGCTCTATGAAAGATTGTGGCACCGGCACAGTGCGGTACTGCGGCTGTTTCTCCCGGCCCCGACTATCAAACCTCCGTTTCTTTAACGACCGATAAACAATCGATTGTTCCTCGATCAATACCCGGCGCGGTATTAGTTGTAACGCTTCAGTCGGTCGGCAGCCGGTAAAATGGAGTAACTGGCAGAACATACGGTTGGTGGGGTCTTCCTCGTCGAGAGCGGAGAGAAAGTGTCCCCTCTCCGAGGCGGTGAGGTACAAACGCTCTCCGGTGGGACTTAAAGAGGCGCATTTCTGGTGAAATTTCATTCTCTGGCATGGCGAATCAAAATATAAGAGATTTGATTCATTCTGCACCACTTAAAAATCCAGATCAATGCGGATTTGCGGTAAATGGGTTATCATGGACAGTATTAGTGAATCACTTTCACCTATAAGCCGATTCCGTGTCCTGGAGCGAGGCAATCGCAATTCTCGATGCCAGGTAATGATTGATGAAGAAATGGTTGTGCTGTTCGCTGGTGATTACTACTCACGCTTTATTTGGGACAAGTACCGTAAGCTATCCCCTACAGCACGCCGTATGTTCGATTACTTTGCCTCGCACAAGGAACCGTTCCCGTTGAAGCTGGAAACCTTCCGGCTTATGGGCGGCTCAGAATCGACCAGGCCGAAGAAGTGGCGGGAACAGGTTGGGATAGCCTGTGACGAGCTAAAGGAAAGCGGCCTGGTTGCTCATGCCTGGGTTACAGGGGAGCAACTGCACTGTAAACGGAGCTGATAGGGGTTCTGGGGACATTCCGTCCTAAAGTGACACTTATCTCTACAGCCCATACCCCACAAGGCCTACAGAGGTGGCTTAATTTTCATTTTGCACGATTGATTGCATAATTTCATCCAAATCTAGTAGGTTTTGTTCAAAGCTAAAGCTGTAAGTTCCGTTCAAATTGATGTTATGCCAAGCCACTGGCGAAACTTGCTTAATAATTTCCAACTTCTTATCGTCACTTTCCCCCTCAAAATGCTCAAGTAATCGCGTCAGTATCAGCGAATTAAAATAGATAATGGCGTTGGTTAATAGCCTCGCGCATTCATTCCACAAGACAATCTCATCGTCTGATTTTCCCTGGAAACGATTGCCATTCACATGTGCAATAGCACGCCGTAATTGATGATAAGCTTCCCCACGATTCAAGGCTCGCTGTACATAAGTTCTTAAACTAGCATCATCAATATAGTCCAGTAAGTACATGGCCTTGAGCATACGATTATATTCAGTTAAAGCTTTCAGCAAGGGGTGGTTTTGACTATAGCCAGAAAGCTTTCTAACAAGGGTCGCCTGCGTTATCGTCTTCTGCTGTAGTGATATAATAATGCGCTGTATCGTATCCCACTCATCGATAATTAATTCTGTATTAATAGGCTTTTTTAATGAGAGCGTTGCCTTATTGTCTTCTCCCTCATTTACATCAAAAAGATCTGATATCACGGTTCCAAACTGAGCATAGCGCGGCGCAAAGATATAGCCAAACAGGTCCAGCAAAGCAAAGTTAACATGATTAACGCCGTGCGTATCCGTTGACAAAATATCCGGCTTGATCTCCGAGGTATTGTTATGAAGCAGATCCAAAATAAAATGAGATTCATGTTCATTGGAACCAATAATCTGGGCATTCAAGGCTACATGATTGGCAATCAAGTTCATCGATGTTAGTCCTTTATTCGTGCCAAAATATTTAGATGAATAGCGAGTTTTAAAAGTCTCTAACCGTGATTCGAATTTTTGCCCGTCAGCACTGGCATGAATGAGTCCTTTTTGGATATTGTAATGCTTGAAGATTGATAATTTCGCTGTCGCATCGTTAATTGCATCATTGCCGAGGTTTAGCGTTTCAGGTCGCAAATAATTGGCCTGTACTGTGCGTAGATGATCATATGATCTATCAGAGATGCCGTGTAGGCCATAATAGGTTCCATTGCCAATGAGAGCCGCCAGTAAATCATTCAAATGATCACTCTGTCCGGACTGTACCTGGCGAACATGCTCAAAGTGCTTTAAAAATCCTGTTTCCTGATGAACGAAGCGTAATACATCGGCAATGTTAATCGGTTTCATACGATCGAAAAAGGGATTGTTTAAAGCCGATTTTGTGCCTGAATACGGCAACCTCCATTGAGTTTTTCCTGAGCGATTACGCAATACCACATTTCGATTGTCGCCCTCATCAATGCGCTGGCCAACCCGTTGCAGCTTATCGTTCATCTTTTTCTCCATCGATTTAACCCGCTGGGCAGGCTCTGTATTCATGCTATCTAGCATGGAACCTTTAAGTAGCTTGTCTTTCTGTGCCCAGGGGATATCTCCAACAAGGTCATCGTGTAATGCACGATATTTGATAGCCGTTGGTATAAAGATTTTCTCACCAAGATTATTTTTAGCTGCTAAATACAGCATCAACTCGTAACGCTCAGAGAGTACGTTGTTATCAATATTGATAACATACAATTGGTGTTTGGCTGGAATCAATCGTCGATCTGACGATGCTAATTCACCAGCACCTAACAACTCTTTTTTCATTCTATTTAATTGTGCAGATAAAGCCTGTGTATTGTCTGATCCTTCAAAGGTCAGGCATAAAAAAATGGGGCGTATTAAGTGCTGAATCAGTTCACGCTGCTTATCATAATAATTCCCAGATGTAATCATTTTTCGTGCGTTTTTGTTTCTTCAGATACAAGCACAGTGATTCTATTTCCCCTGCTCCAAGCAAGCCTTGTACCCGTTGTTTTATTTGTCTAAATGACACATGGTCATCAATGGTGTCGTCAATAAAAAAGTATAATAATTCAGCGGCTTTGCTAATATTTACTACCGCGCCATCCCAATCTTTATAGGCCATTTCCTTGGCATACGCTTTAGCTTTTTCACGTAACTTTCGGACATGATAAATAAACCCATCAGCCAAACGTTCAATATTGATTTGTACCCGCTCCTGAAGATAACAAAGTAAATAAAGCTGCTGCGTGACACGGTCGAAGCGTTTAAGCTTGGTTATAGAGTAGTAATCAACCATCGCCGCATAGTGCAGTCGGTTTTGTTGCGATAGTGATAGAGCAGAGGCCACTTGATTAACTTCATCCATCCAGGGCTGAATCAACTTGTTGACGTTCAACTCTTTCTCCAATTCTGGAGCATTAAAACTTTTCGCCGCCTGCTTAAGTTCTTTAACGGTTAGCATACCTTTTCCATCAACTAACTCAGCCAAGTTAGTAGCTAATTCATCTGATATGGTTGTCTTTAATAGATCAGAAAGTCGCTTACGTTCCTGTTTTATTACCTGACTGATAATTCGCTGAAGCACGGTATATTTAGGGATTCCTGTATGATTTCGAGCTAAGTATTCGGTGCAGGCATCAAATAAAAAGCGCGGCTCAATCCAGGATTTAGCAACCTGTTGCAAATAGGTAATGAGAGGTTCCTGATGTTGTTCCACACACCATGTTTTGAATCCCTGAAGGTTTATAATCTTGTCGTAGATACGTGTTTTCTGCTTATTGCTAACACTGAAGCGAGGGACTTTAAATTTAGGGAAATATTCTTCAGCAATAAAGGTGAGATCTGCTTTCAATTCCTTGTAGGCCGGATTGAGCTGAATGGGCTTGATCTTAAAGTAACCCAGCAGAGCAATAGCATAGCATTTATGATTGCGATCCCTGATGGATTTAATAACGTCCTGCTCCAGATCATTCAGAGTAAAACTGATACGTTTTTCTTCCAGTGACAAGCTGGGAACGCCATATAAATCGTTAATTTCTGCTTCGTGGAGTACGGTCAGGCGTTCTTTATAAGGCATAGGCTTCTCGTAAAAGCCGGAATATTACTATAATTGGGATATTGCAGTGATTTTGAAAATTAAGGCACCTCTAGAAGCCTTATGAGGCATGGGCTGTAGCGATAAGTGTTACTTTAGGACGGGATGTCCCCAGAACCCCAAAGAGGGAGCTTTGCACTTAGTAGGGCAGGTTATACGAACCTCAGACATAGAAAAAAACCGGGGGAGACATCAGGCGTGGATGGACTATGTGGACTATTTTGATAGGGAAGGGCGCATAGAAGCGAATTTCAGCCAGTCAATTAAGCCTTACATCACGATGCTTGCAAAACGATTCACCACCATCGAGATCGAGCATGTTGCCAAGTTCCGTAGATTCTACGCAATCCGCATCTATGAACTACTTATGCAATACCGTAAGACGGGATGGCGAAACATAAAGATAGAGGATTTCCGCGATATCCTGCAGATACAGAAAGGGCAGTATCCACGTTTCGCGGAGCTGCGTCGGCGTGTCATCGAACCAGCTGTGAAGGAAATTAACGATAAGTCAGAATATTTGGTTGAATGGGAGAAAGTCATGGACGGGAGAACAGTGAAAGGCCTAGCATTCAAATTTAGCGAAAAGCAACAAATGGAGTTGAGTTTAAACTCCTAAGCTCGACTGTTCACAAAAGGCTTATCTTGTTTTAAGCCTGTTATTTTTCAAGTGTTAAATGGCTTAGTCGGACAGCAAACCACCAAGAATCACAATCGAGATAAATATATCTGTCCCGTTCAAGTACATCATCAATCTCGTGATCAAAACCAACCACTGTCATTCCCTCAAACCTTAGTGGACTTTGTGGACAGCCATATTACCGCCGTTTAATCCACCTCTTGTTATTCCGTTTGATTGTATTATCGTTATATCGTAAGTGCTGGGCATACGGGCGAGATCTTCTACTATTAAGGTTACTGGTCAGAACCCTGTAAGCCGTGGTGGGCTTACGGGGTTCGTCGTTCTTGCCCAAAAAAACATACCGATACGGTATTATATTCTTATTTCCATACTTTTTTTCATCGAAAGTTGTCCGATTGGAGAAATCTGGATACTTTATAGTCCACACCAAGATTGTTTTTTACCGCCATAATAGCGATAACCTAATCCAGCAACTATTAATGATTCTGCTAAATTTTCCCCACTAACATAAACATCAGCCACAATACGAAAGTATTTACCTCGTTGAACATTGCGAAGCTCAACTTTTTCACCCGAGCGAAGGAAAGCAACAGTATGTTTCTTGGCTTTTCGTGCCAGTTTAATTTCTCGATCACACTGTCCACGCATTTCAGGAGTATCAACACCATTGACCCGAACACTGATCTTATTACCGACAATGGCGGGCCATTCAGAAATAGTGACTTTGAATGTATCGCCGTCATAAATACTACGGATTACAGAGGGCGAGACTGTGCCGTATGTCTGTTTAGCAGAAACTAAGCCGGATGCCAACAATGCCATAAAAACTAACCCCCATTTCATTCTCTGATTCCTTTGCAAGCTCAACAAAGTTTCTCGGATCCGTCTGATTAAATTAAGCATCCTTATTATTACCTCAATTTTCTGGTGATATATTCACGTGCAAAACCTCATAGACACGACTTCTTTCGCTACTGCTACTGCATTCTACCTGCTCTTCATTAAACAAGCTGCACATGGGCCAGAATTTAAAGCTTTCCACTGTATCGCTCTTCCCTTTCATGTCTGCGGTTAAAGCTGCTTCTGCCTGCTGTTCCTTATCTTGCTTTTTAACCCTCAACGGTAAACGGGGTCTGAAGCCCAATGGAACGAAAAGTTACTCTAAGCTAAGCAGTAAAATATAGAAACCTGATATTTTGGCGCTTTGGCACAAAAACTAGAGTTTTTTCTCGTTTACTAGCCGCCAATACTGGTACCCAAAAGCAGTTAAACGGCAAGATTTAGAGTTTTTTGCAGCGTAATACATGAATTCCTCACCTACAGGGACGACTAACCCAACACTCTGAAATTTCTGAAGGATCTTAAATACCTTTACGTTGGTTGTATTTGGAGATTCAGATGTATCCTCATAGCTTGGGTTCAGTTGATGCTCATCGTTTGGTGAAGGGAAGTACTCGGTTATTTTCCTCATCGTTTCGAATGGAATCTTTGGTGGGATGCTCCTCAGTGAGGCAAAGCTAGATACATTACTTTTAAAAATGGGCCGTTGATCCCAAGCACCAAGCGCTTCATCTACATAAGCATACAATGATCCCGGTGTAATATTTCCTCGAAGGTCAGCGGCACCACCTTTCAATGCATCAGTGAGTAGCGAGGTAAACACACCAGATCCGTTTATCTCCATTGCAACTTCGCTGTCTCTACTAGCCGTGAGCACAGAAATACCTTCCGCCAAGAGGGCGTACTTATTGGCAGATAGACTCGGAGAAGCAAATGGGGTTCTGGGGACATTCCGTCCTAAAGTGACACTTATCGCTACAGCCCACGCCTCATAAGGCTTCTAGAGGTGCCTTAATTTTCAAAATCACTGCAATATCCCAATTATAGTAATATTCCGGCTTTTACGAGAAGCCTATGCCTTATAAAGAACGCCTGACCGTACTCCACGAAGCAGAAATTAACGATTTATATGGCGTTCCCAGCCTGTCACTGGAAGAAAAACGTATCAGTTTTACTCTGAATGATCTGGAGCAGGATGTTATTAAATCCATCAGGGATCGCAATCATAAATGCTATGCTATTGCTCTGCTGGGTTACTTTAAGATCAAGCCCATTCAGCTCAATCCGGCCTACAAGGAATTGAAAGCAGATCTCACCTTTATTGCTGAAGAATATTTCCCTAAATTTAAAGTCCCTCGCTTCAGTGTTAGCAATAAGCAGAAAACACGTATCTACGACAAGATTATAAACCTTCAGGGATTCAAAACATGGTGTGTGGAACAACATCAGGAACCTCTCATTACCTATTTGCAACAGGTTGCTAAATCCTGGATTGAGCCGCGCTTTTTATTTGATGCCTGCACCGAATACTTAGCTCGAAATCATACAGGAATCCCTAAATATACCGTGCTTCAGCGAATTATCAGTCAGGTAATAAAACAGGAACGTAAGCGACTTTCTGATCTATTAAAGACAACCATATCAGATGAATTAGCTACTAACTTGGCTGAGTTAGTTGATGGAAAAGGTATGCTAACCGTTAAAGAACTTAAGCAGGCGGCGAAAAGTTTTAATGCTCCAGAATTGGAGAAAGAGTTGAACGTCAACAAGTTGATTCAGCCCTGGATGGATGAAGTTAATCAAGTGGCCTCTGCTCTATCACTATCGCAACAAAACCGACTGCACTATGCGGCGATGGTTGATTACTACTCTATAACCAAGCTTAAACGCTTCGACCGTGTCACGCAGCAGCTTTATTTACTTTGTTATCTTCAGGAGCGGGTACAAATCAATATTGAACGTTTGGCTGATGGGTTTATTTATCATGTCCGAAAGTTACGTGAAAAAGCTAAAGCGTATGCCAAGGAAATGGCCTATAAAGATTGGGATGGCGCGGTAGTAAATATTAGCAAAGCCGCTGAATTATTATACTTTTTTATTGACGACACCATTGATGACCATGTGTCATTTAGACAAATAAAACAACGGGTACAAGGCTTGCTTGGAGCAGGGGAAATAGAATCACTGTGCTTGTATCTGAAGAAACAAAAACGCACGAAAAATGATTACATCTGGGAATTATTATGATAAGCAGCGTGAACTGATTCAGCACTTAATACGCCCCATTTTTTTATGCCTGACCTTTGAAGGATCAGACAATACACAGGCTTTATCTGCACAATTAAATAGAATGAAAAAAGAGTTGTTAGGTGCTGGTGAATTAGCATCGTCAGATCGACGATTGATTCCAGCCAAACACCAATTGTATGTTATCAATATTGATAACAACGTACTCTCTGAGCGTTACGAGTTGATGCTGTATTTAGCAGCTAAAAATAATCTTGGTGAGAAAATCTTTATACCAACGGCTATCAAATATCGTGCATTACACGATGACCTTGTTGGAGATATCCCCTGGGCACAGAAAGACAAGCTACTTAAAGGTTCCATGCTAGATAGCATGAATACAGAGCCTGCCCAGCGGGTTAAATCGATGGAGAAAAAGATGAACGATAAGCTGCAACGGGTTGGCCAGCGCATTGATGAGGGCGACAATCGAAATGTGGTATTGCGTAATCGCTCAGGAAAAACTCAATGGAGGTTGCCGTATTCAGGCACAAAATCGGCTTTAAACAATCCCTTTTTCGATCGTATGAAACCGATTAACATTGCCGATGTATTACGCTTCGTTCATCAGGAAACAGGATTTTTAAAGCACTTTGAGCATGTTCGCCAGGTACAGTCCGGACAGAGTGATCATTTGAATGATTTACTGGCGGCTCTCATTGGCAATGGAACCTATTATGGCCTACACGGCATCTCTGATAGATCATATGATCATCTACGCACAGTACAGGCCAATTATTTGCGACCTGAAACGCTAAACCTCGGCAATGATGCAATTAACGATGCGACAGCGAAATTATCAATCTTCAAGCATTACAATATCCAAAAAGGACTCATTCATGCCAGTGCTGACGGGCAAAAATTCGAATCACGGTTAGAGACTTTTAAAACTCGCTATTCATCTAAATATTTTGGCACGAATAAAGGACTAACATCGATGAACTTGATTGCCAATCATGTAGCCTTGAATGCCCAGATTATTGGTTCCAATGAACATGAATCTCATTTTATTTTGGATCTGCTTCATAACAATACCTCGGAGATCAAGCCGGATATTTTGTCAACGGATACGCACGGCGTTAATCATGTTAACTTTGCTTTGCTGGACCTGTTTGGCTATATCTTTGCGCCGCGCTATGCTCAGTTTGGAACCGTGATATCAGATCTTTTTGATGTAAATGAGGGAGAAGACAATAAGGCAACGCTCTCATTAAAAAAGCCTATTAATACAGAATTAATTATCGATGAGTGGGATACGATACAGCGCATTATTATATCACTACAGCAGAAGACGATAACGCAGGCGACCCTTGTTAGAAAGCTTTCTGGCTATAGTCAAAACCACCCCTTGCTGAAAGCTTTAACTGAATATAATCGTATGCTCAAGGCCATGTACTTACTGGACTATATTGATGATGCTAGTTTAAGAACTTATGTACAGCGAGCCTTGAATCGTGGGGAAGCTTATCATCAATTACGGCGTGCTATTGCACATGTGAATGGCAATCGTTTCCAGGGAAAATCAGACGATGAGATTGTCTTGTGGAATGAATGCGCGAGGCTATTAACCAACGCCATTATCTATTTTAATTCGCTGATACTGACGCGATTACTTGAGCATTTTGAGGGGGAAAGTGACGATAAGAAGTTGGAAATTATTAAGCAAGTTTCGCCAGTGGCTTGGCATAACATCAATTTGAACGGAACTTACAGCTTTAGCTTTGAACAAAACCTACTAGATTTGGATGAAATTATGCAATCAATCGTGCAAAATGAAAATTAAGCCACCTCTGTAGGCCTTGTGGGGTATGGGCTGTAGAGATAAGTGTCACTTTAGGACGGAATGTCCCCAGAACCCCGCACTGGAGACCGATCTGGCCGATCGTTGGGCCCCACCCGCATGATCGACGGTATTGCCTACTCGGCATTTAAAGGCACCCACGGCGAGACCGGCACCTTCGGCAACACCCGCAACAGCAATCTGCTGTCGGTGATGGGTGTCGGTGCATCCCCCACACCGCCCTGGATCTGGGCATCGGTCAACGCCGCCATTGCCGCTGCGTCTCTTTCGATCGACCCGGCCCGGCCCGGCCCCTGCAGACCTTGCCGCTCACCGGCATCCTGCCGCCGGTGGTGGAAGCGCGCTGGACCATGGAGGAGCGCAACCTGATCCTCTACGACGGCATCGCCTCCTACACCGTCGATGCCGGTGGCCGGGTACTCATTGAGCGCCAGATCACCACCTACCAGAAGAACGCCTTCGGCGTGCCAGATCCCAGCTATCTGGACGTAACCACCCCGGCCACGCTGAGCTATATCCGCTACGCCACCCGGGCGCGCATCACCCAGAAGTTCCCGCGCCACAAACTGGCCGACGACGGCACCCGCTTCGGCCCCGGCCAGGCGATCGTCACCCCCAGCGTCATCCGCGCCGAGCTGCTCGCCCTCTTCCGCGAGCTGGAAGAGAAAGGCCTGGTGGAAAACTTCGATCAGTGCAAAACCGATCTATTAGTGGAGCGAAACAACGACGACCGCAACCGCATCGACGTGCTGAGCAGTCCGGACCTGGTCAACCAGTTCCGCGTCTTCGCCAACCAGATCCAGTTCATCGTTTAAGGAGACACACTCATGGCACAAGTAACAGGACGCGCTTATATCAAGGTGAACGGCAAAGAGCTGCGCACCCTCGACGGCGCAAGTTTCAACCCGGGCGGTATCAACCGCGAGGCGATGAAAGGCGGCGGCCAAATTCACGGCTTCAAGGAGGACGACGTCGAACCCACCATGAAGTGCAAGGTGGTGCACACCAAGGATACCTCTCTGAAAGAGTTGGCCGATATCACTGACGCCACCGTCATCTTCGAGACTGACACCGGCAAGCGCTTTGTGATGCTCGAAGCCTGGACCAGTGAGCCTCCCGAGTTGGATGCTAATGGCGGATCGATTGATCTGAGCATGGCCGCCATCGCCTACGACGAGGATTGATAAATGGCTATTTTAGTCACCCTTAAACACGGCTTAAAGCAGGGCGATGACACACTGGTTGAAGCCACCCTGCGTGAGCTGTCTGCAGGCGACATCATTGATGCCCGCGAGGCATCCGAAAAACTGGTAATGACACCCGATGGCCCCGGCCTGGTGGTCAGCCCCACACTGCTGGGTGCCGAGCTGCTGCGTCGGCAGATTGCCCGCATCGGTAATCTGCAGGGCCCCATCGACCTGGTGCAGCTCAAACGCCTGCATCCGGAAGATCTCAATCGTCTGCAGGACAAAGCCGACGAACTGGACGAAGCCGTATTTGCCGCTGCCGCCATGGAGGGGCTGAGTACGCGGGGGCGAGATGATGCAGCTGGGGCCGATAGTGGAGCAGCTCCAGCTGGCAATGGCCAAGGTAACGGGACTGCAGCTGAGTGAATCGGCCGCCATGCCCCTGACTCGTCTTTTTCGAACGATGAAATACCTCAATAAATGAGCAACGATCTAAGAACCTCCGTCACCATCGACCTCCAGGGCAACCTGGAGCGCAAGGCTGCGCGCTATGAAAAAGCGATGGGGCGGTTCAGCAAGTGCGGGCAGCGCCACATGAGGCGGCTCTCCAAATCGGTGGCGGCTACCGGCCGTATGCTCGACCGCGCCGGCAACCGTTATACCGCACTGCTGACTGGGGCGGCAGGTGCCGGTGCTATGCGGATGTTGGTGGGGCTGGAAACACGCTTTACTCGGCTGGGTATTCAAGCCAATAAAGGCAAAGAGGAGATGGATGCCCTCAAGCGTGAGATCTATGACGTTGCCAGTGCGCCGGATATCCGTATCGACCCGGGTCAGCTCACTTCAGCCATTGAGCAGATTGTTGAGAAAATAGGGGACCTTGATTTTGCTCGAGAGAACCTGCGTAACATCGCCTTGGCTATCCAGGCATCGGGTGCTGAGGGAGCCTCAATCGGTGCCATTGTGGCTGAGTTTAAGAAACTGGGTCTTACCGTAGACAAGGAGGTGCTGACCGCACTAGACACCCTTGTCACCCAGGGTAAGGCCGGGGCATTCACCCTGCAGCATCTGGCAAACCAAGGTGAACGCGCAGTGTCTGCTTTCTCTGCTATGGGTTATGAAGGACAGGAAGCCGTTCAAGCAATGGGGGCACTGCTGCAGATGTCTCGTATGGGCACAGGCAGTGCTGAGATGGCAACTTCAGCATACGAAAACATGCTCAAGGTGATCATTGAGAAGGGTAAGGAGCTGCAGGCGGCCGGCATTGAGGTTTTTGATCCGGAGAAGCTGAAAGCAGGGGTCGAAGAGTTCCGTCCTATGCCCGGTATTATTAAAGAGATTATGGTCAAGTCGAAAGGACGAGCCACCATTCTCTCATCGTTGTTCGGTAGCGAGGGCTATCGAGCCATTACAAAAGCCGCTGCTGAATATCAAAAAACAGGTGGATTTGAAACTCTGGATAAGTTCCTTCAGATCCAGGGTGACGGTACCAAGTTGCTTGAAGACTCAGCACGCGCAGCCAAAACTTAAGAGGCTGCCATGCAGAACCTCTACACCGCATGGCAGCGCTTTGCCGATGGCAATCTCGCTGGCCCCATCCGGGACATGGCCGATGCACTCAACAAGCTCGACCCCAAGACCGTCGATACGATTCTGGATGTCACCTCCAAAGCAGCGATAGGCGTGGGCGGTCTCATCCTCGCCAAGAAGCTGGGAGTGGGCAAGCTGTTCGGTGGTAAAAAAGGTGCTGCGGGACTGGCCGGTGGGGCAGCGGGAATGGCTGGAGGGGCAACACCGGTTTATGTCGTCAACATGCCGGGGGCCGGTATGGATGGCATGTCAGCCGCCGGCAAAGGGAAAAAGGGCCGTGGCTATCGCGCCACTGGAGAGGGGCATAAACAAGCGGTGCGAAATCGCCTCGACGCGAAGAAACTGAACCAGCGAATGAAGGGATTCAAAGGGTCGAAGTACTGGGGCGGTAATATGCACAGCCAGGCCGCTCAGTATAGAAAGGCCGGACTGTTGAAGCGTGGGATGATGGCGGCCGGCGGCACAGCTATGGGTGCGGCTGGAATGGTGGCCGGAGCAGGAGCTGCAGGTTATGCAGTGGGCACCGGCATCTATAAGGTGGCGATAGAAGGCACCGACCTTGCCGATCAGATCGGTGAAGGTGTGGCCAGAGTGTTGGCACTCTTTGGCAACGAGGAAGCGAAACGCACTCTCGCTATTAATGACAAACTCACTACAGAAGCACCCACGGCAAAGCTCTCTATAGAGGTCGCTGACAACCGCATCAATGTCAGGCAACTCGAATCAAAGGGCATTGAGGCTGACGTTGATACCGGCGCGATGATGGTGGGGCCGTGATGTCAGCACAGATGCAGATCAGGAACCCTCCCTTTTGCCAATCGCAGCAGCTTGACGTAGCTATAGGGTTCAGCATGGCGTATGCGCCTGACTACGGTCACATTTTTATTTGCAAAGTAGATGGACTCAACCTCATCACCTATTTGGAAAAACTCATACTCTCCAGCAACACCCAGTTGGTTTGTTCTTTTGATATCTGCATATTCCCTGTAGCCATATTCCCGGTCAAAATCCAGCCCTATGGAGGTCGCTATTTGTCGGTACTCATCTATTTTATCAGTGTCTACAGATGTATCGTTACCATAAAAGAAACTGAGCGCAGCGATAAGCACCACCAGCCCAATAATCATATTCCAGATTGTGCGAAGCATCGTTCTTTCCTTGAATTAAACCCGACAGAGATCGTAGCACATGTCTTGGCGCGATAATCTGAGACAGGGCAAATTCCGTGACGCCGAGTTCGTTATCGAAACCGACGGCATGAGCTTCGGCCGTCGCAACGAACTCCATGAGTACCCACTGCGCGATAAGCCCTATGTAGAAGACCTGGGGCGCAAGGCCCGCGAGCACAATGTAGAGTGTTTCGTCATTGGTCCCGATTACATGACCGCCCGTGACGCACTGATCGAGGCACTGGAAAAACCCGGCGCCGGCACCCTGGTCCACCCGTTCATGGGCACCCTGCGCGTCGCTGTCCGCAACGCCCGCAAGCGCGAAAGCACTCGCGACGGCGGCATGGCCAAGTTCACCATCACCTTTGTCGAGTCTGGAGAGAACACCCGGCCCGATGCCGTCATCGACACCCGCCAGGTGATCGATGCCAAGGCGGATGTGGCAATAGTCGCTGCGTCTGCAGACTTTGCTAAATCATTCAGCACCGACGACGTGCCGGAGTTCGTTCGTAACGGCGCCCTCGTCGATCTCAACAGTGCCACCGACAGTATCGACGATGCGGTTGCCTCCATACCCGGGTTGGAGTCTCTGGGGCCGGATCTCGCCACCCTCTCTGGAGACCTGCCCAGCCTGATCTGGCACACCATCCAGTTTGGCCGATCGCTTTACCGGCCTTTTAGGCGGCCTTAAAAGCAAGGTAACAAGCCCCCTGAATTCACTGGCGTCGCTGCGAGGGCTCTTCAGCTTTGGTGATAAGCTGGCAACCGTGGCCACCACCACCTCCAGCCGCACAATTCAGTCATCAAACTAGACCGCCATCACCGCACTGATTCGCCGCAGCACCATCATCGAAGCAACACGGACCACGGCCACCGTGGAATACGACAACTACACCCAGGCGATCACCCTCCGCGACGAGCTGGCTGAGCGGCTCGATATGGAGATGGAAACGGCTGACGATAGCGTCTACCAGGCACTGGCAGATCTGCGCATCGCTCTGGTGCGAGACATTGCCGATCGCGGCACCCAGCTGCCTCGACTCAGTCACCACACCCCGGCCACTACGCTGCCTGCATTGGTAGTGGCCCATCAGGTCTATGGAGATGCCGGCAGGGATGCAGATCTGATTTCACGCAACCGGATCCGCCACCCCGGTTTCGTCGTCGGCGGCAATACGTTGGAGATACTCAATGTCTGACGTGCGCCTCGAAACCAACGGCACCCGCTACGGTGGCTGGAAAGCCATCCGCATTCAGCGCGGCATCGAACAGATCAGCGGCCAATTCGAGCTGGAGCATACCGAGAAGTGGAGCGGCCAGACGACCCGCCGACCCATCCGGCCGGGCACTGCCTGCCGCATCAGCATTGATGGCGAGACTGTCATCACCGGCCATGTCGATGATGTAGATCCACAGTACAGCAGCAAGAGCCACGGCATCACCGCCAAGGGCCGTGATGCCACCGCCGACCTGGTGGACTGCTCTGCACCCTCGTTTCAATGGAAGGGGCAGACCCTGTTACAGATAGCAGAGAAGCTCTGTGCACCATTCAACATTAGTGTACGGGCAGTCACCGATACCGGTGCGGCCTTCTCCGGGCTCAAGAACAATGAAGGGGAAACCGCCTTTGAGGCGCTGGAACGTGCTGCGCGTATTCGCGGGCTATTGTTGATCACCCGGGCCGGTAGCCAACGCGCTGCCGGCAAACTAAAACTGGGCGACAACATCAAGGAGGCCAAGGGCCACTTCTCCCACCGCAACCGCTTCAGTGTTTACAAGATCAAGGGTCAGGCAGCAGGCAATGCGTTCAGTGATGCTGCCCAGGCCTACCAGATCTTCGCAACGGTGAGCGACTCAGCCATAAAACGCCACCGCCCCATGACCATCGTCTCCGACGATCCCATCGATGCCGCAGCTGCCAAAACACGCGCCACCTGGCAGCGTAACGTCAATGCAGGTCGATCCCAAAGCGTCACCTATACGGTACAGGGATGGCGCGACCAGGGCGGTGCGCTCTGGTCACCCAACTGGCTCATCCCCGTTGACGATGACTACATGGGTATTAACCAGGAGATGCTGATCATCGCCGTCACCCTGGTGCTCGATGACCGAGGCGAAAGCGCAGAGCTGACCGTGATGCTGCCCCAAGCGTTTGACCTGATCGAACTGCCCGAACCCAAAGCGGATGAGGGAGGTTTCGGTGCGTAGATTACTGGCTCCACTCACTCGCCGCCTCCGGATCATGGTCAGCCGCGCCGTCATCAACCTGGTCAACGATGGTCACGGCCTCCAGGAGGTGCAGATCACCCTGTTAGCCGACGAGACCGCAGAGGTTGAGCGGGTGCAGGAGTATGGATTCACCAGTAACCCCCAGCCAGGTGCTGAAGCGGTGGCTCTTGCCGTCGGCGGCAGCCGCGCCCACACCATTGTAATCGCCACCGATGATCGTCGCTATCGTCTCAAGGGATTGGCCTCTGGGGAGGTAGCTCTCTACGACGATATGGGCCAATCCTTCATCCTTCATCGCGACCGCATAGAGGTGACATCCCCCAAGGTGGTGATAAACAGCGACGACATCCACCTGGCAGGTGAAGGCGGTGGTCGTATTGCCCGTGTTGGTGACAAAGTTGAAGTTGGGGGCGGCTCCAGTGCCGGTCTGTGGCCAATCGTCGAAGGCTCAGAAAAGGTGAGGTGCTCATGACCGATATCGCCCTGCAGATGATCGATCAAGGCGAGGGCCGGCCGTCACTATTTGACCTGGCGCTCAACGGCGCCGACCTAGCCACCGACGACAGCCTGCAGACTGCCGTCATCATCTCGCTATTTACCGATAGACGCGCCGAGACCGATGACACCATCCCCGACGGCACCGACAACCGCCGTGGCTGGTGGACCGACACCCTGGCCGACATTGAGGGCGATCGCATCGGCTCCCGCCTCTGGCTATTGGCGCGTGAAAAACAACTTCCCGATGTGCTGGCCCGCGCCAAAGAGTATGCAGAAGAGGCCCTGCAGTGGCTGATCGATGACGGTGTCGCTAGTGCTGTCTCCGTATTGGCAACCAGCGCCGGCAGTGGTTGGCTGAATCTGCATATCAAGATCACCCGCCCCCAGGGCGATAGTGAATACCGTTTTAACACCCTCTGGGAGCACATTTAAATGCCGTTTAATAGACCCGACCTGCAGACCCAGAAAGCACGTATCGCCGGTGATATCGAGGCACGCCTGCCGGGTGCCGACGCCAAACTGCGCCGTTCGGTCAATGGTGAACTGGCCCGCGTAGTGGCAGGTGCAACCCACGGCCTCTATGGCTACCTCGACCACATTGCACAACAGGTGCTGCCCGACACCGCCGATGCCGAGCGCCTCGAGCGCTGGGCATCGGTTTGGAAGGTAGCCCGGCGTGCAGCCGTAGCCACCACCGGCAGTGTCGATTTTACCGGTACCGATGGAGTGGTGATCCCGGCAGGCACCCTGTTGCAGCGCTCCGATGGCGTGGAGTACTCCACCAGTGCCGAGGTGACCATTGCCGCCAGCACCGCTTCGGCGATTGTTACCCCCAGCCTGGCCGGCACTGATGGCAATGCCGATGCCGGGGTTACTCTCAACCTGGTCTCACCCATTGCCGGTGTGCTCTTCCAGGCCACCGTGGCCGCCGGTGGACTGAGCGGCGGCGCGGAGGGCGAGGACGATGACGGCCTGCGTTCACGTCTGCTGGTCCGCATCCAGGAACCACCCCACGGTGGTGCCGTTCACGACTACATCGCCTGGGCACTGGTAGGCCACAGCGACGTCACCCGTGTCTGGATCACCCCCCAGGAGCTGGCCGCCAACGGCGTGAGCATCCGCATCATGACCGACGACGCCACCGCCAACGCCAACGGCATCCCCGAGCAGGCCGTCATCGACGCAGTTCAAACATACATAGACGGCGTGCGCCCGGTGACTGCCGACCCCACCGTCATCGCCCCGGTGGCCATGCCGCTCGACCTCACCATCAGCGGCCTGTCACCCAACACCCAAGCCGTCAAAGACGCCGTCGAGGCCGAGATTATCGACCTGATCCAGCGCGAGGGCGAACCCGGCGGCACCCTTCTGCTCAGCCATATAAGAGAGGCGATCAGCATCGCCGCCGGTGAGGCCGATCACCTGCTCACCAACCCGGCTGCAGACATCACCCACATCGCTGGCCAGATTGCCGTACCGGGAGTGATCACATGGGCATGAGCGCCGCTCACTACCTGACCCAACTACAGGCCCTGCTGCCCCAGGGTATCGCCTGGACCCGTGAGCCCGACACCAACCTCACCGGATTATTGTCAGCCCTGGCTGAAGAGCTGGCCCGCGTCGACGGCCGGGTGGCGGCCCTGCTCGAGGAGGCGGATCCGCGCACCGCCTACGAGCCGCTCATCGACTGGGAGCGGGTTGCCGGTCTCCCCGACAGCTGCACCACCGCTGCTGATACTACGGCTGAACGGCGCGCTGTGCTCCATGCGAAATTGACCAACATCGGCGGCCAGTCCCGGCAGTTCTTTATCGACCTGGCCGCGTCTTTGGGCTATGTCATCACCATCAGCGAACTCCAGCCGTTCGTTGCCGGCAGTCAGGCCGGTGATGTGACCTCAAGCGATACCTGGCATCACGCATGGCAGGTCAATGCCCCCCGAAACCACCATCACCCAACCGACAGCGGGAGGGGCGGCTGGTGACCCCCTGCGCGACTGGGGTAACGAGATCCTCGAGTGCGCAATCAAACGACTCGGACCCGCCCACACCACACCACTCTTTGCCTACGGAGGCTGATATGCATCGAATCGATGGCCCAGGCCACAACAACAACGTTTTTACCGAGGGTGACCCACAGACCGCAACCCCTGCCACCCAGGTCACGGATGATTGGCTGAACTCTGTCCAGGAGGAGATTGCGGCAGTCATTGAGGAGGACGGTGGTGCGCTTGATAAGGCGGATAACACTCAGCTGCTGACCAAAATTCAGGCACTCATTGTTGCCAGTCAGCAGTCCGGTATTCCCAGCGGCGCAGTCATTACTTGGGGTGATGGAGCCTTGCCCACTGGCTACCTCGAGTGCAACGGTGCCGCCATTAACAGAACGACCTACAGCGACCTGTTTGCCGTTATCGGGACGGGGTTTGGCGCAGGAGATGGTTCGACAACATTCAACCTGCCGGATCTGCGCGGTGAGTTCATTCGTGGCTGGGATAACAGTCGCGGCATCGACAGTGGACGAGCACTCCGTAGCTCACAAACCGCTGACACCAGTTATTCAAGGTTCACTTCAGCACGACAAACATCGGGTGCGACAACCAGCGTAACTATACCGGTCAATGGTGAGCCGTCACCCGTCATGGTCGATGGTAATAGCATCAGTGGTGCACACGGTGTGCGATTCACCAATACCGCGCAAGGCTCAGAGACCCGCCCCGCAATATAGCACTGATGTTCTGCATCAAATATTAATAAGAGGATCGACAAAATGGCAGCGCCAATCTATCATAGCTACAACCCGGAAAGCGGCATCTATCTCGGCCCAATGACTGCCGCCATCGACCCGCTGGAGACAGAGTCAGCGGGTGAACCCGTCTACATGGCCCCACCCGCCCACGCAGTCGCCGACGCCCCACTGGGTGCCGGGGCAAACCAGGTCGACGTCTACAGCGAAGGCTGGCAACTGGCCGCCGACCACCGGGGGCACGAGTACTACCTGGCCGACGGCTCCCACCACACCATCACGGAGATAGGCATTGAGCCACCTGCAGAGGCGCTTACCCAGCTCCCCGTCACTGTCCGGTTGTTCGATGCCAAAGCAGAAAAACTCCGAGCGCTGAAAGAAGCATGCAGCAATGCGATACGTGCCGGCATCTACTCCGATGCGCTGGGCAGCAGCCATCATTACGACACCGACAAAGAGATCGACCAAATCAACTTGGTCGGTGCCGGGCTCGCAGGTGTAGATATCCTCTACACCTGCACTGAAGTCAGCAGCGGTATTAAGGCACAACGCCTCCACACCGCAGCCCATATCAATCAGGTATTCAAGGAAGCAGCCGCAGAGAAAGTCCGGCTATTGGGAGTGCTCTACGAAAGAGCAGCCCAACTCGAAGCAGTTGAAATCACCACCACAATCGAAGTGGCCCAGGCAGAGATAGAAACCATCACCTGGACCGGATAATAAAAGAGGAAGCGACAGAGGGAGTGCGCCAACACCCCCCTCTGCCGCCAACCCACAGGAAAACACCCTGTGAGCCAGCCAAGGCCTCCTCGCCCTGTACAGAGCAAGGGGAGCCTACCACAGCAGAATTAAAGGCTCACTATGAAACATCACCCAGTAGTACCCTGGATCGGCGGCAAAGGCCGTCTGATCGACTGGATCCTGCCACGCATGCCAGTCCATCAGTGCTACGTAGAAGCATTCTGCGGGGCTGCAGCGATCTTCTTTGCCAAGCCGCCCAGCGGTGTAGAGGTCATCAACGATGACCTGATCAAGATGTACAGGGTCATCCAGGCCCACCCCGAAGAGTTCGCCAGGCAGTTCAGGTATGTGCTGAGCAGCCGCCGATTCTATGAGTGGGAGCAGGAGAAGAAACCGGAAACCCTGACCGATATCCAAAGAGCGGCCCGGCTCTACTACCTGCAGAAGCTAGCATTCGGTGGCCGGGTCGATGGCCAGACCTTCGGCACGGCAACAACCGCTCCGCCACCGATCAACCTGATGAGGATGGAACAGGACGTCACACAGGCCCACTTAAGGCTAGACGGCGTCTGGGTTGAATCACTGAGCTGGGAGAAGGTAGTCGAGCGCTACGACCGACCACACAGCTTCTTCTACCTCGATCCGCCGTACTGGAAGACCGAAGGCTATGGAGTCGACTGGACGTTCGACAACTACGAGCTGATGGCCAGACTGGCTAGAGACATTGAAGGCATGCTGATGATCTCAGTCAACGACATCCCGGAGATGAGGGAAGTCTTCGACGGCCTCTACATGGACAGCAAGCCGATCAAGTACACAGTAGGAGGCGGAGGAGGATCAGAAGCCCGAGAGCTTCTGATCTGGAACGACAACACAGAGAAAGCACCAAAGCTGTCAGGCACTCAGATGTGCATGCCTGGACTATTTTAGGTATTCTGCATTTTGTTTAAGAATGCCAAAAGATTCAGATGAATCAATTATCTCAATCAGAAGCGGAAATTATCGCGCGCGGCATCATTAAGGATTTCCTAACGGATACCCATTAATGCCGGAACAGGAAAAACATCTCCGCCCTATCCGCAGTTTTGTTCTGCGGGAGGGCCGCCTCACATCAGGACAACAGCGTGCCTTCGATACAATCTGGCCGCTATTTGGTATCGAGTACCAAGACCAGCAACTTGACCTGCCCAGCCTGTTTGGCAATGACAATCTAGTCTATCTGGAGATCGGCTTTGGCAACGGTGACTCACTCGCACAGATGGCAAAAGCCAACCCTGAAATCAACTATCTAGGTATCGAGGTACACCGCCCGGGCATGGGACATCTGCTGCTGAAAATCGAAGAATTGGAACTAACCAATGTTCGTGTTATTCGAAATGATGCCGTGGATGTGCTGAAAAATGGAATAGCCAATTCTACCCTGGCCGCAGTTTTTCTCTTTTTCCCCGATCCATGGCACAAAAGAAAACACAACAAACGGCGAATACTGAATGCAACATTCGTCGAACAACTAACCCGGGTTATCAAATCAAATGGCTTTTTCCATGCAGCCACTGACTGGGAAGAGTATGCCAAACAGATGATGAGAGAGATGACCGCAGCAAACGACTACTTTAGTAACAGTACAGGCACCGGCAGCTTCCATTCGCGCCCGGACTATCGCCCTCTCACAAAATTTGAACAGCGTGGACAACGACTTGGGCTCGGCATCTGGGACCTCACTTTCCTCCGCCACTGATGGCACTCTTATGTCAGGATTGATATTCTGGCAATTTGAGAATCACGGCCTCAAGCTGATCCACATGCAACTGCCACCAAGAGAATGCATCAGCTTGGCAGGCCCTTCCGACTGCGGAAAAACCCTGTTGGTTAAGGGCCATTGCAGATCTTGACCAACACACCGGCGAAGTGATTCTGGATAACAGTGCCTAGTCGAACACTGCAGCACCTGATTGGCACCGGTGGGGCTGTTTGCTTCCCGCAGAGAGCCACTGGTGGAAAGAGATCGTGGGCAGTCAGCTCTGACCAGCTGCTGACCGTCCTAGGACTGCCTCCTGAGCCCATGGAGTGGGACACACTACGAATTCCCAGCGGCGAACGCCAACGACTCGCCCTCGCCCGTCTTTTGAGTGGAAACCCTAAATGTACTGCTGCTGGATGAACCGATATCCAACCTAGGCCAAGAGTCATGGAACTGATCCGACTCAGTGCTCTGGGCCTATCAGTTGCTGCACTTTTGGTGTTGCTGCTGGCCTTCATCTCCTGGGAGTGGAGAAACGCCTGCTGATTGCCGCTCTACGCAGTGTTATCCAGCTACTGCTCCTGGGAATGGTCCTGAAGACGCTATTCAGCCAGGCAGACCTGCTCTACATTTGGCCTTCCCCCCATCTTAATACCAAGACTTGGATGAGATAATTCATTCTAAGCGGCCCTATTCACAAAGGCCACAGGTGTAGATTCAAGGGGTCGATGCAACACCGTCATTTAGTTTATCTGCAGGAGTAGCGAAGTCCAATGTTTTTCTCGGTCGTTGATTGAGTTTTTTCGCCACGCGATCTAAGTGTGCCTGAGAGTAAATCGATAAGTCTGTTTTCTTCGGAAAGTACTGCCTCAATAGCCGATTTGTATTTTCATTGGTCCCTCTTTACCATAGACTTTGTGGGTCACAAAAGTAGACTTTTGCATCTATCGTCATAGTAAATTTCTTGTGGCCGGCAAGCTCCATCCCCCTATCCCAAGTTAATGACTGTACCAGCTTGTCTGGAAGTTTTTTAACCTGTTTCGTGAGTGCGGAAACAACCGAATTAGTCGACCCTGAAATATTCATAACGCAATGATTTATATAAAATAAGCGTCTATATTTGATAAAATAAACGTCCGGAAAGGGGTAAAAGCAGAGAAAAACTGGACGAAACAGAGGTGGATAATTGAGCAAACCCAAGATAGCCAATTCCAACCAGCAAAGTTTCCTGCACCAGAACTTACTGGATCAGCTGAACCCCAAGCATCCACTTTTGCTATTGGCCAGACAGATAGACTGGTCATATTTTGATGCTGAATTTTCCCCGCTTTATTCTCATCGTGGAAAGCCCTCAAAACCGATCCGCCTAATGGTGGGCCTCTCGATACTCAAGCATCTGGAAGACCTCAGTGACGAGGTTCTGATTCAACGCTGGATACAAAATCCCTGCTACCAGAGTTTTACGGGTGAGATCGAATTCCAATGGCAACTTCCTTGTGACTCCTCCGACCTGGCTTACTTCAGAAAGCGTATTGGCAACGAAGGTTTTGAAAAGGTCCTGGCTGCCTCTATCGCCTTACATCAAGAAAAGGCGATCGAAGATGAAATGTGTATCGACACTACCGTACAAGAGAAAAACATTACCTTTCCAACTGATGCAAAGCAGTACCGAAAGATACACGGGCAGTTACTCAAAATGGCTCGAGCAGAAGGTATCGTGCTCAGTCGAAGCCATGAGAAGGAAGTAAAAATTCTCAAGCTCCCCACCCGATTTGCCACACATCCGAGGAATCGTAAAAAGGCACGTAAGGCCGTCAAGCGATTAAAGACCATCAGCGGCCGATTACTGCGTGAAATAGAGCGTAAGATGACCGCAGAATAACAGAAATTCTATGCAGAAAAGTTCGCCCTGTACCAGCGCATGCTGAATCAGAAGCGTGCTGATAAAAACAAGTTGTACAGCCTACATGAACCTCATGTTTACTGTATGAGCAAAGGCAAGGCCCAGCAGCGTTATGAGTTTGGCACCAAGGCATCAATCACCACCACAAGGGACGCGGGCATTGTGATTGGTGCCCTGGCTTTTGAGAAGAATGTATTTGATGGTCACACCGTACCTGAGGTCTTGGCACACCAAAAGTTGATGCAGGCTGTTTTTCGAGGGCATGGCTTATATCACTAAGTGATTCTTCCTTCCGCCAACGTGACCATAGTTCTTGTTTTTGATCATCTGTGAGTCCAGGTCTGCCAAGTCTTGCCATCATATAATCCCCATAAATTGATCATTGAGTATAATGTGTTGCATCAACCCATTGAATCTACAATGGCGCGCTTTGCGTGGGGGCTCACCACTTTTTTGCTTGTATATCCTTCATGACCTCTACTTCCAGGTCACGTTCTGCTAGCAGCTTTTTGAGCCGCATGTTCTCATCCTTGACTCGCTTTAGCTCCCGCACATCTGAAACTTCCATCCCGGCATACTTGTTGCGCCAACGGTAGATCGACTGCTCCGATACGCCGTGTTTGCGTGCTGCCGCCACGGCCGTTGTTGCCTCTGCATCGCGCAGTACAGCCACGATCTGCTCATCCGAAAAATATCCCTTCTTCATCCTGGTCCTCCTCAGGTAGAGGAAAACCTAACATACCACTGGTCTAGTGTTCGGGGGGCAATCCAATTGTGCCTGCAGCTGATATACGGTGCCCGATGGTGGCAATGGCATCGGTGGAGGCCAGAAGGCAGGCATCGGCTGAACTACGGAATTTTTGGCAGGAGAGAATGGCTGCTGTCTCCTGCTGCAGACTATCGGCAATCTTCCAGTATCAGCAGATCAGTCTCTTTGGCCGCCATGCGGGCAATCAGATTATGAGTGATGTCCAGTAGTTGCTGCAGATTGAGTCCGAAGGTTGAGGCATATCTTTCGTTGGTAAAATCCAATATCTCGTGTGCATCAGCATCGATCATTTTCCCGACGTCCGGTCCTGATCTGGTGTCGGTTATTTTTGCGGTGCAGACTTTCATCCCCATTCTGGCGGCGTCATGTATCAGATCGGCCGCCATGGTGGTCATATGAGGTGCCCAGCACAACCATTGTGGGTAGGCGTTTTCTGTTACTTTGTATTACCGGAAGTGTGTATCTGATAGGTTGAGAATATTACCTTTGGCGCTGGTAAGCTGGCCTAACCGCGGGATCGTTCGTGGTGCTTTTCATCCTACCATGCTTTGAGACTGCTTCGGCGGCAATTCCGCCGGCAGCTACCAGATTGCAGGAGCCAGGAGGAGGTACCTGTGCTTCAAACTGGTCTGCTACATAACGAGTGCCATAGGCAAGCAACCAGCCCCATTGCCCTTAAAAAGGTGTGACCTGCGGCCGTTACGCAGCTCAATTCGTGTGCGTTGCCCTATTCTTGTTACGTGGGCAAGCACCAAGCCGCCCTGAGCCAGAGGTTAGTCGTCAGTCTCTTTATCTTTTTCGATCAGTGCGTAGGCTGAGTGGTTGTGAATGGATTCGAAGTTTTCCGATTCGACGATATAGGCGGTAAAGCGGTCGTCATTATTTAGCCGTCTGGCAACATCGCGAACCATATCCTCAACAAATTTTGGGTTGTCGTAGGCATACTCGGTCACATATTTTTCGTCAGGGCGCTTGAGCAGACCATAGAGTTCGCAGGAGGCCTCTTCTTCGACAATATCGATGATCTCCTCGATCCATACAAATCCATTGGTTTTTGCCTGAACAGTTACGTGAGAGCGTTGATTGTGGGCGCCTCGGTCTGAGATTTTTTTCGAACAGGGACAGAGGCTGGTGACGGGTACCACCACTTTAACAAACATGGTGGCGACGTTCTGATGAATCTCGCCAATCAGGGTGACATCATAATCGAGCAGACTTTGAACTTTGGAGATTGGGGCAATTTTGTTGATGAAATAGGGGAAGCTCATCTCTATGTGGCCGGAATTAGCTTCCAGTTTAACGGCCATTTCTGCCAGCATCTCTTTGAACGAGGCGACACCGATCTCTCTTTCGTGGGCGTTTAGAATTTCCACGAAACGGGACATGTGCGTGCCCTTGAAATTGTGCGGCAGGTTTACATACATGTTAAAGCTGGCAATGGTGTGCTGCTCGCCATCGCTTCGGTCTTTCACCCGTATCGGGTGGCGGATATCTTTGATACCGACCTTATTAATGGCTATCTGCCGGGTGTCCTCGCTGTTCTGAACGTCAGCGATATCACAGGTGGTAGTCACTTTTTGAATCCTCGGGTACTACTGTGAGCTATCTGAATAGCCTGCAGTAATGATACTGTTAAACACGTAATCTACAGCAAAAAGCCTGATCTTGAAAACTTGAAGTTTGCAGGGTTTTTCTTCGGCATTTTCCTGTACTTGGTTGTATAAGTCTAGTCGATAATTGTGAAGGTTGATATTGTCTGACGCAAGAGTTGCGTCATCTTTTTCCAGATAATGAACCCCTATCTCAGTGAGAGCGCCTGACTATATAGTCAGCTAGCCAGCGCAGTGGATCGGCTTGGACATCCAGGGAGTCCAGGCTTCTCAGGGCCTCGTGATGAAGGTGCTGCGCCATTTCCCTGGCGGCCTCCAGACCCATCAGGGATGGGTAGGTGGATTTGTCTTGTGCCTGGTCTTTCCCTTGGGTTTTGCCAAGGGCTTCCGTGTTACCCTCTATATCGAGAATATCGTCCTGAACCTGGAATGCCAGACCGATGCACTTAGCGTAATGGTCTAGGTTGCGAATCTGATTTTTATCTGCTGTTGGGGCTGCCAGCATAGCCAATTTGACGCTGGCTCTTATTAGTGCGCCAGTTTTGTGAATATGCATGTTTTCCAGCTGAGTCAGATCAATCTGCCTCCCTACGGCATCGAGATCCATTGCCTGCCCCCCCGCCATTCCACGGGAACCGCTGGCAAGAACCAGTGTCTCGATCATTTCTAGTCGGGTTTCTGCAGTGCAATCAAGGGTGGAAGCCAGACATAGAACCTTGAACGCGAGGGTCTGCAGGGCATCTCCGGTAAGAATTGCGGTAGCTTCCCCGTAAGCTTTGTGGCAGGTAGGTTTTCCCCGCCGAAGGTCGTCATTATCCATGGCGGGTAAATCGTCATGCACCAGAGAGTAGGCATGCATCAACTCTACTGCGCAGGCTGGGCCATCCAGGGTTTCGGGAGGTACATTTAGAGCCTGGCCTGCTGCGTAGACCAGTACCGGTCGGACCCGTTTTCCGCCGTTGAGGGTTGAATAGCGCATCGCTTCGTGAAGTGTTGTAGGCTGGATGTTCCTAGCCGGCAGCCACTTTTCCAGGGCCTGCTCGACACGTTTCTGGCAGCTCTGAAGATAGGGTTTCAGAGTGTCTTCAGCTGTCACTGTCGAGTGGCTCCAATCCGGCACTGACCCGCCGATCTGAAAGCACCTGTATTTTCTGTTCAGCCTCTTTAAGGGCCTGCTGGCAGGTCCGGGTCAGCTCTACCCCGCGTTCGAAGGACTTCAGAGACTCTTCCAAGGAGAGATCTCCTTGCTCCAGGGTCTCTGCAAGTGTTTCAAGTTCGGTCAGGGCCTCTTCAAATGAAGGGGCATTTTGTTCCTTTTTAGGCACGGCATAGCTCGCTGATAACGATAGAAGGTTAAACCTTACCCAGCCGTTGGATGGGGGTCAATCAATGCTTTATCTCATCTGCTTACGGGGGGCGGTATCCACACACACTAATGTGGATATTTTATTGAGAGTTTTATTATAAACTCTCACCACTATTGCCGACTTCTGGCATGGAGTCCGGGCGGCGTGTACACTTTGCACCCACGAATAGTTACATATCCTGTTTTTTCCTTTGACATCAGGCTGTTATTGACGATGACCAACAACTCCTACGATGCTTCCGATATTGAAGTCCTCAGTGGCCTGGAGCCGGTGCGCAAGCGGCCGGGGATGTACACTGATACCAGTCGGCCCAATCATCTGGCTCAGGAGGTGATCGACAATAGTGTAGACGAGGCGATAGCCGGTCATGCAACGACCATCGAGGTGATGTTGTTCAAGGATGGGTCACTGCAAGTGAAGGATGATGGGCGGGGTATGCCGGTGGATATGCACCCAAAAGAGGGTTTGCCAGGGGTTGAGGTTATCCTCAGCAAACTGCATGCTGGTGGCAAATTTTCGGATAAAAATTATCAATTTTCCGGTGGTCTCCACGGCGTCGGTGTTTCGGTTGTCAACGTGCTCTCCAAACACCTTGAAGTTTGGGTCAAGCGCGGTGGTGCTGAGTACAATATCGCTTTTGCCGATGGCTACAAGGTCTCAGATCTGGAAGAGGTGGGGACGGTTGGCAGAAATAATACCGGAACCCGGGTTCGCTTCTGGCCTAACCCCAAATATTTTGATTCCCCAAAATTCTCTTTGCGGCAGTTGCTGCATGTGTTGCGGGCCAAGGCGGTGCTCTGTCCCGGGCTGAAATTGCTGTTCACGGATGAAAATGCCGGTGAAAAATATCAATGGTGTTACCAGGATGGCTTGAGAGATTATCTTGTCGATGAGCTTCATGGGACGGAAATTCTACCGTCTCAACCTTTTATCGGCTCTATGAAAGGCAATACAGAGGTGGCGGACTGGGCTGTGGTCTGGTTGCCTGAGGGTGGCGAAGCGGTCACAGAGAGCTACGTAAACCTGATTCCCACTATCCAGGGGGGTACCCATGTCAATGGGTTGCGCTCTGGCCTCACTGAGGCGGTGCGGGAGTTCTGTGAGTTTAGAAACTTGCTTCCGAGAGGCGTCAAGCTGACTCCTGACGATGTTTGGAACGGCTGCAGCTATATTCTCTCTGTCAAGCTTATTGAGCCCCAGTTTTCCGGGCAGACAAAAGAGCGTTTATCGTCAAGAGAGTGCGCTGCTTTTGTCTCGGGTGTCGTGAAGGACTGTTTAAGTCTCTGGCTCAATCAGCACACGGAGGAGGGAGAGCAGATTGCTGAGCTGGCAATAAGCTCTGCCCAGTCTCGTCTGCGTGCCGGGCGGAAAGTACAGCGTAAAAAAGTGACTCAGGGACCGGCACTGCCGGGTAAGTTGGCGGACTGTAGTGCGGTTGATCCTCAGCGTAGCGAACTCTTTCTGGTGGAGGGCGATTCGGCAGGGGGATCCGCCAAGCAGGCTCGTGACCGGGAATTTCAGGCAATTATGCCGTTGCGGGGCAAGATTCTGAATACCTGGGAGGTTGATTCAAATGAGGTGCTGGCATCCCAGGAGGTGCATGATATTTCTGTGGCGATTGGTGTGGAGCCGGGTATCGATGATCTGAGCAAGCTGCGCTTTGGCAAGGTCTGTATTCTGGCAGATGCTGATTCTGATGGTGCCCATATTGCCACTCTGCTGTGCGCGCTTTTTTTGCGCCACTTCAGGAAACTTGTGCAGGAGGGTCATGTCTATGTTGCGATGCCGCCACTTTACCGTATCGATGCCGGGAAACAGGTTTTTTATGCCTTGGACGAAGCGGAGAAACAGGGTGTGCTCGATCGCATCGCAGCGGAAAAAATAAAGGGAAAAATCAACGTTCAACGGTTTAAAGGGTTGGGTGAAATGAATCCCTCGCAACTGAGGGAGACCACTATCCATCCAGATACCCGCCGTCTTGTGCAGTTAACGGTGAATGCCGCTGATGGCACCGACAGTACAGTGGATATGCTGCTGGCCAAAAAACGGGCATCGGATCGCAAGAGCTGGCTTCAGAAGAAGGGTGACTTGGCCGAGGTATAGTCAGTCTCCGTACGGCATTGGTGTAAATAAACGCGGAAATTGTCAAGAAGAGATGAATTTATGAAGTGAGTTTTGCGGTTCTTTATGCCCTCCGTGTTCCTTTTTGATAGTTTACGGATGGGTATCTCGAATTTGAGACTAAAACGATGCAAAAGATGAGAGTCGGTTATTTTCTATTTTCAATGCTATCTGTTGTTTTAACAGGTAGTGCATATGGGGCAAAGACGGGCCTTGAAGAGCCCCACCAGTCGCTCAACCCTAATATTGAAGAGCATGTATGGGCTGAAGAGACGATTGCTCTGCCGGATTACCCTGAGGATGAGGATCTGCTGGAGTTCGATGTTGATCTGCCGGGTTCTAGGTTTCGTTATTTTATCGATACCAAGTCCCTTGGCTATAATAAGGCAGATGGGATAGTCAGGTACACGTTGGTCATTCGTTCAAAAACGGGGGTCAACAATGTCGCCTATGAGGGGATGCGCTGCACGGCCAAAGAGTACAAGGTTTATGCCTATGGGAATGGCAAAGGTGTCTTTCGCTCCATGCGTAAGCCGCAGTGGAAACCCCTTATGGATACGTTATACACCCGCTACCGGAAGGATCTTTGGGAGTTTTACTTCTGTGCCCACAAGATGGTTGATCGCACCCCTGAAAAGATGATTGATGCGATCAAGTATGGCCGGTTTGAGCGGAGTGAAATAGGCTTTCACTGATGCTGCCGGCCATGGAGAGCGAAGCGAAGACCGGTAGTCCCTGGTGGCCGGGCAATAATAGGTTGTCGAAGATCGAGTGCATTTTGGGGACTGGGACGTCCCAAAATGCATCGCGAGATCGAAGACTCACTTGTTTTCAGCCTGCTGTGACAAGTGAAGCCAGTTTTCGTATGATCTTCCTCCAACTATTCAACTGGAAGTGTGGGTTCCGGCATTTATGGCAAGCCAAATCGATCTGAGTCTGGAAGGCATCGAACAGATGCCGCTGAAACAGTTTACTGAGAAGGCATATCTGGACTACTCCATGTACGTCATTCTCGATCGCGCCCTGCCCCATATCGGGGACGGCCTGAAACCGGTACAGCGGCGTATTATTTATGCCATGTCGGAGTTGGGGCTTTCTGCTTCCTCCAAGCACAAGAAGTCTGCCCGTACGGTGGGTGATGTGCTGGGTAAATACCATCCTCACGGTGACTCAGCCTGCTATGAAGCGATGGTGTTGATGGCCCAACCCTTCTCCTATCGTTACCCGTTGGTAGACGGTCAGGGCAACTGGGGATCGCCGGACGATCCGAAATCTTTTGCCGCCATGCGTTATACCGAGGCGCGTCTGAGACCCTATACTCAGGTGCTGCTGTCCGAGTTGGGCCATGGAACCGTCGATTGGGTGCCTAATTTTGACGGCACCATGAAAGAGCCGGTAGTGTTGCCCGCCCGCCTGCCTAACCTGCTGCTGAACGGAACGACAGGTATTGCTGTGGGTATGGCCACGGATGTTCCGCCGCACAATCTGCGGGAGGTGGCCAGTGCCTGTATCCGCCTACTGGAGAGCCCCAATTCAACTCTGGAAGAGCTGTGTGAGCATATCCAGGGGCCGGATTACCCGACTGATGCGGAGATTATCACTCCCCGTCGTGAGCTGGAGAAAACCTACCGTACCGGTACTGGCAGCATCCGTATGCGTGCGCGATATGAGCGTGAACAGGGAGATATAGTGATCACGGCACTGCCTCATCAGGTGTCAGGTGACAAGATACTGGAGCAGATTGCCTACCAGATGCAGGCGAAAAAACTGCCCATGGTTGAAGATCTGCGCGATGAGTCGGACCATGAAAACCCAACCCGTCTGGTGATTGTCCCGCGCTCCAACCGTGTGGATGTGGAACGTTTGATGTCACACCTATTTGCCTCCACCGACCTGGAGCGCACTTATCGGGTGAATATGAACGTGATCGGCCTGAACGGTCGCCCCCAGGTAAAAAATCTGCGGGATATGCTCAAGGAGTGGCTGGAGTTTCGTTTTGAGACAGTACGCCGCCGATTGGATTATCGCCTTGGCAAGGTGAATGAGCGGTTACACTTGCTGGATGGTTTGCTGGTTGCCTTTCTCAATCTAGATGAGGTGATCCGTATTGTTCGCACCGAGGATGAGCCTAAAAAGGTGCTGATGAGCCGTTTCGACCTGACAGAGATTCAGGTCGACTATATTTTGGACACCAAACTGCGTCAGCTGGCCCGGCTTGAAGAGATGAAGATCCGTGCAGAGCAGAAAGAGCTGGCCACAGAGAGAAACCGCCTGGAAAAACTGCTGAGTTCCCGGCAGCGCATGAAGACGCTGATTCGCAAGGAGGTTCAGGCCGATGCCGAAAAGTATGGTGATGGCCGACGCTCGCCCATTGTAGAGCGTTTTGCCGCAGAGGTGCTGGATGAGACTGAGCTGGCCCCCAGTGAGCCCGTGACGGTTATTCTCTCCGAGAAAGGCTGGGCGCGGACGGCCAAGGGCCATGAGATAGATCCCACCGGCCTCAACTATAAGGCTGGGGATCGGTATCTTGGCGCAGCACAGTTACGCAGTAACCAGTCAGTGGTATTTATCGATACAGCCGGGCGCAGCTACTCGGCGCTGGCTCATACTTTGCCATCTGCGCGCAGTCAGGGAGAGCCTCTGACCGGGCGGCTGTCACCGCCATCCGGCGCTCTGTTTATCGCCGTACTTGGGGGTGAATCTGACCAGTGGTATCTGATCTCATCCGATGCGGGCTATGGTTTCTTGGTGCAATATAAGGATCTGATGGCAAAGAACAAGGCGGGTAAGGCGCTGTTGACTCTGCCTAAAGGGGCCAAGGTTTTGCCCCCGGTGCCGATCACCGATATGGCGAGTGACCGTGTGGTGGCGATTACTAACGAAGGCCGCATGTTGGCTTTCCCTATCTCCGAGCTACCGGCACTTTCCCGGGGCAAGGGAAATAAGATTATCGGCATTCCGCCAAAGCGGGTGGCCAGCAGAGAAGAGTTTGTGGTGGCATTAACCTGCGTTCCTGAAGGTGCCTTACTCACGGCTGTTTCTGGCAAGCGGCACATTAACCTTAAAGGGCGTGATCTGGATCACTATCAGGGTGAGCATGGGCGCCGTGGCAGCAAATTACCCCGCGGTTTCCAGAAGGTGGATAACATCAAGGTGGGGTAGCGGGGCATTCAGTGGACAACCGCCTTAATCCGCGTCTGTTCGTGTCCTGGTGGTGGGTTATCGGTTTCTGGATGAACACTAACTATCGGTGTTCTTAGTATCAGGTGCGCTTTCCTGACTATCGCGAAGGTGTTGATTCAGTGACTGCTCAATCAGTTCGCTGATTCTGCTTTTCAGAGAGCTTTGGAGTTTCTCCCGCATGGTCTCTTCCAGGTCTATGGTTATCTGGCTTATTGTTTCAGACGTCAACTGATCGATCATCAGCGCCAGCTCGTTCTGAAGCTGTGACTTCAGCTGTTCTCGAATCGCTTTAAGCAGTGCGTCATGCATCGGCAGGTTGAGTGCAAGATTGGGTGAAGCCGGCACTGGTCCATCAGTGAATGCACTGTCCTCCTGTCCAATGGGGTTAAAGTCTACCACCTCATCGAGTATCGGAATGCCGGATGAATCCACCGCGAGAGGCGTTTCTTGTGGCTCGGCAGTGGCTGTTCGATGAAAGGGGTATTTCACTTTTATTACCGGTCTATGTTGTAGGTATTCAGAGTATAGCCCCGGTCGCGGTAGAGACGGTATCGATCACGGCCTGATTTGCGGATTTCAGGGTCGTTATCGATAAATTCCGCCACCCGTTCAAACCGGCTGAAAAACAGCGGCACCTCATTGGCAAGATTGATTAATACATCGTGCTCATCTGCCGCATCGCCACCATTGCCAATGATAATAGGGGTCATCGCCTGGTCACTCTCGCCGAGGATGCCGTGGGGTAGAAAGCTCCCCTCCCTGTAGGTCCAGAGAAGTCGGTCTATGTGTCTGGATTCAGCTTCGGAGTTGGTGTTGAGGTAGATTCGCCGGTTCGATTGCCAGGCCTTGTCTGCAATACGGCAGGCCAGTTGGTATCGGTCACCTTTGGCTTGGTCGCCCAGAATGTAGAAATCAACCTGGGTCATTTACCGAGACCACAACGCTTCAGCAGAAACTCGGATAGCATGGGGACGGGGCGGCCCGTCGCTCCTTTCTGGGCGCCGCTTTTCCATGCAGTGCCTGCAATGTCCAGGTGAGCCCATTTATACTTCTTGGTGAAGCGCGACAGGAAGCAGCCGGCAGTGATGGTGCCACCTCCTTTACCGCCAATGTTTGCTATATCGGCAAAGTTGCTGTCCAGTTGCTCCTGGTAGTCATCCCAAAGCGGCAGTTGCCAGGCACGGTCACCGCTGCTCTCACCTGCTGCCAGCAGTTCATTCACCAGCGCATCGTCAGTTCCCAGCAACCCTGAAGCGTGGGCTCCCAAAGCCACTACGCAAGCCCCGGTGAGGGTGGCAATATCGATTACTGCGGCGGGGTTGAATCGTTCGGTATAGGTGAGCGCATCGCAGAGGATCAGGCGTCCTTCCGCATCGGTATTGAGTATCTCAATGGTTTGCCCTGACATGCTGGTGACTATGTCCCCGGGTTTGTTGGCGTCGCCATCCGGCAGGTTTTCCGAAGAGGGTACAATGCCGACTAGGTTGATCGGTA
Organism: Candidatus Vondammii sp. HM_W22; assembly: GCF_022530855.2. GTDB lineage: Bacteria > Pseudomonadota > Gammaproteobacteria > Chromatiales > Chromatiaceae > Vondammii. The sequence goes on along the minus strand of NZ_CP099567.1, from coordinate 2,539,398 downwards.
ACGCCATCTCCACACAAGCGGCCATAGTGCCCAGCACGCTGGCGGCGCCGCACATATCGTATTTCATCTCATCCATGCCTGCGGAAGGCTTGATCGAAATGCCGCCGGCATCAAAAGTAAGGCCTTTGCCTACCAGGACCACCGGCTTACTCTTATCGCTGCTCCCTTTGTATTCCATAACAATCAACTTTGCCGGTTGCCTGCTGCCCCGGGAGACTGAAAGAAGGGCTCTCATGCCCAATCCTTCCATCTGCTTCTCGTCAAGGATTTTCACCTTCAGCTTAGGCGATTGACGGCCAAGGGCGAGTGCCTCTTTGGCCAGGTAGCTTGGTGTGCAGATATTACCGGGCAGATTGGCGAGGGTCTTTGCCAGGGATGTGCCCCGGGCGATGGCGCAACCATGAGCGATAGCCTGTTCGGCACGCTTGGCACTGCGGCGATCGCCGATAAACAGCCCCATCTTTTTCAGTGGGCGCTTTATTTCCTCCACGTTGCTTTTGCACTGATCGAAGCGGTAGAATTGCCGTTCAATCGTGGTAACCGATTCCCGCATCTGGGTGTAGATGTCGCTTCCCTGCGGCTCTACAAGGGAGAGCGTATTGGCGGCTTCCGTGGTGTGGCTTTCGCTTAGAATAGTGGCGCTCTTGGCCATCGCCTTGCGATAGGCTGAAAGATCAAAATCCTTTTTTGCCCCCAACCCAATCAGTAATACCCGTTCAGCGCGGATGCCTGGGACATCGTAGAGCATCAGGAATTGACCGCTTTTGCCATCCATGTCGCCTTTCTTCAGAATTCTCCCCAGAAAGCTTTTGCTGGCTTTGTCTACGGTGATTGCAGGTTCAGAAAGATTGCGCTTGGAGAAGATGCCGAGGACTAGGCAGGCCGTACGCAGTTTGCTGGGATCACCGGATCTCAGAGGGTATTCCATAAAAGACTCCTGAATAATCATTCTGTGCCGGATTCCGGCACCACTATGGATAGTTTACAAGAACTGCTGCTGTTTGGCACAGGTGCCAGGGCCATGTTCAGCAGTCAGATTGATAGGCTGAGACAGAAACTATTGTATTCTAATGCTCTGAGGTAGAATGCCCCCGGTTCCAAGGGGGAATATCGTGTTCCAGTTTTTAAGCCGTATAATTGCCTGACGTAATCTATGCTACCCATTATTGACCGCTATATATTGCGGGAAGCCAGCAAATCCTTTCTTGCCATCCTGACGGTGCTGATGCTGATCGTCGTTAGTCAGAGCTACATCAGCATTCTCGAAGATGCAGCCTCCGGTATTATCAGCAACGAAGTGCTGATGCGACTGCTCGGCCTTGAGGTGCTTCAGGTACTTGGCCCAGTGGCTCCTCCCACTTTTTTCTTCTCTATTCTGTATACGCTCGGTCGTATGTACCGGGATAGCGAGATGACTGCACTGGCTGCGGGAGGAGTGGGGACTTTCAGGGTGTTTCGCTCGTTTCTCCTGATGGCGCTGCCGGTTACAGCACTAGTCGCCTGGCTTACCATAAGCCTGCTTCCCTGGGTCAACCAGAACAAGGAAGAGACCATACAGAGTCAGCAGGATGAGTCGGCAGAGCTGGGAACGGCGGTGGCGGGTCGCTTTAATGAGTTCAGTCAGGGTGACCTGCTGTTTTATGTTGAGTCCATATCCGATGACAAAAGCCGGATGCGGAATATTTTTATCCAGAACAGAAAACATGGGAAGCTGGGGTTGGTGACTGCGGCAGAGGGTTACCAATATGTAGATAAAGAGACAGGCGGGCTCTACCTGGTATTGAATGACGGCTACAGATATGAGGGGTCGCCGGGTAACAGCGCATACACCGTTGGGGATTACGAGAAGTATGCGATTCGCATTGGTGAAGGTAAAAAAGCGGTTAAGGCGTTGCCGCCAAAGGCGCTTCCAAGCGGGTATCTGATGCGCTCGGAAAAAATCAGTGAGCTGTCGGAGTTTCAATATCGCTTGATATTCCCCACAGCTATTATTGTTTTCACCATTCTTTGTGTTCCTTTGAGTAAATCACTGCCGCGTGAAGGCATATACGGTAGTCTGATGCTGGCTATTTTGTTCTATTTTATTTTTCTTAACCTTCAGGCCGTTTCAGGCAATTGGATGGTGGCAGGCATCACGCCGGTCTGGTTAGGGCGATGGTGGGTGCATCCGTTTATGCTGACTCTTGGCGGTTTGGTGATACTCTACAAGTCCCATCGTTTTACCGCTGCAATGGCCAGCCGCTTCAGGGGTAAGAGACCGTGAAGCTGCTAGATCGATATATCAGGCATACAGTGGTTGGGAATATTCTGATTACCCTTCTGGTACTGCTTATTCTGGCCGGTTTTTTTACCTTGATAGATGAGCTGGGTGACATTGGACAGGGTGACTACACGACGCAAGACGCTTTTCTCTATGTACTGCTTATTCTTCCCCGGCGAGCCTATGAAATCTTCCCCATGGGAGTATTGCTCGGTAGCCTGATCGGGCTGGGCAGACTGGCAAGTAACTCTGAACTGATCGCCATGCGCTCTGCCGGAGTTTCTCTGGCGCGGATTATTGTCTCGGTGCTGAAATCCGGTCTGCTGGTGATTTTTCTGGTATTGCTGATCGGTGAGGTGGTTGCACCGAATACTGAGCAGTATGCGGAACGCATGCGGGCCGAGAAGATATCGAAACAGATTACAATGAAATCGCGTTATGGCTTCTGGGCCAGGGACGGGCACTCATTTGTCAATATACGGAAAATTCTGCCAGGCTCACAGCTGCAGGATATCTACATTTATGAGTTTTCCGAGAAGCGTGAGCTGGAGGTGGCAACCCATGCCGGATTTGCCCAATATCAGGGCGATCATTGGCTGCTGAAAGAGATTGACCAGACTCGGTTTACCAAGGATGGTGTCGTGAGCCGAAAGCTGGAGCAGGCGACTTGGGACTCACTGCTGAATCCGTCTCTGCTTGATGTGGTTGTGGTGCGGCCTACTATGCTGCCGGTGTGGGGCTTGTACCGATATATCGGTTTTATGCACGACAATGGGCAGGAGGCGGTCACCTATGAAGTTGCCTTCTGGAGTAAAATTATTTCACCGCTGGTGACGCTGATAATGGTTTTTCTTGCCGTCCCTTTTGTCTTTGGCGTACTGCGTTCAGTGGGCATTGGTCAGCGGATCTTTGCCGGCGCCCTGTTGGGGATCACTTTTTTTCTGCTGAACAAGGTGTTTGGCCAAATGGCGATCGTCTACGGCCTCAACCCGCTGTTTGCCGCAGCAGTGCCAGGACTGATATTCCTCTCTTTTGGCGTCTGGTTCGTCCGCAAAATTCACTGAACAATAAGCCGTCTACTTTTTAGAGCTGTTTTTTCCAGCATAACCATTTGAGTCCCGGAGAGCCGGTCGTGCCAGGTCAATCCATCCTGGTCACCTAGCATCCATAGAAAGCCAAGGCCCATTGGCAGCCATGAGAGGATCGCGCAAAAGAGACGAATCAGTGCATTTTTAAGGTTGAGCGGCATACCGTCCTGTCGGATTACCATTATCTTCCAGGTCCGCATGCCCAGCGTCTGGCCGCCATGTGTCCAGAAGCCGATAAAGAAAAATAGTGGCGCAAGGGCAATCCAAAGTTTGAACAGCACGTTTTCCGAGATGTGGAGCGCCGCCTCCTTACCGCCAATAGAGGCGGCGAGGAGCATGGCCAGCGCGGCCGCCAATAGTAGCAGTCCCACTACCAAAAAGCTGTCATAAACAATGGCCGCCAAGCGGCGTGGGAGTCCTGGGCTAATGGCGTTGCTGATATCAATTGGCTTTGGATCGTTCATCTGGCCTCATTTTTATTTATTTAAGTTGTATTTTTTTGTCGGACGGACACGCTACCGTGTTGTTGGGAGTAAACTATCAATCAATTCCTCAATGTATCAGATTGAAACAGTATTGGGGATAACCTTGCTGTACCGCGCAATCCCCCGTATTTTATTTTTATCCCTTTAAGGGCAAAATTTACTCGCTACCGGCGATGGAGAGATAATTGGACTCCCCTCACCCTAAAACAGAAACTGGTTGCCCTTAAAGCAAAGAATGGGAGCCCAATAAACGAAGAAAACGACTACAGGTGTAGATTTAGCCAAAAAAGTTATCCGGGTGTGCGTTGTCAAGGGACCTGAGATAGTTACCAATGATGAAATGGCATCAGGGGAATTTGCATCCTGTCTGGTCATGGCTAAACTAGCGATTGCCGTGTTCGAACCTTGTGCGATTTCCAACTACTGGAAGCAAGTGGCTAAGGACAATGGTCATGATGCCCACATTATATCAGCCAAGCTTGTTTCTCAGATAAGGTAAAATCAAAAGGCCGATAAAAATGATGCCTTGGCCATCGTACAGGCTAGTCAGCTTGTTGATATTAAATTCATCAATGGCAAGACTTTTGAGCAACAAGAGCAGTCCATCATGAGAATGTACGTGTGTCATCAAGAAGAGGTGGATTAGGTGGCACAGTTCAAGGGGTGCTTGAAGACGCAGAGAAAAGGTTTTGCATAGCAGTTTCGCCAGGCATTGAATGCAATATGGAGACTTTACTTACCGACGGTTAAAAACATAGCGGAAAAGGATAGGCTATTGGCACAGGCCATCAAGGCACACCCGGAATGTGAGAAGTTGCGGGCGGCACTAGAGGTTGTGTCTACGATAAATGCTGTTAATCTCTATATTGCGATAGGCTGCGGTGAAGCTGGTACATTTAAAATGGGAAGGGATGCATCAGCATGCATCGGATTGACGCGGCTTCAGCATTCCAGTGGTGGAAAACAAATTTTGGTACTATCGGGAGATTGACGAAGAATATTGACATGAGGAGTTATCTTGTGAATGGTGCGATGTCCGTTATCAACCATGTTGACAAACGAGAACCGCAAACAAAACGGTCAGGACGGCATTTGCCCTATTGACGGAAGGTACAGAATATAAAGCTGAGCCGTTATTGGCTTAAGCGTAACAATCACTAACAAAAAGCTTCTTAACGTAGATGACAAATCAACTGTAAGAGTCAGTGCTTCGCACAGAGCAAACAAACTTGCTGGAGAGATTTAACCATACAGTTCGCGTAAAAATCATTGGGCCTGGGTTAGCTGCCAAAATTAGAGTTCGCACATAAGCACGCATTTATTTTATTATCCTATATTTTAATCATTTCGTTGTTGACAGAGGGGAGTCCACATAAGCGAAGTGGCGCGTACGCAGGATGGCCTGGGCAATATAGACTGTCGAAGATTGAGTGCATTTTGGGGACCGGGATGCCCCAAAATGCATCACGAGATCGAAAACACACTTGGTGCATGCACAGATTGATGTATCGCTGATACTGGAAAGTGAGGGCTGCCCCCTCCCCAGTTCGAGGTGGTGGTTCATGGCGTGGAGGCCGGCTAGGCCTCATGGCCAATCATTCGGATTCGATGAATCAGGATGTGCTGTATCGGTTAATGGATGACACTGAGCTTGTGTGTTGAGAACAGCAGGTACTTGGCTTAGCGAGACTATCCTGAATTCTGTGTAATTGCCTATCATTAAACCCAAACAAGGGAGAGGACAGGCAGCTGATCGACAAGAAAGAGCTCCAGGCGATAGCCCAGGCGGCCGCTAAAAACATCAAAACTGAAGAAGATCTCAACGAGTTTCGGCAAATGCTGACCAGGATCACGGTCGAGGCAGCACTCAATGCTGAACTGGCTGATCATCTTGGCTTTGCCAAGCATCAACAATCCGAAGCGAGTAATAGCCGCAACGGCACTACCAGCAAGACCTTGCAAACGGAAGATGGCTAGTTTGAACTGGATACCCCGCGAGATAGAGCGGGCAGCTTTGAACCTCAGCTAGTTAAGAAGCACCAGCGTCGATTTACCTCAATGGATGACAAGATCCTCTTCTTGTATGCCCAAGGTATGACAACCCGCGAAATCGTCACGATATTCAAGGAGATGTATGGGGCCGATGTCTCTGCCACACTCATATCCAAAGTCACTGATGCAGTTATCGAACAGGTTGTTGAATGGCAATCTCGCCTCCTGGATGCGATTTGTCCTATTATTTATCTGGACTGCATTGTCGTTAAAATCAGGCAAGACAAGAAAGTGATCAACAAAGCGATTTACCTCGCTCTGGGCGTTAACCTGGAAGGCCACAAGGAATTATTAGGGATGTGGCTATCGGAGAATGAGGGGGGGCCAAATTCTGGCTGAACGTGTTGACAGAGCTTCAAAACCGCGGTGTGAAGGATATTTTGATTGCCTGTGTCGATGGCTTAAAAGGCTTTCCTGATGCCATCAACATGGCCTTTCCGGATACCCAGATTCAGCTCTGTATCGTGCATATGGTACGGAACTCGATGAAGTACGTGCCTTGGAAAGACTACAAGCCTGTCACGGCTGATTTGAAAAAGATTTACCAGTCCATCACCGAGGAAGAAGCCTTATTGGCGCTGGATAAATTCTCTGACCGATGGGACAACAAGTATCCCCGGATCAGCCGCTCCTGGCGTGCCCATCGGCAGAATATCAACACGCTGTTCAGCTACCCGGAGGACAAACGAAAAGTGATCTGCACGAACAACACCATTAGCCGCTGAACAGCGTCATTCGCAAAGTGATCAAAAAACGGAAATTATTTCCAACCGATGACTCGGCAAAGAAGGTAATCTATCTGGCAATCCAGGCCGCATCGAAAAAGTGGACAATGCCGATCCGTCATTGGAAACCAGCACTGAATAGATTTATGATTGAGTTCGTAGAACGCTTAGCGGTATATATTTAACCCTGGCTGTTACACAGAAAACTTTACAGGCTCGGCTTAGCCGCTTGGGTTCATCTGATTTCCACGCTTTCCAGCCAACTGAAAATCCCCGTTTCCCCTGACCGATGCAACAGAGACTGGCGACAGTTCCTTTTGGCCGTCATAATGCTGGAACAATGCAGAGTCCGTTAATATCACGTCCCAATCTATTACGGCGCATACCCATGCCCCTGTTGGCGATTTTGGTTGGCTTATTCTGCGGCCTGTTCGTCTGGCTCGTGCTGGAGCAGGTGCAGCCCCGGGCGCTGAAGAGTATTTTTGCCGATGAACTGAAGGTCCGCCTGGAGCAGCAGGCCAGAGAGACGTTGATTCGTTATAACAACTACGTAACGGCCCACACATCAACCATCCGTCTTTTGGCAAATCATCGCAAGTTGTCTCAGTATTTGGAGCCTGTCCATTGGCTTGAGAGTGACAGAGAAGTGCCGTTTGTCTATTACAATACGCCCCCCTGGCTGCCCAATACAGCCCTTTGGCGGACGCTGATTCAGCCGAGCCACATTTTGCTGATCGATAAACAAGGTCGAACCCGCGAGATTTATCAGGTCGGAAAACGCAACTTGCCTTCCGAGCTGGCGGGTATCAACGAGCTTTTTTCAAGTGAAAACCGGGTGCAGGCGCTGCTTACCACCCTCGGTGATGAACCCTACCTTCTGGTATCTGAGACGGCAGAAGATGCCACTGGTACCGTCATGGGTCTGCTGATGATGATGGCACCCATCGATGAGCAATTTCTCACCTCATCACAACAGGGGGTTGCCCTGGATGATGTGGTGGTAGGTCTGCTGGATGCAGATGAGCAGCGCTTTCTTTCCAGCAGTGATTACAAGAGGTTGCCACCTGGGGTATTGATGGAAAAGGTGGAGCATGACTATCAGGTGACTGACCAATCTTTTTTCGAGTATGAAGGATCGACCATCAATATCCAGTTTGCCACGCTGGTACCCAATACAGTGATGGAGGTGATCAGGGGCCGGGTTGCGGGATTGGAGCGGCGGCAGCGAATTATAACAGCAACGGCCTTTGTCACTATTTTTACCCTTGTCTTCTATCTGTTATCGGAACGGTTGAATCGGATACTTCGGCGTATTTCACTTTTTTCACGGCGGGCGCTGGGTGAAGCTCAACCGATTATTGAGCAGGGTAACCAACTGTTTGTATTGGAAGACTGGATTAAGCAGTTTATCCGGCTGGTGCGGGATGCCAGGGATGAGATGCGACAGCAGCATGAATTTGAGATGCAGGAGTCCGAGGCGCTGAAGCGCACGATTATGGAGGCTGCCCTAGATTCTATTGTTACCATTGATGAGACCGGGCGAATTATCGAGTTTAATAACACGGCGGCCCAGACTTTGGGGCATGATCGGGATGAAGTGATTGGAGAGAGTTTTGCCGAATTGATGCTGGACGTGAAAAATCAGCCAGTGTTCCGCAATATGCTTAACAGTTTTCTTGAAAATCCCGGTGATCAGAAAGAAGAGGTCCAGCATGAGATGTGGGCTGTTACCCGGGAAGGCAACCAGCTGCCTGTTGAGATCGCGATAAAACCAATTCAGCTCCAGACCCGGGTTGTGTTTACGGTCTATATGCACGATATGTCGAACCGGCGGCGGGCTGAGCAGGTGATCAGAAGTCTGGCGAAATTCCCATCGGAGAGTCCCAGTCCTGTGCTTAGAGTCAACCAGCCCGGGGTGATTATTTATGCCAATGCTGCCAGTGCTCCCCTGCTCGAATACTGGGGCTGTGAGCAGGGACAGACACTACCGCTCTACTGGAAAAAACGGATTTCAGATGTTTTTCTGTCGGGCAAGGATTGGGAATCCCAGTTGGTCAGCGATGACCGCATATACTCTCTGCTGATAACGCCCGTGGTAGACCTTGGTTATGTGAATATCTATGGCCGTGATATCACTGCTGTGCGTCAGGCCGAACACCAGGCACGGGAACATCAACAGGAGCTGATTCATGTATGCCGCCTGAGCACCATGGGTGAGATGGCGACTGGGCTGGCTCACGAATTGAATCAGCCGTTGTCAGCCATTGCCAATTATGCGAATGGTTGTGTACGCCGTTTGCAGTTGAGTGGCAACGGGGGGGACGATATTCTTCATGCTCTGGGCCAGATTAACTCCCAGGCCGACCGTGCAGGAGAGATTATCAAGCGCCTGCGCAGCTTGATCGGTAAACAGCCGCCGATCCGCAGTGTTGCAGATATCAACCAGCTGGTGAAAGAGGTCTGCTCATTTGTCGAGTTTCAGGCACGAAAAGCGAATGTGGTTATCGAGCAGGAGCTGAGTCTGGTTTTGTTGAAAGCCAGGGTAGATGTGGTGCAGATCGAGCAGGTACTGCTAAATCTGGTCAGAAATGCCCTTGATGCCCTGCTGGAAATACAGGAAGATGAACGCAGCCTGATTATTCGAACAAGTTGTCAGGCGGGAGGATACATCCTTATTGAGGTGCTGGACTCGGGGCCTGGAATCCAGGATGAGGCGATGGGCCGCCTGTTCGAACCTTTTTATACTACCAAGCAGAGTGGCATGGGGATGGGGCTGGTTATCAGTCAGACGATTATTGAAGATCATAACGGAAAAATCAGTGCGGAACGTTTAGAAGAAGGTGGCACCCGGTTCAGCATTATGATTCCGAGCGGGGAGGAGAGAGATGGGTAATAAAGCGACTGTTTTCGTGGTGGATGATGATCAGGCGATGCGTAATTCACTGAAATGGCTGATTGAGAGCGTCGGCATGAATGTGGAGGTTTTTGGCTCTGCCGATGAGTTTATCCGCAACTATTATCCCGGGCGGGCGGGGTGTCTTCTGCTGGATGTGAGAATGCCTGGAATGAGCGGAATAGAACTCCAGGAGTACTTCGTAGAACAGCAGATCAGAATCCCAGTCATCATCATCACCGGACATGGTGATGTCCCGATGGCGGTACGTGCCATGAAGGTAGGTGCAGTCGATTTTATTGAAAAACCCTTTAATGACGAACTGCTGCTCGATAGTATAAGAAATGCCTTGATAATTGATGTAGAGCAACGGTCGCTTCAGGCAGAGAGGTCAGAAATTGCTGCGCGGCTGGCAGCGCTTACCCCTCGTGAACATCAGGTAATGGAGATGGTCACCAATGGCCGGGCCAACAAAGAGATAGCGCTTGCGCTGGGTGTCAGCGCAAAAACGGTAGAGGCGCATCGTGCCCGGGTGATGGAGAAGATGCAGGCAAACTCGCTGGCAGAGCTGGTCAAGATGGCAATGGTCGCCAATATTTTCAATGAACGAATTGAGAATAATGATGATCCATCGGCATGATATCGATGGCATCGTCATTTACAATAAATGCATAGATCAGTCAGCAACGGGGGCGATCGGCGAGGTTGGAATGAAGGCGATCTCATCGCCGTCTTCAAGCAAGGTAAACGGCTCTGAGAACTGCTTGTTGATCGTCACTTGAACACTCCCCTCTTTAAACAGATGGGCTTTGTCGCGGTTGCGTCGGCGGACCCATTCGAGCAGTGATGCAACATCTTTTACTGATTCAGCGAGATCTACCTCTTCTGACTTCCGATGGAGTTTTTTTACCAGATAGGTGAAATAGAGAAGTTTGACCTTGCGCGGCTTTGCCGTATCAGCATTCCGGTCATAACCGATCTCTTCCAGCTGTTTGAGATACGTCTGCCAGTTTTTCTCCTTGTTTTCCCCTAGGTCGTAGAGTGTGTCCCAAGAGTAGATGCCGGTGTCGTGGCCGTCATCGAATATCAATCGGATGGCGTACCGCCCCTGAGCTTGAATCTCGGTGACATTGACTCCTTCCTTGCCTGTGATGGGTCCTTCCATGGCTCGCACCTCCATGGCTCTTGAGAAGACGCGCAGATACTCACATGGCAACTCAAATCGCTTGCCATCGGCGTACTCAATGATCAGCAGTCGTGATTTACTGTGAAGATTGATCTCTGATGGGACTCTTTTCGGGGGCTGGTTACTCATGTGGCAACTCGTGATAATAAAATGGGGTGGCGGATAATTGCATAGCGGCTCATGTGTATCAATACTTTTGGTGCCTGTCAGGCCCCCTTAATACTGTCAAAGTAGCGGGCGCGATAGAGCAGACGTTCACTGTCGCCATCTTCAAAACTATCACGGGTGTGGAGGGTATTGTTGCTGATCAACCCCTGGCCGGCCTGAAGCGTTCCTTTGAAATGGTAGGGAGAGTCTGCCCTGAGCAGCCGCTTCAGTTCTGTGACGGCCTCCTGGGTGGCCGGGTCATCCCGCCACTCGATACTGCGGCTGCGGTCTGTGTAGCGCATATGCAATCTGCCATCGTTACGGATCTGAAACACCGGGCCGGTGCGGGCGGGCCGTAACTCTTTGCCATCGACAATATTGGCCGGGATAGTCATCGCCTCGGGATTCATCAGCGCATGAATATAAATCGGGTTTATATCCCGCAACTGCATGTAAATGATTTCATGGTCCAGAAATTCATTGGCTCCCCCGTTTGCGGCCGGTTGAACGCAGTGGAGCAGCAGCCCGTGGATCTGCTGGCTCATGTTGTTGTAATAGCCGTCGGTGTGCCAAGCGATGGGGCGGTTCGAGTATGGGATATAGCCTTTATGCAAGGCATCCGGCTGTACCGCCAGTGAGGTGATGGCGTCTTCATCCGCACACATATTGTGATCAAGGTGGTCTAGACCGAACTGCAGCCCAAGGCTACGAATCAGCTCTTTGTCATGAGGGTTGCCATTATGGCTTGCATAGATCGCCATGCCGACTTTTTTGATCAGTGTCATGACCGCTTGGTGTTCCGCTGGCGTCAGGTGCTGCTGATCATTGATCTCGACAATCAAATCTTCCAGAGAAGCTGGATAATTCTGAAGCTTTTCATCGCACCAGCTTTTGTAAGCATCATTGTCATGGAGATAGTATGGGCTGTTGGTTTGCATCCGATTTTATCCTACTTTACCCAGTTGACGACAGCGGAATTTAACATTCCGTTCTTCCGTCAGTGCCTCACAGGCGGCAATATCCACCCCCTCCAGGCCATCAATGGCCGTAGCGGTGACATCCTTGATGTATTTTGGGGCCTTCGCTAGAAATTCCAGCATCTTTTCATAAGAGCCAGCCAATGCCGGGACGCAGTGGCGATCATAGACTTCAGCGTTCTGCGCATTTAACGAGATAGAGAGTGCATCCACGCATTCGGCCATCTCCGGCAGGACATTGCGTTTGTTGACAAGATTAGCCAGCCCGTCGGTGTTGATTTTGACATTACCACCATTCGCCTTTATGTAGCGGGCCACTTCAAGCAGTACCTTGAACCGCAGTGTGGGTTCTCCAAAACCGCAGAAGACTACCTCAGCATATTTTGCAGGGTCATCAATGGCTGCGATTATCTGCTCAACCGTGGGCCGTTGCTTCAGGGTCAGGTCATAATCATGGACCTTATGAACACCCTGAGTCTTCGGGCAGAAGGCGCACTCCAGGGTGCATCTGTCGGTGATATTGAGGTAGAGTCGGTCGCCGATGATATAGCTGATCTGTTGATTGGACACGGGATAATTAGCACACTGTCAGTAAACTTGGAAGCAGAGCACTATACCGCACCTTCGGTTCAACAAAAATGGTAAGTTCTCTATAGGATTAGCTATGAGACAGACCTAAATTCTGTGTAACTGCCTATCATTAAACCCAAACAAGGGAGAGGACAGGCAGCTGATCGACAAAAAAGAGCTCCAGGCGATAGCCCAAGCAGCCGCTAATAACGTCAAAACTGAAGAAGATCACAACGAGTTTCGGCCAATGCTGGCCAAAATCACGGTCGATGCAGCACTCAACGTTGAACCGGCTGATCATCCTTGGCTTTGCCAAACATGAACAACCCGAAGCGAGTAATAGCTGCAACGGTACTACTGGCAAGACTTTGCAAACGGAAGATGGCCAGTTTGAAGGGGATACTCCACGAGAAAGAGCGGGCAGCTTTAAACCCCGGCTGGTTAAAAAGCACCGGCGTTGATTTACCTCAATGCATGACAAGATCCTCTTCCTGTATGCTCAGGGTATGATGACCCCCGCAATTGTCACGACATTCAGGGAAATGTACGGAGCCGATGTCTCCGCGACACTCATATCCAAAGTTACTGATGCGGTTACCGAACAGGTTGTCGAATGGCAATCTCGCTCCCTGGGTGCGACTCAGCCTATTGTTTATCTGGGCAGCATTGTCGTTAAAATCCGGCAAGACAAGAAAGTGATCAACAAAGCAATTTACCTCGCTAGATCAGCCGCTCCTGGAGTGCTTATTGGCAGAATCTCAGCACGCTGTTCAACTACCCGGAGGACAGACGAAAAGTGATCTACACGACCAACGCCATTGAGTCGCTGAACAGCGTCATTCGCAAAGTGATCAAAAAGCGGAAGTTGTTTCCACCGATGACTCGGCGAAGAAGGTAATCCACCTGGCAATCCAGGCCGCATCGAAAAAGTGGACAATGCCGATCCGTCATTGGAAACCAGCACTGAATAGATTTATGATTGAGTTCGAAGAACGCTTGGCGGTATATATTTAACCCAGGCAGTATAATTACGAGCGCCAGCGAGTAATTAGTCCAGTGCAGCGATTTGTTATGTTTTTATGGGATTTCACTTTTAGCAATATTATAAGTTTCGGGAGACTATCCTCCACCACCTTTCTAATTTCATCAGCTAGGATAAAAAACCACTCCGCACTGCCTGCTTCTGTATGTTGGTCTGGTTTACTTTCTTCATCTATTTTAAAGCGAACTCTAGAAATACGAGTATTTGCTTGTTCAAGGATTTCTTGAAATTCTTTCGGTCTATGCCGGTAGTTTTTTTGTATCCATAGTGGGTTTTGCCATGCTTCATGATCCAGCGGGCTTCAACATCCTTCTGGCGGCGTTTGTTATCACTCCATGCCTCAGGGCTATCCCCGGCTTTGATCTGCCTATTTTCCTCTCGTCTATTACGTTGCCTGGGTGCTGGAGCGATAGCGGCATCTACAATCTGTCCCTTGCGAGCACTGGAGTCTGCTACATTAATCCGGGTCAACAGTTCTGAAACGAGTTTACCGACAAGGCCCTATTCTTTCAGGCGCTCACGATACACCCAAACCGTTTTAGCATCGGGTACCTTATCTTCCCCGGGCTCAGCCCAAGAAAACGACAAAAGCTATAGCGATCCGGTATTTGGAACTCTGTTTGATCATCGGACAGATTGAACAAATGCTGTAAGACACCTTGAACATCAGTACCATATCGTAAGGTGGGGGCCTGCCTTTACTGGGATCACTGTTTTTATAAACTGAGCCCAACAATACCCGAAAGGCCTCCCAGTCTATGGTACTTTCCAGCTTTGGTCGCGGGTCTCCCTGTTGCTCAAGGAGTTCAGATCGGTCTTGATGATCAAAAAACTTGGCTGCATGACTTTTACCAATGGTTGTTTGAGTTGGTTGCTATATATCGCTGATTTTGGAAGGTTTTTAGAGGCTATCTTTAAGTGATAGCATGAGAATAAACAGCGTTCCATAGCGTCCCTTTTTTAGTCTTTACCAACAAGCACTGTCCAGAGTCAAAAACACGGAATGAAGTTGATATCAATATGAAGACGACACTTGACCCTATCATTCAACAGGCTGGGCAAATCATTCTCGGCAAAGAGAACGCCATACGCCTTGCCCTTGCCTGCCTGCTGGCAAAGGGATATCTTTTAATTGAAGATCTGCCAGGGGTGGGAAAAACAACGCTGGCTCATACCCTGGCAAAGCTGCTGGGGCTTGACTACCAGCGTATACAGTTCACCAGCGATCTGTTACCGGCGGATATTCTCGGTGTTTCGATCTATGTCCGAGATGAGGGTCTGTTCCGGTTCCATCCCGGCCCCGTTTTTTCGCAAATGGTGCTCGCAGATGAAATCAACCGGGCCACCCCAAAGGCGCAAAGTGCCTTGCTGGAGGCGATGGAAGAGCGTCAGGTAACAGCCGATGGCGAGACCCGCAAGTTGCCGGAACCCTTCTTTGTCATAGCCACTCAGAATCCGGCTCATCAAATCGGCACCTTCCCACTGCCGGAGTCTCAGCTGGACCGATTTCTGATGTGTATTCACCTCGGATATCCCGACGCCCAGGCCGAACGGGAACTGCTGGCCGGCAGCGACCGGCGGGAATTGCTGAACGGCATCGGGCCGGTGCTTGCACCGGGCCAACTACAAGCCATTCAGAAGCAGGTTGTCAAAATTCATGTTTCGGATGCCCTGCTGGATTACATTCAGGCCCTGCTGCAGTTCAGCCGTAATAATCTCCGCTATAATCATGGTCTCTCCCCAAGGGCAGGACTGGCACTCCTCAACGGTGCCCGGGCCTGGGCGCTGCTCGATGGACGCTCCCAAGTGTTACCGGAAGATGTTCAGGCAATTCTCATTCCACTGTGGCCCACCGTCTCCATAGCAGTGCCGACACCGGCGCTGATGAAGGGGATGAGCTGGCGCGTCAGCTACTAGAATCGGTCCCACTGCCCTGATGGCACTCTCTGCATTCAGTCGTTTTCTCAGGCTGGCCGAGGCGGATAACCTTGGCTTGGTGCAAATCAGGCCACGAAAAATCTATATCATGCCAACCCGCTACGGTTTCGGCTTTGGCCTGCTGTTGATGTTGATGCTTATCGGCTCCATCAACTATGCCAACAATCTCGGTTTTTTCCTCACCTTTCTTCTCGCCGGTCTCGGTCTGGTAACCATACTACACACTTGGCGAAACCTGCTGGGTGTGGAACTGCAGGCAGGGAGAGTCAATCCTATCTTTGCCGGAGATAAAGCAAATTTTGAGATTCTGCTGATCAATAAACGGCGCAGTGAACGACCCGATATCCGCCTGCAGTTAAAGGGAAGTGAGGCCGTTGAGACCGATCTTCAAAACAGATCCCGCCAATCACTCTCTCTCCTGTTGTCTGCACCCCGACGGGGAAAACTGGGGCTGCCCCGATTTAGCATCTCCACCCGCTATCCAACCGGACTGTTGCGGGCATGGTGTTATGTAGAGCTGGAGAGTGAATGCCTAGTCTACCCTGCACCAGGCAAGCGGATCCCTCCAGCGGATATGCCGGACTAAAGCCAAAGTGCAAAGGGGGATCGTGGGGCAGGAGTGGATGATTTTGTCGGGCTTCGGCCCTATCATGACGGCGATTCTCCCCGACATATCAACTGGAAGGCGTTCGCAAGAGAACAGGGTCTGCAAACCAAACAGTTTGGCGGCGACCGGTCTGAACGGCTTTGGATCGATTGGCACAGCCTTCCTGAGATGGAGACCGAGGCCCGGTTGAGCCGTCTCTGTCGCGGCATACTGGACGCCTGTGACCAGGAACAGGAGTTTGGACTCAGACTCCCGGGTTTCGAAATCAGCCCGGCCCGGGGGCAGAATCACCGGCATAACTGCCTTGCGGCACTGGCATTATTTGGTGAAAAAGGATGAAGGTCGCAACCGAAATCCGCCTGACTTCCAGAGAGTTCCTCACCCTTGCGCTGTTGATGGGGCTGATGGTGGCGCCACATTTCCGCCATCTCAGTATCTGGATCACGCTGTTTTTTCTGACGACACTAGCATTGCGTCTCGTGGCAATCTATCGGCCCCGGCTTCAACTGGGACGTCTGCTGCTGTTTCTGCTCACCGTGGCGGGATTCGCCATTGTACTGAAACACTACCCATTGCTGTTTGGCCGTCAGGCTGGTGTTGCCATGCTCACTGCCATGTTGGGCCTGAAGCTGCTGGAAATACGCCGGCGAAGAGACCTCTATGTCACCATTTTTCTCGGCTTCTTTATTCTGATTACCCTGTTTCTGTTTGAACAACAGATGCTGTTGGTCGGCTATGTACTGCTGATAGTGGTTGGACTGATCGGCATTTTGGTGGAGACCAGCCGCAGCCGCCCGTCACCAAAACCGCTTAACTCCTTCGGCTTCTCATTGTCACTGCTGCTCCAGGCCCTGCCGATCATGGTGGCGCTGTTTATCTTTTTCCCCCGCTTTTCCGGACCTCTGTGGAATCTTGGCATTGACCAGACCAGAGGCGTAACCGGACTCAGCGACAGCATCACACCCGGCAGTATCAGTGAGCTGATTCGCTCCAAGGCCGTCGCTTTCAGAGTCGATTTCAAACAGGAGGTTCCCCCACCGGAGGCGCGCTACTGGCGCGGCCCGGTGCTCTGGGAGAGTGATGGCCGGCGTTGGAGCAGGGGTGAATCTCCAAAGGAACAGCAACTTCGCTTCACAGCAATGGCTCCACCGGTAGATTACAGCGTTACCCTTGAGCCATCGTCCAACAAATGGCTCTTTGCCCTCGATCTTCCCGATCGGTTACCGCCCGGCGCTACGCTCTGTTGCCCGATTTTCAAATTATCGGCAGTCAACCCTCAGGCAAACGTTATCGGTATGAGATCAGTTCGCGGCTGAATTACAACACCGGCGCACTCACTGAAGAGGAGAGACAACGCGGACTGCAGCTTCCCGACAACATCACAGCCAGAATGCGTCAGCTGGTACAGACCTGGCGCTCCGCCAGCAACAGCAATCGTACCCTGGTAAACCAGGCACTGAACTATTTTCGTCGGGAGCCTTTTTACTACACCCTCTACCCACCATTACTGGATGATAATCCTGCGGATCAATTTCTGTTTGAAACACGCCGGGGATTTTGCGAACACTATGCCACCAGCTTCGTCACCATGATGCGGGTTGCGGGCGTCCCAGCACGGATAGTAACCGGCTATCAGGGCGGCGAAATCAACCCGATGGGAGGGCATCTCATCGTGCGTCAGTCAGATGCCCACGCCTGGGCCGAAGTCTGGCTTGAGAATCTTGGATGGGTTCGGACAGACCCCACCGCCGCGGTAGCACCGGAACGTATTGAACGACCGTTTGAGTTCGATTTTGATGAGGGCCTGGCCCCCGGTATCCCGATCAATTTCGGCAGTGTGGAGTCAGATTTTCTTAAGCGTTTCGCAAAACAGGTCCGCTTTGGCGTCGATGCGATGAATGCATCCTGGCACCGTTGGGTTCTCGGCTACTCCATGGAACAGCAGGGCCGGCTGATGGACCTGCTGGGGCTGAACTTTCTGAAAGGGGCCAAACTGGCTATCGGCATGATCGCTGCCACCGGGTTGCTGATTCTGTTGATCAGCCTTCTGTTGTGGCTCCGGGCCCGGGAAAAACTGGCGCCGGTTCAAGCCGGTTATCTCCGTTTCTGCAGACGAATGGAGCGGTCGGGAATTCCCCGTCTGGCTCACGAAGGCCCAAGGGACTACTTTCAACGCATCGGCGCCAAAAGGGCTGATCTGAAAATTCCCGTTGGAAAAATCATCGCCCTCTATATCGGCCTGCACTATGGGCGTCTCGACGGCGAGAAGTCACGGCAACGTTTTCACCAGCTGATTCGTGCTTTTCGGCCCTGATGGTAATGGCATCCTCTGTTATATTAACCACTAACAGACACACCGAACCTGCCCCGGAATGACCTAACCCGACATGCATACAGCAATAAAATGGATTCTGCCCGGCCTGCTGTTCCTGCTGCTGATCTGGAGCGGATGGAAAACCTGGGAGCAGGCCCATGCCTATGAGCAAGAGACACTGTTCATCATCAGTCAACTGGAGGCGGAGGCCCAATTGGAAAGCAGCAGTCGCCAACTGCTGGAGATACTGAGCTTCGGTCTCTATGACGGCTATTCCGGCCAGGTGGAGATTCTTAATCAGCACAAAACACTGCAAGCAGCCTATCACCTGTCAGTCAGAATGACCACCGCCATCTTTTTTATCATTTCCGTGGTGATCGCTGTTACCACCTGGTGGGTTCGCCGCCGCCTGAGTGATCTGGGTTATGCCACACTCACGATTGCCTTTATCGCACTGTTGGTTGGCCTGACAACACCGATCCTCTCACTGGAGGCGAGTAAAGAGCTGCCGGTACTCGGTGAAACGGTTTTTCAGTTTCAGTCAAAAGGGGTGTTAAGCACCATCGCCGCCCTGGAACAAAACGGCAACTTGTGGCTGGCCATTATCCTGTTCTTTTTCAGCGTCGTGATTCCCGTGCTAAAAAACCTGGTGGCCTGGCTGACACTCTTCAGCAGGACTCACCACTTCTCCCTGCGCGGGCTCCACATAAGCCGGCATCTTGGTAAGTGGTCGATGGCAGATGTCTTTGTGGTAGCAATCCTTGTCGCTTTTTTCTCCACCAGCGGGGAAGGGGGGATGATCCACGCTGAAGTGCAGGCCGGCCTCTGGTTCTTTGCCGCCTATGTTGTGCTATCGCTGGTTGGGACTCAGCTTATTTCATACAAAAACTTCGATAAAAAAGCAGGTTAACTATTCAATAGCAATTCCGCCATGCCATCCAATCGCCCTTTTACCGCCTCCCACTCCGGCATCTGTTTTTTAAGCAAGCGGTAGAAATACCGACTGTGATTATGGAACTTCAAGTGACACAGTTCGTGGAGCAGCACATAATCAATACAGTGTGATGGCGCTTTCACAAGGTGAGGGTTCAACGACAAAATACCTTTTGGAGAGCAACTGCCCCATTGTTTCTTCATGGCCCGCAATTTCCAGGCCGGCTTTTCCCGTACCCAGTTAGTCTCCTGCCACAAGGTCTCCAACCGCCGGTCGATTTGATTGCGGGCGTGATCCTTGTACCAATTCCATAACAGGGTTTTAACGGCATCCCGAGTGGTATCTCCCGTCGTGACCAGAAATTGCCCCCGCTGCAATTTTACGCTGGCCTGTTGCCGTCTATTTAATCTGACCTTCAGCACATATCGCCTACCCAGATAAAAGTGGCTTTCGCCGCTGACGTACTCCCTGGGCAATATCCAGGTACGTTGTTCTCGGATACGCTGAAGTTGATGACACAACCATTGGCTGTGCCTACTGACGGCTTGTTTGACTTCGGCCAGTGATGTTTGAGGGGGTGCGTCAACCTGCACTCGCCCATTCGGGTGAACATGGATAGCAATTTTGTATTCTCTTCCCGGCACAAAAAATACCTGATAGGAAATTTCCACCTCCCCGTACTGCAAACGCTGGTCAATCAACGGCGCTCTCCACGGCTCAAACCCACCCGGGTGATCTGAATGACCGAGTCAATGACCTCTTTTGTCTTATCCATTCCAAACAGTTTGAACAGTCTCGGCAGCAAGCCTTTGCGGATCTCCGCCTCAATACCCTGGGGATTCAGCGACTGCTCAGCAACTGCCTGGTCTATAACCCGATCAATGACAAGGGCCTCATCCGCCAGATCTTGAGGGTCGTCATCGCCCATCACCAAGCGCATTGCACCATAGTAGGCTCTGGCGTGACGGTTTCCATTCAGCGATTCAGGAATCCCCTCTAGCTGACGCACTGCAAGCTTCTCCTCAAAGGTCTTAAGCAGGGCATACTGCTTGAGTGGATGGTCAAACAGGGCCTCAGCCTCGGCAATGGCCTCTTTTAGCAATTGGGAAAATACCTTTTGCGCATAGGGATCGCCCGCCAGCTCCTGCTCAATGGTTTTCCTGGCTCGGGTACGAATGAGGTCGGTTTCGTTTCGGGTCTTCTCTTTGGACCACTCATCGACTGGCTCCCGACCCAGTTCGTTGACGATATAAACGCCTTGGGGTTCTTTGATTTCATTACCGACCACTTGCTTGTCCACCAAACGCCGGATCTGTTCCTCATAGCTGCTGTAATCAATGGTCTCCTGGGCATCCTGGCGGGCGATCCTGCGCAGATTGGTAAAGAAGCGCAAATCCACTTTCCAGGTCTGAATCATCGCCTCGGAAATGCTGCCATCTTCAAAAAACGATTGAGAAGACAAGGCCAGTTTCAGACACAGACCAAAACCGGTCAGGGCAGAGTAGAAATCTTCGCGCACCTTTTGACACTTGTCATAGCTGTTGCCATCGCCATCTTCGCCATATACAGGAATCAGGATCTGTCGATACTGTTCCAGATCCTGGCGATTTTTCACGCCGGCAAAAATCGCCCATAACTGATCATGCAAGCGTGGCAGGCGTTTATACTCGGTGCTCATCTGGTTGTATAAGTCATCAATATCCTCAATGTCATAACCACCCTGGGTCCGGCTGGCCAGATCCTGAAATTGCTGAATGGCCGTATCGAGCTCTTCGAGGATGCCGCGGTAATCAATAAGCAGACCGTACTGTTTCTCTTCGTGCAGGCGGTTCACCCGTGCAATGGCCTGAATGAGATTGTGTTCCTTCAATGGCTTGTCGATGTACAACACGGTGTTACGGGGCTCATCGAAACCCGTGAGTAGTTTATCCACCACGATCAACAGGTCGGGAGCACCTGGGGTGGAAAAATCATCCAGCACGGATCGCTCATACCCATCGGCATCGTGGCCTGCATTCGCTTTCCACCATTGCTGCACTTCCGGCAGCTTCTCCTCATCGAGATCTTTATGCCCCTCGCGGGTATATCTGGCGGCGAAATCACCACAGCACTGCTCACCAGTCCGGTTTCATCCAGGTATTTTTTATAGCGAATGGCGCTTAATTTACTGTCACAGGCAACCTGGGCCTTCAGACCGTGGTTCACCTTTTTAATATTCTCATTAAAATGCACCGCAATATCCCAGGCGATCAGTTCAATGCGATTTTGGGATTTATAGACGGGGCCTTTGCGGGCGAATTTTTTCTTCAGGTCGGCCCGTTGCTCCTCGGAAAGCGCCGCCGTAATCTTATCGAACCAGCTATCAATGGCCTTCTCATTCACCGCCAGATCCGGCTGACGCTCTTCATAAAGCAGTGGCGTGACGGTGCCGTCCTCCACCGCCCGCTGCATAGTGTAGGCATGGATAATCGGCCCAAATTTATTGGTCGTCTTGTCGTTCTTCAGCAACGGTGTGCCGGTGGAAGCGATGTAGGCGGCATTTGGCAGCGCCTTACGCATGCGTTCGTGATTTTCTCCACCCTGGCTGCGATGGCCTTCATCGATGAGCACAATCAGTTTATCTGAAGGGTTGTAGCACTCAGGCTGTTTCGAGGCCGTGTTGAACTTGTTGATGATAGGTTCAAATTTTCCCCACCTGCTGTAGTCAGGCACTGCCTGTAATTCTCTGGCAGTCCAGAACTCTACACCGCCATCCTGCTTATGTTTCAGGCTGTCAAAGGTCTGATGATGCTGTGTAACTTCCTTATTCATCGCTGAATCCTCGTCGATTTCGCTCTTATCGTAAGTTCTCTAAAAGTCCATGCAGGAGGATATGTAGATGCCACTTCCAGGAGACGCTGTAAATACATCCCTGTACGCTTGAAGGCGCATCCCTGCCGCCAACACGCCAACACTTCTGGAAATGGCATCTACATACCCTCTCGCAAACATCTGCACGGTGTTAATGAGAACTTACCTCTTATCCAACTTCACACGGCGTTTTCCGGTGAGGAGTTGTTGCATAAGGGCTTTTTTTTCACTCCTTAATCGTGCTAATTGCATTCCAAGATTATGTACAGTCCTTTCATTCCTATTTTAGCACAGAAGATATTACTTTTTGTTCTTTCTCATTTGGGCAATACACAGCAAGCCCCTTCACATCTGAAGAGTTAATGGCTGGATAGCTTGATCCAACAACTAAAGCGTGCAGTTGTCCGGCAATATGCGAACTGAACAAGTAATGGTATAAATAATCCCCATCAAACTCTGGCTTTGGTGTTAATACTGCAAAGCCAGTTGATGCAACACAATCTCCAGATGCGGACCCAACCTTTGCGAAGGCCTTAAGATTTCGGTCTTACAGTTGACATTAAGATATCACCATCGCTAACTACTCGCCTTGCTCGTGAAGGTGCATCCTTGTACTGATATCCCCTCAAAACATCTGAAATTTCTCCTAGGTCTACGTCTGAGAGTGAAATGTATCTGAATTTAAAGCTTGGTGAAGTCTTATTGCCGAGTGATTCTTTATCAATATCCGCGATATCCCTAATATGTAGACGTCTAAATTCCTTTTTAAACCCCGGAAACCGCTTCTTCCCCGTCAGCAGTTGCTGTATCAGCGCCTTTTTTTGCGCCTTGCTATTTTCGATCAGCTTTTCGGTGGTTTCAATGGCCTTGTCCCAGGTGGAGAGGATTTGGGCGATTTTGATTTGCTCGATAATTTCCGGAATAACGATCCTATATTTCTTGAGATCCTTCAGATTAATACGCTTTTGCGCTGATCCAATGCTTTGCTCAATAAGCTTATTGTTAATATAAGGTGACTTTAGATAAACACAGAAATAATCAGAGTCTAACTCATCTCCTAGCTTCATAACTGCTAGTGCTCTGTTCACATTCCAGCCAGAGCATTCTGGCGGAACAACTATCGTGCGGCCTATTGTGCCCATAACTGACCTTCCCCCCATCTTAATACCAAGACTTGGATGAGATAATTCATTCTAAGCGGCCCTATTCACAAAGGCCACAGGTGACAAATAATTTAATGCGCTATGAGGCCGCACGTGATTGTAGTGCTCTCGCCATTGATCAATTTCATGTCTAGCGTCATCAATGGACCTGAACCAATGCTGATTTAAGCATTCATTTCTGAATTTACCGTTTAAGCTTTCTACAAACGCATTCTGAGTAGGCTTACCTGGCTGAATAAAACCTAGCTTAACGCCACTTTCTTTTTGCCAGTAGAACATCGCCTTGCTAGTAAACTCAGTACCGTTGTCGCAGATTATTTGATCCGGAGCGCTCCTTAGCTCAATCACCTGAGTTAAAAAACGAGCGACCTGGTGACCATTGATCGAGAAGTCAGAGAGCTGGCCAATAACTTCTCTTGAGTAATCATCAATCACATTAAATACTCGAAAGCGGCGACCATTAGCCAACTGATCACTGACAAAATCCATTGACCAGCGTATATTTTTACCAATGGGCATAATCGTTGGCATTCTTGGTCGTATTATCTTCTTGCGTTTTTTAGTCCTCACTTGAAAACCTTCTTCGTTATAGACTCGGTAGGTCCGCTTCTTGTTTTTCACAAGCCCCTCTCCTCTCAGGAGGCCATGTAAAAACAAATAACCATAACTCGGATGCTTTTTTGCCAGCTCAAGTAACCGTTTGCGTAGAGGCTCATCTTTTCCCCATTGAGTAACGTACCGAAAAGCGGTTCTACTTAAGCCTACTAATTGGCAAGCTCTACGCTCACTTAATTTGAACCGCGACTTAAGGTAGCTCACGATTTGTTTTCTATCAGCAGGCTTTACCACTTTTTTGAGAGCACATCCTTCATCGCCTCAGCTTCAAGCATTTTCTCGGCAAGTAACTTCTTAAGCTTGTTGTTTTCGCTTTCAAGCTCTTTGAGCCGTTTGGCTTCTGAGACATCCATCCCGGCGTATTTGCTTCGCCAGTTATAAAAACACCCGGTTGAAATGCCGAACTGACGACAAATGTCATCAACTTTTACCCCTGACTCATGCTGCTTGATGGCACCAATAATTTGCTCTTCTCTGTAACGCTTCTTCTTCATCCTGAGATCTCCTAATACACAGACTAATTGGAAATCTCATCCTTATCATGGCTCTATTTCTGGGGGAAAGGTCACTGGCGGAAAATACCAAGAAGATAATGGTGAAAGTATGTTTAATGTAGAGGCTAAAGCAGGTAGTGATACGTTTGGTATTGTTCAATCACCGTTCATGCTAGAAAAAGCAAAAACAAAAGCATTTAGAATTAATTTATCAGTTAAAGATTGTGAGCTTAATTATCATGAAGTTACATCTTTACATATTTATGGGAAAGATTTTGAGCATGTTGATGAAAGCATATTGTTTCGTGTTAAATACGATCAGAGTTAAAACTTTAGCAAGTTGCATTAGTGTGTTACACGTAACAAAAATATAACAAGGCTATGCACTGGAAAATAAAAGCTACGTGATTTTGTGCTATTCGCTATTCGCTATTCGTGCAAGCGCTAAAACAATAGCTCCACTTTTATTTTCGGTGATAGCGGCGCTATGGGTCTTTAGGCATAAACGCAAGAGGTAAATAGTGGATGGAGCAGAAGCGATGAAGGCTCCAAAAAATGGAGCTGTAGCTGCCTGCGTATCTGCGGCTAGATTGGGGGCCCATTGAGTTATAACTCAATCCGCCATCGAACTAGGCGTTCCTATCGCGTGACGGCGTGCTACACATGATGTTCAAACTCGGCCTGTGTGCCGAGAAGACGTGGAGACGATTACGGGGTTTCGATTATCTGGCGAAGGTGATAACCGGAATCAAATTTAAAGAGGGTGTTGAGGTAGCAAGAGTCGATCAGGTCGCCGCTTGATTCAACTGGCTAAACACCAGATTTGACTATAACTCATCGTCCATGGGCGAGAATATCATTCTCCTTGACCGGTCGTAGATCATAAAGCCAGGTAGCTATTAAGGTATTTATATCCTTTTCTTTCTTTGTTTCTTTGTTTCTTTGTTTCTGTTTTGGTGGGTAGGGGGTTGTTTCGTCTGGCTTCGTGCCTCAGCTTAACCTACACGAAAGTCGTGTTTTCTTGATTGTTTCCTGACAGCTTTCTAGCTATCAGAATATAGAATGCGATAGACGGAAGGAACTAGAATCAGGCTGACCAGGGTGGAGAAGAGTAGCCCGGAGACGATAGTCACCGCCAGGGGTTGCAGCATTTCAGAGCCTTCGCCCAAGGCCAGTGCCAGGGGCAACATACCAACCACGGTCGTCAATGTGGTCATCAGAATAGGGCGGATGCGCAGGCGGGCGGCTTCGATGACGGCCTCGATGAGAGCCAGTCCCTGATTTCGTTTTATATCGATATACTCCACCAGCACAATGGCGTTGTTGACCACGATACCGGCCAGCATGATCATGCCGAGCCAGACCGGCATAGAGAGCGGCAGACCGGTAAACTCCAGCCCAAGCGTTACCCCGATAATGGCAAAGGGGACACTGAGGATAATCACCAGTGGATTGCGCAGAGATTCATACTGCACCGCCATCATCACAAAAACCAGGAACAGCGCCAGTCCCAGCAGTTGTCTGCTGACGTCCCGGCCTTCCTGCAGGGTCTCCAGATTGCCCGCTTCGTAAATCCTATACCCCTTGGGGACCTCCAGACTCTCCAGCGAGGCATCAGCGGACTCGATCGCCTCGGTCAGGGTGATATCCCCGATAAGGGAGGCTGTCACCTCCACAATGCGCTGCTGGCGGTCGCGCATAATGGCAGAGGGTGTTGGGACGATCGCCACCTTGGCGAAATCCGACAACCGTACCGGGACCCGTTGTGAGTTCTGGTTGAGCAGAATGATCTCCTCTATATCTGCCGGATTGGCAATATCATCCCGGTTCAGACGAAGCATGATATCGATAGAGCGGTCATCGGCGATGAAATCGGTAATGTTGTTGCCCTGGAGGGCAAAACGTACCGCCTTGCCCACATCGGCCAGGGAGAGTCCGTAACCCGCAGCGCGTTCCCGGTCAACCTGGATGGAGATCTCCTGATTCTTGGTCTCCGCGGAGTGCTGCAGATTGCGTAGGCCCTTAACCTCTTTCAGTTGTTCCAGTACCCGCCCTGCAATTTTTTCCAGCACTGCCAGATCAGGCCCTTTTATCCGCAAGGCAAAGTCATCGTCGCTGCGGTTCAGGCTGATCCCCCGGATGCCGGCACTGCGCATGCGGATTCTCACCCCTGCCAATTGCGCCTTTGCCACCTTTTTCTGCATCTTTTCAATCCATTGCTGACTGCTGATGCCACTGCGCTGCTGTTTTGGTTTGAGCTGGACTTTAATACTAGCGCGGTTTGGTGACTCGTGCTGAGAACGGCCGAAGACATGGCCGCCGACGGTGGTAAACAGGGTCTCCACCTCTGGCTCGGCGGCAAGAATTTTTTCTATCTTTTCGGTCAGGGTGTTCATGTACGCCACGTTGGTGCCGCGGTCAGCCGTTATGCTGACGTAGACCCGTCCCTCATCCATCCGCGGCAGGAATATCTGCTTACTCTCCAGCAGTTGGGGTGCGGTAATCGCCAATCCGCCAATGAAGATGATGATGATCAGCCAGGGCGCCTTGATCAGCCAGCTGAGCAGCCATGCATAGCCGTTCTGCAGTGCCTCGATTGCCCGGTTGATAGAACGTCTCAGCATGCCTTCACGCCCGACCGGGATATGCCCGGCCAGGGCCGGCACCAGGGTCAACGCCACCAGCATGGCGGCGACAATGGCGGCTGAGATGGTAAAAATCAGCTCTTTGAAAGGCCGGTGATAAACAGGAACGGTAGCACTGCCGCAAGATTGGTCGAGGTGGAGGCGACAATAGTACTGTTAACCTCGCTGGCAGCCAACCGTGATGCACTCTCCGGTGCCTCACCTTCACGCTGATGCCGGTAGATGTTCTCCAGCATCACAATCGTGCTGTCCACCAGCATGCCTATACCCAGAGCAAGGCCACCCAGGGTCATAATATTGAGGGTCAGGCCGCCGCCGGCCATGAGAATAAAGGTGACCAGAATGGCGATGGGGATAGCGTTGCCGATGATCAGGGTGCGCCGCAGGCTACCGAGGAAGATATAGACCACCAGCATGGCCAGCAGGGCGCCGCTGCTGGCTGCGGTTATCGCATTGTTCAGCGAGCGTCTGACATAACGGGCTTCGTCGCCGACACTGTGAATCTCAATATCGTCCGGAATCAGGTTGTTCGCCTCCAGCTCAGCCAGCTATTTATTGACCGCATCGACCACTGTGACGGTATTTGCACTGGCCTGCTTTTGAATTGAAAGCTTGATCCCCGGCAGGCCGTTCAGGCGAATGCGCAGGGCTCCTCTTCGGCGCCGTCAATAACCTGGGCCACCTCACTGAGATGAATCAGCCGGGCTGGCGATCCACTGTCCGAATTCAGGATAATCGGCAGATTGATGATCTCTTCCATATTAATGAAGCGGCCTGCTGTGCGGCCGCTGATCTCGCCCTGCTGCATAATCAGGCGGCCTGCCGGTGTCTCTTTATTCCCCTCTTCCAGAGCATCGGCGATATCCAGTATATCCAGGCCTATACCCACCAGACGATCCTGGTCCACCAACACCTGAATCTCACGAACAAGGCCGCCACCCACTTCAGCCGCTGCCACTCCATGAATATTCAATAGCCATTTACCCAGGCTGTAATCCACCCAGCTGCGCAGTTCTACCGGGTCCCGCAGGGCCGAACTGATGACATATTCCGCCACTGGGAGCTGGGATGGATCGCGCTTGTAGATGACCGGCGGTTCAATGGTGTCGGGCAGAAAACGTTTGGCACGGTCCAGTCGGGTACTGGCGTCGCGCAGTGCAACGTCGATATCCTTGCCGTAGGCAAAGGAGAGGGAGACGGCGCTGCGCCCTTCAGCGGTTTGAGACTCCACATGGATGGCATCTTCGGTAATCGCCAGTTGTTCCTCCAATTGGCGGGTTACCTCATCTTCCATGATGGTGGCGGGGACGCCCGGATCGATGATACGTACCCGGATATCCGGATAAATAAGCTGGGGTAAAAGGCCGATATTCAGCCGGTCCAGTGCAAAAACGCCTAAAATCATCACCGCGAGTGTGATCATCACAACACCGATGGGGTGGTGGATAGACCAGCTTGCGAGGCCGCGGCCGATGGCTTTGTTTGGTTTGCTCATTGGTTGTCTGGAGTTGGTTTTTTCACCATGGAGGTCAGGGCTGTTTTATTGGCATTCACCGGTTTGACCTTTTTTCCCTCGGTTAGTCCCAAAAATCCCCGGCTGATGACCTGCTGGCCTGGCTCCAGACCTTGGGTAATCTCTATTTTATCGGCTATACGAATTACCGCTGCGGACCGGTGTACGGAGGGCCTGGCGTTTCTCATTCAGCCGGTAGACAAATTCACCGTCACGGTCACGCCTGACTGCGGCAAAGGGCAGCAGAATGCGTTCCACCTGGGCTGTTTTAAAGGTTATTCTGACGAATTGTCCCGCCTTTGCTCCCTCGGGAATATGGGTGAGGGCGATTTCCACTACACCCTGGCGGGTGGCTTGATCAAGTTCGGGATGTATCCGCTGTATCTTTCCGGAGACGGGGAGGTTGCCCAGAGCATCTATGCCTACCGTAACAGGATCGCCACGCTTGAGGTGGGGGAGCAGCAGTTCAGAGACGTGTATCTCAGTCACTAGGGAATCAGGGTCCGTCAATGTCAGCCGATGACTGTTTTTCGGGGCCAGGTCCCCGGGTTCCATATTGCGTTCGCTGATAACCCCCGAGAAGGGGGCGGTAATGCGGGTATAGCTCAGGCGGATATCCAGCAGTTTCTGTTCAGCTTTGGCCACATCGAGTGCAGTGCGGGCACGGGCCTGCTCATCATCTGAAGCGACACGTTTTTTTACCAAATCACCTATCCGCTTCAGGTCGAGCTGAGCTTGCCGGGTGGTTGCCCTGGCTTTATCCAGCTGGGCCCTGAGCATGGCATCTTCAAGTCGGACCAGGGTGTCACCGCTTGCTATGGCATCACCTTCAAAGAAGGGTATGCTGGTGATGCGCCCCTCTTCCTGATTGTGAATGCGTACGATGCGCCTCGCCCTGAGGCTGCCAGTCCGCTCGTGGGCACTGCTGACCTGCTCTGGACTGACCACGACCATCTCTACCAGATGCTCTGTACCAGAGCGCTTTTTCCCGGAAGGCCCGGCAGTCGGTTTTTCACTGCAGCCACTGAGCAGGAGGATCAGAAGGCCAGTAAACAGCAATACCGGAAGGCGTGAGTGGCACATGGCTTATTGGAGAGGCTCGCCGTTGTTTGGTTCATAGGGTTTGTAGTGTTTTCTGTTTCGCTGGATGATGACGCCTTCAATCTGGTAATTGTCCTGTTTCAGGCCAATGGCCGGATAGTTATCGTTAACCGCGATCAGCCGTTCACTGCCGTCATCCTCCCGGATGAATTGACGAAACCAGCGCTCGCCATCGACGCTGACAATCACATAGGCACCACTGGCGCACACCTGAGAGGGTTCGATTACCAGCACGCACTTCTCCGGAAACTCGGGTTCCATACTGTCGTCGAGCACCTGTAGGGGATAGAGTTCGTTATAACTGCAATCTTGTGACATGAATATCTCCAGACTCCATTACCATTAAGAGTAAAGGTTTATCGGGTTGATTTAAAGGTAAAAGGCAGAAGGTTTCCGGATTATGGGAAGTTGGTTGCGTTGAAGTACCGATTGAGTTTTGCTGCATTCGATGCAAGTTATCAATAGCGCCCTGCGGATGTTTGCGAAGGCATGGATATGGCGCTCCCCAGTGCGTTGGCAGCGGGAACGCCGCCTTCAATTTCTGGAGCGAGAACCTTCAGTTTACAATCAAGTGCCGAAAATTTACGATGAAGTCGGTGGTGAATTCCCTGATAGCCTGTTGAAATGGGAAATGGGAAATGGGAAATGGGAAATGGGAAATGGCGGCAGGTTTCTCGATGTTTATTGTTGGAATACTGAGCTCGGCCTGTATTGTTGTCACTTCAGGCGTCTCCCGAACTGTCGGTTCTGTTGCGGCTAAGATAGCGGGGTTGGGTTCAGGTAGAGGTTATTGTGGCCGGGAGGATTGGTTGAACGAGTCAACAACCGCCAGTCGTTTGATTTCGGCTTGGACGAAGGATTTATCCGGCGCTTGGGTGTCCAGTGCCGGTGTGCTGGTATCATCGTTTGCTTGGGACTGCTCCAGTTCAGTTGGTGATTGAGGGATCAGCTTTGGTGCCAGCATCATTACGCCAAAGATAATCAAAATAAGGGAAGGGTTCCTGAAATTAGTCTTGATGCCGAAGGAGGTATATGGGAGCCCCTAAAAACCTTCCCAAATCAGCGATAATAGTAACCGACTCAACCAACCATTGATAAAAGCCATGCAACCGAGTTTTTTTGATCATCAAGATCGACTTGAACTCCTTGAACTCCTTGAACTCCTTGAGCAACTGGGAGACCCGCCGCCAAAGCTGGAAAGGACCATAGACCGGGAGGCTTTTCGGGTATTGTAGGGCTCCGTTTACAAAAACAGTGATCCCAGTAAAGGTGGGCGCCCACCTTACGATGCGGTACTGATGTTCAGGTGTTGGCCCTACAGCATTTATTCAATCTGTCCGATGATAAAATAGAGCTCCAAATACGGGATCGCTATAGCTTTTGTCGTTTTCCTGGGCTGAGCCCGGAGGGTAAGGTTCCCAATGCTAAAACAGTTTGGGTATATTGTGAGCGCCTGAAAGAAGGGGCCTTGTTGATAAACTTTTTTCAGAGCCGTTGATCCGGATTGATGCAGCAGGCTTCAGTGCTCGCAAGGGATGGATTGTAGATGCCGTCATCGTTCCAGTACCCAGGCGACACAATACGCGAGAGGAAAATAGGCAAACCAAATATGGAGACAGCCCTGACATGGGGCGGTAACAAACGCCGCCAGAAGGATGTTGAAGCCCGCTGGACTAAGAAGTGATGGTAAAATCCACTATGGGTACAAAAACCACATCAGCATAGATCCGGAAGCACAAGGTCATTCGCAAGTACGTCACCACATCAGCAGAAGTTCACGACAGCCAGGTCTTCGAGGAACGGCTGGATGAGAACAACAGTAATGGCCGTGTCTGGGCCGATTCTGCTTACCGCAGTGTAGAACGGGAAGCCGCCTTACCGGGTGCGCATTACCGCAGTCACATTCATCGCAAGTCGACACGCAAACGCCTCTTAAATGAACGGGGCAAGAGGCAAACCGAAAACGATCAAGAGTTCGGGCTCGAGTTGAGTACGTGTTTTCTCAGCAGGCCAGCGTGAAGATTGGTATGATGAATTTGGTGTACAACATGCGTCGATTGGTGTGGCTGGCCGGATGAAGCAAGGTATGGATATGGCTGTTGCCAGAAAAATGAGTGTGAAGATGCCGGGCTCTCCCGATTTGCTAAAGACTATTGGCCTTTGTCGATTTTTTAGAGGTTCCCATAATATTGAACCAAGACCGTGGTATTGAGCCTAAAAAAATGCCATCCGCTTCTGTATCCTTTTTCAATCGTTCTTCAATAGCCACTGACTAATTAGTCGTCCCTGAAGTGTCATGCTGAGGGTCTGAATTTCTTGAACTTTTTAGATCTGATTTTCCGCTAGCATTATCCAGGCACAATAAAGCGAGATATAACTGAAGGTGGTGTTTGACAGGCACCGAAAAAAGCGGCGTATCTGGTTGACTTGAAACTGCAAAGTAATCAAACAACTAACTGAGATATGCCACCATGGGTAGGAATACAATTATTTCGATCGAAGATCGAGAGCAGATCGCTGATCCACCGACAGAGTTGCCCAGAATGGGAGCCCGAAAGCTGATTGAACAAGCGATAGAAGCAGAGTTGCAAGCCTTGTTATCCTAGTTGCCGGACAACAAACCGAGCATGGTCATGCTGCTGCCGTAGGCAATGGCTACCTGCCGGTAACAAGTCATCCAGACAGGCTAGGTCCAGTGACCGTGAAGGTACCCAAGGTACGCTCTAGGTCTGGAGACCCGGTCACTTTCCACGCTGCGTTGGTCCCTCCCTATATTTGCAAAACCCGTTCGCTGGAAGCTGCGATTGCCTGGCTGTATCTCAAGGGTGTAAGCCGCGGTGAGATGGGGGAAGCACTCAAGGTGCGGGTTGGCCCGGAAGCAAAAGGGCTATCCGCCAGTACGGTTTCCCGACTGAAGCAGGTATAGGTACAGGAGTATCGGGATTGGTGTACCACCAGATTGGACAAAGCTCGCTGGGTATACATCTGGATAGACGGCATCTACAGTGGCCTGAGAGCTGAAAAGGTAAAACTCTACGCATTTATTATTGGTGTCAATGAACGGGGTGAGAAGCATTTTCTGGTGATAGAAAATGGTGTCCGGGAGTCGACGCAGAGCTGGCATGAAGTCCTGCTGGAGTTGGGATCGCGTGGCATGGACAGTCTGGCACTGGTTATCGGTGATGGTGCCATGGGTTCCGGGCCGCCTTGGATGGGACCTACCCGGAAACCCGTCAGCAATGCGGCTGGATGCATAAAACGGGTCATGTGCTCAATACCTTGCCGAAGTCATTACAGCCAAAAGCCAAGCAGGCGTTGCACGATATCCGGCAAGCCGATACCCGGGATAATGCAGAGAAAGCCTTGGAGCTATTTGTGAATATGATTTTCCCGCTCAGCACCGGCAAGGGGCTTCAGGACGACAATCCTATTGAATCGACGTTTGCCACTATCCGTCATCGCACGAAGCGCCCCAAGGGCTGTTTATCCGCTGCATATGCTGTTCAAGCTCAGCCAATGTGCTGAGAAAAACTGGCGCAAGCTGCGCGAGTTTAATTATTTCGCCAAGGTAATAAAAGGGTGCCATTTAAAAGATGGAGTCGGGATAGATAAATGGGCTCTTTCCCTAATTGACTGGGCAGATTAACGTACCCCTATGAGAGATAAAGATCTATACACCCAGATCCTGGGTATCAAGCCCTCGGCAGGTTAGCAGTGTAGAGTTGGCTCTGTCAGAGGGAGAGGTAACGGTACAGGTTGAGTAAGAGGCAGGTGCCAAGCAGTGTTGTCCAACCTGTGGGCAGATCTCACCAGGCTATGACTCACGCAAGCGCCGCTGGCGGAACCGGGCTCTGGATTTACTGCAATGTTTGAGGCGCTGGTGATTGACTAGTTGAAAGAGGCATCCATCTCGACAGTCTTCCGATTGATGGGGCTGAGTTGGAATGCCATTGATGGAATTATGCCGCGAGCGGTGGTTGTCATGGGCAGTAGCCTGGAGCTAATCAAGAAAGTGGCGGGAACAATCAAGGATCGTCTGTGGGGAATATTGAACACTGTTGTTTTGGAAGTAAGTAATGGTCTGGCAGAAGGTCTCAACAGCCGAATCAAGATGATCAAGGTGCGTAGCAGAGGTTTCCGAAACAAGGAGCGGTTTGCCAATGCAATCTACTTCCACCTTGGAGGGCTGAATCTTTATCCTGAGGGAGTGATTGGGTGATACTTACCCACTCAATCTAGGGAAAGAACCACCACTCGTCATCCATCTGATCCAGAATTAATCTGAGGCTCCCTAAATCTTATACAGACAATATCATGTTAGAACCGGGGCATAGCATTTTTACCGGACAGTAGTGATTGACAGATAAGTTTAGCCGGGAAGGTGTGATGATAGGGAAATCAGAAACTAATTTTGGCTGTAGATGGTAGCTTGGTTGTTTTGACGTTGGTTACAGACTGATATTCCCGATAGAGGCCGTCTATAGTTGGATGAGATCCAAAGATATTTTTATTGAATTATTGAGCTATTTTCTATTGTGGCAAGCTGGCTGTAGGAATAATAAATCTGAGAAGAGTGCTATGACGACGGATCAGATCGTACTTTATACACTATTGATATTTATCTTTGTGTTTCTCATATGGGGACGGTGGCGGTACGATCTTGTAGCTTTTGTTGCCCTGATCGCAGCACTGGTCATTGGTGTGGTGCCAAAAGGTCAGGCATTTTCCGGTTTTGGCCATCCCGCCACCATTATTACTGCGCTGGTACTTATTATCAGCCGCGGACTCTCCAACTCCGGGGCGATAGAGCTCTTGGCCCGTCAGGTTGGTAAACTGTCCCATTCCATGAAGGCGCACATCGCTGCAATGTCTGGAATCTCAGCATTGCTCTCTGCGGTGATGAACAATGTTGCGGCATTGGCATTGCTGATGCCCGTCGATCTGCAGGCTGCAAGAAAAGCTAAGCGCAGTCCGGCTTTCACACTAATGCCACTCTCTTTTGCCTCTATCCTCGGGGGCATGATCACACTCATTGGTACGCCGCCGAACATTATTATTGCAGAATTCAGAGAAAAAAATCTGGGTAGAGGCTTCTCCATGTTTGATTTCACCCCGGTCGGTCTGGCTTGTGCCGTAGCCGGGGTGATTTATGTTGCCTCCATTGGATGGCGGCTGATCTCGGTCGATCGCCAGAAGCAGGATATCTCCAAGGAGTTGATGGATATCAGCGGTTACCTTACCGAACTGCATGTGCCCGAAGGGTCGAAGGCAATCGGTCAACGAGTGCGTCAGCTTGATAGCACCGCAGAAGAGAACGATGTCTTGATCGCAGGGGTAGTACGCAAAGGTGTCCGGCTGTCGGGGCGTGCCAGATGGGCCGAGATTCAGGAGGGAGACATACTGGTGATTGAATCCGGTCCCGAAGCTCTGGATGGCTTTGTCGGTGTGATGGGGCTCGATTTTCGGCAGAAGGGGACAGAAACTGAGGTGCTGACTGATGATAATGTCTCTCTGCTGGAGGTTGTAGTGCCCAGGGAGGCACGTATCGAGGGACGCTCCGCACTCTCTCTGCGGCTGCAGTACCGGCACGATATCACTCTGCTTGGCGTTTCGCGGCAGGGACATCAATTCCGTGACCGCGTGAGAAAACTGAAAATACAGGCGGGTGATGTGTTGCTGCTTTTTGGCCCCAATAAACGACTCAGTGAAATTAGTGGCTGGCTTGGAACCCTTCCCCTGGCACAACGCGGCTTGGAGCTTATACAGCGGGACAAGGCGTTGCTTGCTGCGGGGATATTTGCTGCCGCCATCCTTTTGTCATCGCTAGATATTTTGTATCTTCCTGTCGCTCTTTCTGGGGTGGTCGCTCTCTATGCGATGCTGAAGATCGTACATTCACGGCAAATCTACAATTCAGTGGAATGGCCGGTGATCGTCCTGGTGGGATCAATGATCCCTATCGGAACTGCCCTGGAGAGCAGTGGAGGGACTGCGCAGATAGCCGATCTGATCGTCGGTTTATCAGCTGGCTACTCGCTAGTCGTGGTGCTTGTACTGCTGATGACTATTACCATGACCCTGTCGGATGTGATGAACAACACGGCAACGGCGGTGATTGTTGCGCCTATTGCCGTCAGACTGCAGGTGAATCCAGATCCCTTCTTGATGACGGTAGCAGTAGCTGCCTCCTGTGCCTTCCTCACGCCCATTGGGCACAAGAACAATACGCTGATAATGGGGCCGGGTGGCTACCGTTTCGGTGACTACTGGCGGATGGGTCTGCCACTGGAGATATTGGTTGTTCTGGTCTCCATTCCGATGATTCTATGGGTCTGGCCATTATGAATAGCGACATCAGCCGGATATTTTTAGGATAGGCGGACGCCGATGGGA
Organism: Candidatus Vondammii sp. HM_W22; assembly: GCF_022530855.2. Lineage (GTDB taxonomy): Bacteria > Pseudomonadota > Gammaproteobacteria > Chromatiales > Chromatiaceae > Vondammii. Next base: position 2,503,406 of record NZ_CP099567.1, on the reverse strand, counting down.
GCCAGCCAGACGGCAAAAAGTTTAAGGGAGCCTCTAAAAACCCTTCCCAAATCAGCGATAATAGTAACCAACTTCAAGCAATCATTGATAAAAGCCATGCAACCGAGCTTTTTTGATCATCAATGCCAACTTGAACTCCTTAGCCAAGTCTTCGGAAGAACTGCGGGATGAGAACAACAGTAATGGCAGCGTCTGGGCCGATTTTGCTTGCCGCAGTCAGATTCATCGCAAGCCGACAGGCAAACGCCCTTTGAATGAACGGGAGCAAGAGGCAAACCGAAAACGATCAAGAGTTCGGGCTCGAGTTGAGCACGTGTTTGCCCAGCAGGCCAATCGACTGGTGCGTAGCATCGGGCAAGCCAAGCCGGCGGGAAGATTGGTATGATAAATTTGGTGTGCAACATGCATCGATTGGTGTAGCTGGCCGGATAAAGCAAGCCATGGATATGGATGTTGCCAGAAAAATGAGCGTGAAAATACTGGGCTCTCCGGATTTGCCAGAGACTATTGGCCTTTGTCGGGTTTTTAGAGGTTCCCTTATCAGGTCTACATTTTTCCACGCCATACCCGTTGCCACACGTTGCCCGGATGCTAGAATGAAGCGAATAGCCAACTTGATAGTGTCGTGGGCTGACCAATCATCCAGCCCTTTGAGCAGTGTAGTTATCTTAGCCGGGTTAAGCACACTCTTGACCGGGGTATTTCTTTAGTGCCTAGCGCACTTTACCTAAGCCCAGAATGGGGTTTGATTCAATATGGCTACGCTGTACGGCGAAGCTACTGCGCTAACAACTGCTTGACCTTTGAGAGCAACAATTTTCGCTCCTCGATTTACGACAGCATCTAGCAACGCTATATAGTCCTTGCGAGTAATGTCTTCTAAAATCGGTTCTTCCCCTAATTGAGTGGGTAAATCAACGTGCCCCCCTATGAGAGATAAAGATCTATACGTCACGTCCAAATCCTGGGTATCAAGAGCCCCTTGGCAGGTTAGAGTTGGCTCTGTCAGAGGGAAAGGTAACGGTACACGTTGAGCAGGAGGTAGGTGCCAAGCAGTGTTGTTTAACCTCTGTCACCGGACTATGACTCACGGAAGCGCCGCTGGCGGCACCTGGACACCTGCCAGTACAAAACTATTTTGGTAGCAGATGCGCCCAGAGTGAAGTGTGAAGAACATGGGATGGTCACCGTGCCAGTTTCCTGGGCGGAACCGGGCTCTGGATTTACTGCAATGTTTGAGGCACTGGTGATCGACTGGTTGAAAGAGGTATCGATCTCGGTAGTCTCCCGATTGATGGGGCTGAGTTAGAATGCCATTGATGGAATTATGCAGCGAGAGGTTAAGCGAGGACTGGCACGTAGAACAGAGATCAGCTCAACACGATAGGTGTTGATGAGACGGTCTTCAAGAAACGCCATGATTATGCAACAGTCTTACCAGGCCAGGATGCAGGTACAGTGCCACACGTGGGCAGTGACCGCAAAAAGGCGACGCTTAAAGCACATGGTACGAAAGTCTGACAGAGGAGCAGCGAGAAGCGATAGAGAGTGTCTCCATGGATATGTGGCCAGCCTTTATCAATGCCACACTGAAAAGCCTGCCTAGGGCTGAAGAGAAGATTGCCTTTGATAAACTCCATGTCGCCAAGTATCTCGGTGAAGCAGTAGACAAGGTACACGCTGCCAAGAGCACAAAGCGCTGATGGCTATGAGGGCCCTAAAGGCAGCCAGTATGACTAGCCCTGCAACCCGGAGAACATGACACGCCGACAGAAATTGCGGTTAAGGCGCTACGTGACAGCACGCTGAGGATTGCCCGTGCCTGGGCGATCAAAGAGTTTGCCATGTCACTCTCAAGACATGAGCAAGGAAAGGCCGGGAGCGGTGGTTGCCATGGGCAATGCGCAGTGGCCTGGAGCCAATCAAGAAAGTGGCGGGAACAATCAAGGATCATCTGTGGGAAATATTGAACGCTGTTGTTTTGGAAGTAAGTAATGGTTCGGCAGAAGGCCTCAACAGCCGAATCAAGATGATCAAGGTGCGTAGCAGAGGTTTCCGCGAGCCTGTAAAGTTTTCTGTGTAACTGCCCGGGTTAAATATATTCCGCCAAGCGTTCTTCGAACTCAATGATAAATCCATTCAGTGCTGGTTCCCAATGACGGATCGGCGTTGTCCACTTTTTCGATGCGGCCTGGATTGCCAGATAGATTACCTTCTTTGCCGAGTCATCGGTTGGAAACAACTTCCGCTTTTTGATCACTTTGCGAATGACGCTGTTCAGTGACTCAGTGACTCAGTGACTCAGTGACTCAGTGGCGTTGGTCGTGTAGATCACCTTTCGTATGTCCTCCGGGTAGTTGAACAGCGTGTTGAGATTCTACCAATGGGCACTCCAGGAGCGGCTCATCCGGGGGTGTTTGTTGTCCCATCGGTCAGAGAATTTACCCTGCGCCGGTAAAGCTTCTTCCTCGGTGATGGACTGGTAACTCTTTTTCAAATCAGCCGCCACAGGCTTGTAGTCTTTCCAGGGCAGCTACTTCATCGAGTTCCGTAGCATATGCACAATTATAGAGCTGGATATTCGGGAAAGCCGTGTTGATGGCATCAGGAAAGCCTTTTAAGCCATCGACACAGGCAATCAAAATATCCTTCACACCGCGATTCTGAAGCTCTGTCAACACGTTCAGCCAGAATTTGGCCCCCTCATTCTCCGATAGCCACATCCCCAATAATTCCTTGTGGCCTTCCAGGTTAACGCCCAGAGCGAGGTAAATCGCTTTGTTGACCACTTTCTTGTCTTGCCTGATTTTAACGACAATGCAGTCCAGATAAACAATAGGATAAATCGCATCCAGGGGGCGAGATTGCCATTCAACAACCTGTTCGATAACTGCATCAGTGACTTTGGATATGAGTGTGGCAGAGACATCGGCCCCATACATCTCCTTGAATGTCGTGACGATTTCGCGGGTTGTCATACCTTGGGCATACAAGAAGAGGATCTTGTCATCCATTGAGGTAAATCGACGCTGGTGCTTCTTAACTAGCTGAGGTTCAAAGCTGCCCGCTCTATCTCGCGGGGTATCCAGTTCAAACTGGCCATCTTCCGTTTGCAAGGTCTTGCTGGTCGTGCCGTTGCGGCTATTACTCGCTTCGGATTGTTGATGCTTGGCAAAGCCAAGATGATCAGCCAGTTCAGCATTGAGTGCTGCATCGACCGTGATTCTGGGCTGCATTTGCCGAAACTCGTTGAGATCTTCTTCAGTTTTGATGTTTTTAGCGGCCGCTTGGGCTATCGCCTGGAGCTCTTTCTTGTCGATTATCTGCCTATCCTCTCCCTATGTTTGGGTTTAATAACAGGCAGTTACATAGAATTACAGGACAGCCTCGTTCCCGCAACAAAGAGCGATTTGCCAATGCAATCTACCTCCACACAACAGCTGAATACACATCAAATATCCTCTTCACTGGGAAATTAGCAGTCCATCTCAAGATTGATGATTCTCTCAGAATAGCAAATGAATAGCATCAAAATAATTAGTTTCTTTAATAATTAATAATGGCGTATAACACTCCCTTCACAGATCAGTAACTGTCGATTGGAATTATCCATGCTTACACACTCAATCAGCCTCTATTTCTCTGCTGTCTTTATCTGGGGTTCGACCTTTTTTGCCATCAAGTTCCAGCTTGGAGGGGTGAATCCAGAGCTTTCCATTGCTTATCGTTTTGCATTGGCTGCGTTGATTCTGTTTGCCTGGTGCCTGTTTCGCGGGTTACCACTACGCTTCAGCCCACAGCAGCATCTGTGGATGGCGCTTCAGGGATTGCTACTGTTTTGCCTGAACTATCTGGTTATCTACTGGGCCACCTCAGAGCTTACCAGTGGACTGATAGCGGTGATTTTCTCCACAATTGTTCTGATGAATATCGCCAACAGCGCTCTTTTCTTCCGAAAACCGGTTAGTCCATTGATGGTCACCGGTGCTCTGCTTGGATTGGTTGGTATAGCACTCATTTTCAGCCCGGAGCTAACCAATCTTCAAAGTAATACGGCATCACTGACAGGCGTGGGATTAACCCTGCTGGGGACATTTATCGCTTCGCTGGGAAACATCATATCTGCACATAATCAGCAGCAAAAACTACCGGTCATTCAGACTAACGCTTTTGGCATGACCTATGGTGCCCTAATATTGGCCATGACTGCCATACTGCAGAGTGTTCCGTTCAATTATGACGACTCACTGGGTTACAGTGTGTCACTTTTCTACCTAGCACTTTTTGGCTCGGTACTCGCCTTTGGCAGCTACCTTACATTGCTGGGCCGTATCGGCCCGGAAAAAGCCGCCTACGCCATGGTTCTGTTTCCATTGGTCGCCCTAGGAATTTCAACCCTGTTTGAAGGCTATCAGTGGACAATGAGCTCAGCCTCGGGTGTGGCATTGGTGTTAGCGGGAAATATCCTGATCATTATGCCGAAAAGCTATCTGTTGCACCTTGTAAAAAGAGACGCTTCAAATCGTTGATAAAATCCTATTCAGCCACTCTCAATGAGAGATGAGCAAAATCATGCTTCCCAAATTATAGCGGCTCTGTTTCTTTGATTTCTTTAAATGTAGTTTTGCGCTTCAAAGCGTTCCGCAAAACTGGCACCACGGGCTTCAGTGTAAATATTAAACACCGCCGTTGAGCCTGACTGCCGTAGCAGCGCCTCATCATCGGAGTATTTTTCCGTTGTGGCTATACGTCTGGAATAAAGAGATATCCCGCAGTTGCTCAAGGGCATCCGGGTTGGCTTGCAGATTCGGCGGCGCAAGCCTCGACAGGAAGAAGTGAGACACTAGCTTAAGGGAGTCTCTAAGAATCTTCCAAAATCGGCGATAAAGTAGTAACCAACTCAACCAACCATTGATGAAAGCCATGCAACCGAGTTTTTTGATCATCAAGACCAGCTTGAACTTCTTGAGCAATTGGGAGTCCCGCTGCCAAGGCTGGAAAAGACCGTAGACTAGAAGGCTTTTCGGGTATTGTTGGGCTCAGTTTATAAAAACAGTGGTCCCTGTAAAGGCGGGCGTCCACTTTACGATGTGGTACTGATGTTCAAGGTATTGGTCCTACAGCATTTATTCAATTTTCCCGATGATCAAACAGGGTTCCAAATTCGGGATCGCTATAGCTTTTGTCGTTTTCTTGGGCTGAGCCCGGGAAGGGTAAGGTACCCGATGCCAAAGCGGTTTGGGTGTATCGTGGGCACCTGAAAGAACGGGGCCTTGTTGATAAACTTTTTTCAGAGCTGTTGATCCAGATTGATGCAGCAGGCTTCAGTGCTCGCAAGGGACAGATTGTAGATGCCGCTATCGCTCCAGTACCCAGGCAACGCAATACGCGAGAGGAAAATAGGCAAATCAAAAATGGGGGCAGCCCTGAGACATGGAGTGATAACAAACGCCACCAGAAGAATGTTGAAGCCCACTGGACCATGAAGTATGGCGAAACCCACTATGAGTACAAAAGCCACATCAGCATAAACCGGAAGCACAAGGTCATTCGCAAGTACGCCATCACATCAGCTGAAGTTCATGATAGCCAAGTCTTTGAGGAACGGCTGGATGAGAACAAGAGTAATGGGAGCGTCTGGGCTGATTCTGCTTACCGCCGTGTAGAACAGGACATCATTTTACCGAGGGGGGGGCGCATTACCGCCGTCATATTCATTGCAAGTCGATACGCAAATGCCCTTTGAATGAACGGGAGCAAGAGGCAAATCGAAAACGATCAAGAGTCCGGGCTTTCCATATTTGCTAGAGACTATCGGACTTTGTTAGGTTTTTAGAGGTTCCTTAAGCCGAATTGTCCTATATTGTAAGCCCTTACTTCGCTATCTTGGTGGGAAGGTGCATACACGAACCAGACTCAGTGAGGACGTTGGCAGAGTGGAGACAAAAAAGCCCCGCTATATAGCGGGGCTTTTCCTCGGGTGGTTAATACCTGGAGCTCAGATTTACTGAGGTACGACGTTAGTTGCGCTGGGGCCTTTCTGACCCTGCTCAACGTCGAAGGATACTGTCTGTCCTTCAGCCAATGACTTGAAGCCATTACCCTGGATAGCACTGTGATGAACGAATACGTCCTTAGTGCCATCGGAAGGTGTGATGAAGCCGAAGCCTTTTTCGTCACTGAACCACTTAACTGTACCTGTAGCCATACCGGTTACCTTAAAATATATAATTGAACTTGATGTATATGCAGACGCTTGTCGAGCGGTTACGGAAGAATCTGCCACGAACTACGAAGGAGCTGCCGAAAAACTACAAGAACACTGCAATGCCGGCACTATATTGGATACTTGATCAGAAAACAAGAATTTTTAGAGACTATTCTTCATAATCCAGTGAAGATCCTTATCTTCAGCATTTCGTAGGGCCATCGGGTTGCCAGATGGACGCGCTGTAGAATATTAATAAGGAACCTCTAAAAACCTAACAAAGTCCGATAGTCTCTAGCAAATCAGGAGAGTCCGGCATCTTCACACTCGTTTTTTTGGCAACATCCATATCTATACCTCGCTTCATCCGGCCAGCCACACCAATCGACGTATGTTGTACACCAAATTCATACCAACCTTCACGCCGACGCTGGCTTGCCCGATGCTACGCACTAGTTGATTGGCCTGCTGGGCAAACACGTGCTCAACTCGAGCCCGAACTCTTGATCGTTTTCGGTTTGCCTCTTGCTCCCGTTCATTCAAAGGGCGTTTGCGTGTCGATTTGCGATGAATGTGACTGCGGTAATGCGCACCCCGGTAAAGCGGCTTCCCATTTTATACTGCGGTAAGCAGAATTGGCTCAGATACTGCCATTATTGTTGTTCTCATCCAGCAGTTCCTTGAAGATCTGGCTATCATGAACTTCAGCTGATGTGATGGCGTACTTGCGAATGACCTTGTGCTTCCGGTTTATGCTGATGTGGCTTTTGTACCCATAGTGGGTTTCGCCATGCTTCATGGTCCAGTGGGTTTCAACATCCTTCTGGCGGGGTTTGTTATCACTGAACATCAGTACCGCATTGTAAGGTGGACGCCCACCTTTACCGGGATCACTGTTTTTACAAACTGAGCCAACAATACCCGAAAAGCCTTCTAGTCTACGGTCTTTTCCAGCTTTGGCAGCGGGTCTCCCAATTGCTCAAGGAGTTCAAGTTGGTCTTGATGATCAAAAAAACTTGGTTGCATGGCTTTTATCAATGGTTGGTTGAATTGGTTACTAGCTTATCGCTGATTTGGGAAGGTTTTTAGAGGTTTCCATATGATGATATGACATGATTTGTGCTTCTCACTGTGTAAATGAGACTTCACAACCTCATTTTACCAAGCATTCAGATCATCTTTGTTTTAGTCATCCAGGTGATGCACTTTGGAGCTGAATACATCCTCTTTCTGAAGAGCACAGATGATGCACTTACAACTTGAATCCACCAGATAAATTCCCAGTAAGCTCAAAGATTGCTGGAAAAGAGCTAATATAGAATGTAGGCTACTGCGCCTTTTGGCAATTTCCATATCGTCCATGTACGGCAAACTTTATATTAAAACTTTTGGCTGTCAGATGAATGAGTACGACTCTGCAAAGATGTCGGATCTGCTCAATGAATCTCATGGCTTTGAATTGACCGATCATCCGGAAGAGGCTGATCTCCTGCTGCTCAATACCTGCTCTATCAGAGAGAAGGCGCAGGAGAAGGTGTTCTCCCAGTTGGGGCGCTGGCGTACCTGGAAAGAGAAGCGTCCTGAGTTGGTTATCGGGGTCGGTGGATGTGTTGCCAGTCAGGAAGGGGATGCCATTCGCCAACGTGCCCCGTATGTTGATCTGGTGTTTGGTCCGCAGACCCTGCATCGTCTGCCGGAGATGCTGGACAGTGTCCGCCGGGAGCATCAGCCGGTAGTGGATATCTCCTTTCCTGAAATTGAAAAATTTGACCGCCTGCCGGAACCGCGTTCTGAAGGTCCGACCGCCTTTGTCTCCATCATGGAGGGGTGTTCCAAGTATTGTACTTTCTGTGTCGTGCCCTATACCCGTGGAGAAGAGATCAGCCGCCCATTTGACGATGTTATTGCCGAAGTGGCTTCCCTGGCAGGGCAGGGTGTGCGGGAAATCAATCTGCTGGGGCAGAACGTCAACGCTTATCGTGGTCCCATGCACGACGGAGAGATTGCGGATCTTGCCCTGCTGATTCCGTATGTGGCGGCCGTCGACGGGATTGACCGCATCCGCTTCACCACCTCCCACCCGGTGCAGTTCTCTGATCGGTTGATCGATGTCTATGGCGAGGTGCCGGAGCTGGTGAATCACCTGCATCTGCCGGTGCAGAGCGGTTCTGACCGTATTCTGGGGCTGATGAAGCGGGGACACACTGCTTTTGACTATAAGGCCAGGATTCGGCGTCTGCGCGAGTTGCGCCCTGATATCAGCTTGTCATCCGATTTTATCATCGGCTTCCCCGGTGAGAGTGAAGGCGATTTTGAACGCACGATGGAGCTGATTGAAACCGTTGGCTTTGATCACTCGTTCAGCTTTATCTACAGCCAACGGCCAGGTACCCCCGCAGCAGAGATGGCGGATGATGTGCCCCACAGCGTGAAACAGGCGCGTCTGGAGCGGTTGCAGCAGCGGATTAACGAAATGGCACAGCAGATCAGTCGCCGCATGGTGGGTACCGTTGAGCGGGTGCTGGTTGAGCGCACCTCACGCAAGGATTCGAATCAGTTGGCGGGGCGGACGGAAAATAACAGAGTGGTGAATTTTGATGGTCCTGGCAACCTGATTGGCCAGTTCATTGATGTTAGAATTACCGAGGCGTTGCCAAACTCCCTGCGGGGAGAGCTGTTTGAAGCCCGTTTGGCACAACACTCATGAATGATTTCTGTTTTCTCTGGTGTAATGATGTCTGACCAGCCACGCTCCCTTGATCTTACCCTCGCTCTGGAAGACAACCATCGACAGGCCAATTTCTGCGGCCAGTTGGATGAGCACCTGAAACAGATTGAGCGGCGCCTGGGCATCGAGATCAACTACCGGGGTTCTCATTTTCATCTGATCGGTGAAGCCGAATCAGTGCGGGCCAGTGGCGAGGTGTTGCAAAGTCTGTACGCTGCAACCAAGGATGAGGTGCTCGCCTCTGAAAAGATATATCTGTTTCTTCACGAGTCAGGCATTGGGGCGCTGTTGAGAGATGATGCCGATCACCAGGGGCGCGGATTGGTACGCCCCCGTGGCATCAATCAGCAGGAGTACCTGCATAAAATAGTCACTCATGATATCAATTTTGGCGTGGGGCTGGCGGGCACCGGCAAGACATACTTTGCAGTAGCTTGTGTCGTGGATGCTCTGGACCGGGATCAGGTCCGGCTAGCCGTGGAGGCGGGTGAAAAACTGGGGTTTCTGCCAGGGGATCTGGCCCAGAAAATCAACCCCTACCATCGGTCGTTGTACGATGCCCTCTATTGAGATGCTGGGTTTTGAACGGGTAGCCAAGCTGATTGAGCGGAATGTCATCGAAGTGGCTCCATTGGTCTATATGCGTGGGCGTACCCTGAACGACTCATTTATTATTCTGTACGAGGCCCAGAATATCACGCCGGAGCAGATGAAGATGTTCTTCACCCGCATCGGGTTTGGTTCTACAGTCGTGATTACCGGCGATGTGACTCAGGTGGATCTTCCCCGCGGCCAGCTTTCAGGGTTGCATCAGGCTACCGATGTGCTGAGCCAGATGGACGGAATCAGTCTTACCTTCTTCAGCGTACGGGATATTGTGCGTCACTCCCTGGTGCAGAAAACTATCAATGCCTACGAGTCATTCGGTGACCAAAAGGAGTCCTGATGACGTTGCAGTTGGAGATCCAGCGGGAAAGCCGGTCTGCCGATCTCCCGGCTGATGATAAACTCCGGGAGTGGACAGAAGCTGCACTGAACAGTCGCCATCAACAGGTGGAGTTGGTGATCAGAATAGTGGATGAAGATGAGAGTCGCGATCTCAATCGGGAGTATCGGGGTAAAGCCCGACCGACCAATGTGCTCTCTTTCCCCTTTGAAGCCCCTCAAGTGTTGGAGAGTGATCTGCTGGGAGATCTGGTGATTTGCGCCCCGGTGGTGGTGGCTGAAGCTTCTGCCCAGAAGAAGAGTGTCGAGGCCCACTGGGCGCACATGGTGATTCATGGCGCGCTACATCTTCAGGGCCACGACCACCAGAATGAAAAGGAAGCCGATGAGATGGAATGTCTGGAGGTGGAGATCCTCTCCCGTTTGTGTTTTCCGGACCCCTATTCAGGCTGAAAAGAAGAGATGAGTAATACTTGGCTGAAAAAGCTGCAACAGATATTTTGCATGCCCCCGGAAAACAAGGATCAGTTGATAGCGCTGCTGCGGGACGCCAAGCAGAGGGCGTTGATGGACACCGAAGCCCTCTCCATGATGGAGGGTGTACTGCAGGTTTCCGAGCTGAGGGTCCGGGATATCATGATCCCCCGTGCCAACATGGTGGTGATAGAGCATGACGACCCATTGGAGCGGATATTGCCTGTTGCGATAGAATCCTCCCATTCCCGCTTTCCGGTCATTGGCGATGATCGTGGCGAGGTGATGGGTATTTTGCTGGCAAAAGATCTGCTGGCCTACTGCACAAAAGGGCGTCGCCGTTTCGACATACTGGACCTGTTGCGTGCGGCTGTCTTTGTTCCCGAAAGCAAGCGCCTGAACGTACTGCTGAATGAATTTCGTGCCAACCGCAATCACATGGCTATTGTGGTTGATGAATTTGGCGCTGCTGCGGGCTTCGTTACCATTGAGGATGTGCTGGAGCAGATTGTCGGTGAAATAGAGGATGAGCATGACTTCCACGAAGGAACCACCATTCTCAAACGGGGTGAGCGGGAGTTTACCGCCAAAGCCTTCACTCCTATCGAAGAGTTCAATAACTATTTTGGCTGCGATCTCTCCGATGCTGAATTCGACACCATTGCCGGCCTGGTGACTCATGCCCTGGGGCATCAGCCAAAACGTGGCGAGAAGGTGGATATCAAACAGTTCAGGTTTAAAGTGCTGCGAGCCGACAGTCGGCGTGTTCACCTGCTGAGTATCAGGCTGCTTCCAACGGCTGAGGATGTTGCAAACTGACTTCGAACAACCGCAGCGCCGACTCCACTCTCTTCAGGGTGGTTGGTTGCTGCTGATAGCCTTTGTCTCAGGTGCCATGACGGTCGCCTCGTTTGCGCCATTCTCTCTCCATCTCCTAGCACTGTCGGGGCCCGCGTTGCTGTTTTTTCTCTGGCTTTATGCGTCTCCCAGGCAGGCATTTTTTCTCGGCTGGGCCTACGGCTCCGGACTGCTGGGCTTCGGCGTATTCTGGATGCATATCAGCATCGACAAGTTTGGTAATGTCGGTACGCTGCTGGCTATTTTTATTACCCTGTTGTTTGTGGTTTCTGTCGCTCTCCTCTATGGGTTGGTGGGCTGGTGCGCGGGTTACATGGCCAAACGATATGGGCCGGCTCTTGCACTGGTGCTGTTTTTCCCACTGTTCTGGGTTATTGGTGAATGGCTGCGTGGCTGGCTCTTCACCGGTTTTCCCTGGCTGGTATTGGGATATTCACAGATCAATTCTCCCCTGGCGGGCTACGCACCACTGGCCGGTGTCTACGGCGTAAGTTGGATGTTGCTGTTGAGTGCCGCTTTTCTGGTACTGCTGTTCAAGGGCAAAGGCTATCACAAGGCGATCGCTTTTGCGGTGCTGCTGCTGATCTGGGGCGTGGCTATACCACTGAAAGATGTCCAGTGGACTCGACCTGCCGGTGAGCCGATCAAAATCAGTATGATTCAGGCCAACATCGAGCAGGAGGCGAAGTGGAGACCCGAGAACCGGAGAGCTACGCTGAAACTTTACACAGATCTGACCCGGGCGAACTGGGAGAGCGATCTTATTATCTGGCCGGAGACGGCCGTGCCCGCTTTTGCACACTTGATCGAAGAATCGCTGTTACAGCCACTCTCCACAGAGGCGGTGGAGCAGGGTAGTGAGTTACTTATCGGTATCCCGGTCTGGAATTCGGAGAGCGGTCAGTTTTACAACGCCATGATAAGCCTTGGCGCGATCAGGGATAGTTACTACAAGCGCCATCTTGTTCCCTTTGGCGAGTTTATGCCGCTGAAATTTCTGCTGCGTCCACTGATTGATTGGTTGCAGATACCCATGTCGGATTTCACTCCAGGGGAGAAAGAGAGACCCTTGTTACAGGTGGTGGGTTATCCTGCCGGTATTTCCGTCTGCTATGAAGATGTGTTTGGTGAAGAGGTGATCCAGGCCATGCCTCAGGCAGCCTTCCTGATCAATGCCAGCAACGATGCCTGGTTCGGCGACTCCCTAGCACCCCCCCAACATCTGGAGATTGCCCGGATGCGGTCGCTGGAGACGGGGCGCTATATGCTGAGATCCACCAATACTGGGATTTCCGCCTTGATTGGTCCTCAGGGTGAATTGCTGGCCCAATCTCCGGCCTTTGAACAGCATGTGCTCAGTGGTGAAATCATTCCAATGTCGGGCAGCACGCCCTATGCCGTGGTTGGCAATTGGCTTGTTGTCTCATTTGCATTGTTGCTGCTTTTTTTCACTCTTCTACACGCCAGGTGGCGCATCTGGAAAAAAAGATAACAACCGATTTACCGATTGTTTTCACTGTTTTCTTAACCGGTCAAAAGCCATTTGCCATTCCGTCCAATCTGCAGTGCAAGTCATTGGGGTATAAAAATACCTGATTACCTGCCAGGCTCAGCTATTGAGCCAGTGGTCATTGCATAATAGAAGCCACTGAACACAGAGGGGTTTCTATCATGCCGAAAAATACAGTGCAGTTTCAAAAAGGTTTTGGTTTGCACGAATTTATTGAAAAACATGGTTCTGAAGAGTAATGCCAACAAGCATTGTACCAACTGCGTTGGCCTACCGGATATATATGTCCTGAGTGTGGCAACACAACAGGTTGTGAACTCAAAAGCCGTAAGGTATATCAGTGCCACAAATGCCACCACCAAAGCTCCCTGACTGCTGGCACCATCTTTCACGGCACCAAGCTGCCGTTGAAGAAGTGGTTTCTGGCCATCTATTTGTTGACTCAGCGTAAAAAGAGTACTTCTGCCTTGCAACTGTCCCGTGAAATTGGTGTGAACTACAATACAGCCTGGAAGCTCAAGCACAAACTGATGCAGGTGATGATGGAACGTCAGAGTCAAAAAAACTGGCTGGTCGCATCGAGATGGATGATGCCTGTATTGGTGGTGAGGAACCGAGAAAGCGAGAAAGCGTGGGCGAGGGTCTCGTAATAAAATCCCTTTCGTGGCAGCTGTTGAGACGACGCAGGACGGCGGGCCAATGAAGATCCAACTGCGTCGGCTCCGCGGTTTTCAGAGTGCGGAGATCGCTCGATATGCCAGATCCAGTCTGTGTGCTGGCAGCACTGTTCTTTCCGATAGAGGGTGTCCTGAATTCTGTGTAACTGCCTATTATTAAACCCAGACAAGGGTGAGGATAAGCACTATGAACAAGAAAGAACTACAGGCGATCGCTCATGCGGCCGCTAAAAATATCAAGACGGAAGACGACCACAAAGACTTCCAGCAGATGCTAACCAAGATTACGATCGAAGCGGCACTGAACGCTGAGTTAGATGATCATCTTGGCTTTGAAAGGCACGAGCAGTCCGCAGCTGCCAATAACCGCAACGGCTATGCCAGTAAGACTAACCGAACGGAAGCTGGCCAGTTCGAGCTCGATACACCACGCGACAGAGCTGGGAGTTTCGAGCCCAAGCTCGTTAAAAAACACCCGCGTCGATTTACTTCCATGGACAACAAGATTATTTTCTTGTATGCCCAGGGCATGACAACACGAGAAATCGTCACGACCGTTAAAGAAATGTACGGTGCTGATGTTTCCGCCACCTTGATTTCCAAAGTGACTGACGCTGTTATTGAACAAGTGATTGAATGGCCATCTAGGCCACTGGATGCGGTCTATCCCATTATTTACCTGGATTGTATTGTCGTAAAAATCCGGCAAGATAAGAAAGTGATCAATAAGGCAATTTATCTGGCACTGGGCGTGAACATGGAGGGCCACAAGGAATTGTTGGGGCTCTGGCTGTCAGAGAATGAGGGTGCCAAGTTCTGGCTCAATGTACTCACAGAGCTCCAGAATCGCGGCGTGAAGGATATACTGATAGCCTGTGTCGATGGCCTGAAGGGCTTTCCAGACGCAATCGATACAGCGTTTCCCGAGACTCAGATCCAGCTTTGTATTGTTTACATGGTGCGCAACTCGATGAAGTATGTGCCCTGGAAAGACTACAAGGCAGTGACGGCAGACCTGAAGAAAATATATAAGCCTGTCACCGAAGATGAAGCGCTACTGGAACTTGATAATTTCTCTAACCGATGGGACGACAAATATCCCCAGCTCAGCCGTTCGTGGCGTAGCCACTGGCACAATATTAATACCCTGTTTGGCTACCCTGAGGACATCCGCAGGGCAATCTATACAACCAATGCCATCGAGTCAATGAACAGCGTGGTTCACAAGGTAATTAAAAAACGGAAGCTATTTCCGACCGACGACTCGGCAATGAAAGTGGTGTACCTGACGGTGCAGCAAGCATCAAAAAAATGGACCATGCCGATTCGCAATTGGAAACCAGCACTGAATAGATTTATGATTGAGTTCGAAGAACGCTTGGCGGAGTACATTTAACCCGGGCAGTTACACGGAAATCGTTACACCCTCGCTTTTTGCCGATCACCCCTGTCAATTCCATATTCGGTGGAAAACTAGATGTTTATTATTGGACAAGTGGCAAAAGAATATTCGCTTTCGAGAAGCACGCGTCTATATTATGACTCTATCGGCATCTTAACGCCCAGTGGTAGAAGTACGTCAAATTACAGACTCTATTCCGTATTGATCTGAAAAATATGGACAAAATATCACTGTTCCGCAATGCCGGGTTATCACTGGATGCCATCTCTTTACTTCTTGATAAGGAAGGTGATGAGCTAAATAAATCCCTCGAACACAGACTGTTTTTGATCAATAGCGAAATAACAGGAGATTTAGAGATCAGCAGAAAGTAATTCTTAAAATACTGGAAAATGAAACCTCCAGAAGAGGTGCCAGAGTTATCACGAAAGAGATATGGGTATCCTTGCTGGAAGCGGCGGGATTGAATGAAGAGAGGATGAAAAAATGGCATGTTGAGTTTGAAAAAACCTCTCCTGAAGTTCATCAGGATTTTCTTGAATCGATAGGGATAGAAGAAGATGAAATCGCGTTGATCCGTAAATGGTCAAAAGTTGATAAAAATTAAATCTGATAAGCGCTTACGCACTGACCTTTCCCCCAGAAATAGAGCCATGACAAGGATGAGATTTCCAATTAGTCTGTGTATTAGGAGATCTCAAGATGAAGAAGAAGCGTTACAGAGAAGAGCAAATTATTGGTGCCATCAAGCAGCATGAGTCAGGGGTAAAAGTTGATGACATTTGTCGTCAGTTCGGCATTTCAACCGGGTGCTTTTATAACTGGCGAAGCAAATACGCCGGGATGGATGTCTCAGAAGCCAAACGGCTCAAAGAGCTTGAAAGCGAAAACAACAAGCTTAAGAAGTTACTTGCCGAGAAAATGCTTGGAGCTGAGGCGATGAAGGATGTGCTCTCAAAAAAGTGGTAAAGCCTGCTGATAGAAAACAAATCGTGAGCTACCTTAAGTCGCGGTTCAAATTAAGTGAGCGTAGAGCTTGCCAATTAGTAGGCTTAAGTAGAACCGCTTTTCGGTACGTTACTCAATGGGGAAAAGATGAGCCTCTACGCAAACGGTTACTTGAGTTAGCAAAGAAGCATCCGAGTTATGGTTATTTGTTTTTACATGGCCTCCTGAGAGGTGAGAGGCTTGTGAAAAACAAGAAGCGGACCTACCGAGTCTATAACGAAGAAGGTCTTCAAGTGAGGACTAAAAAACGCAAGAAGATAATACGACCAAGAATGCCAATGATTGTGCCCATTGGTAAAAACATACGCTGGTCAATGGATTTTGTCAGTGATCAGTTGGCTAATGGTCGCCGCTTTCGAGTATTTAATGTGATTGATGATTACTCAAGAGAAGTTATTGGCCAGCTCTCTGACTTCTCGATCAATGGTCACCAGGTCGCTCGTTTTTTAACTCAGGTGATTGAGCTAAGGAGCGCTCTGGATCAAATAATCTGCGACAACGGTACTGAGTTTACTAGCAAGGCGATGTTCTACTGGCAAAAAGAAAGTGGCGTTAAGCTAGGTTTTATTCAGCCAGGCTAGCCTACTCAGAATGCGTTTGTAGAAAGCTTAAACGGTAAATTCAGAAATGAATGCTTAAATCAGCATTGGTTCAGGTCCATTGATGACGCTAGACATGAAATTGATCAATGGCGAGAGCACTACAATCACGTGCGGCCTCATAGCGCATTAAATTATTTGTCACCTGTGGCCTTTGTGAATAGGGCCGCTTAGAATGAATTATCTCACCCAAGTCTTGGTATTAAGATGGGGGGAAGGTCACTAACAGGTGTTGGCAGTGTTATGTGTACTTTAAACAACCTGGAGGTTTCCAATGAAAGCAGAAAATATTGAAGCGTATCTCTCAAAATTTAAAAGTTCAGAGGGAAGCTACCCATTTGGTCCTGAAGCCTTGGTATTTAAGGTCATGGGTAAAATGTTCGCGCTTGTTTCTCAAAAAGAGGAAGTTCCACGGGTAACGTTAAAATGTCCTCCTGCTGATGGAGAGGTCCTGGTTAGCGAATTCGAATCAGTAATCCCCGGCTACCACATGAATAAACAGCATTGGATTACAATTTCACTAAATGGAGAGCTGTCGGAGGAGATGATAAATGACCTGGCCAGAGGATCATATGATCTGGTAGTAGGTAAACTCACCAAAGCAGACAGAAAGAAGCTTGAATCTGATAACTGAAAAGCTGATAAATGCGTCTTGGTAAGAGGGCAGGTAATGGATAAGGGGAGAGTCCTCTATTTGTTATTATGCGCTGTCCCTCTGCTCCAGCTCAATCCTGCCATCCTTGATTACCGGCAATAACTTCCCCTCAAGTACTTTCAACAGGTCATCCCCCGCCAGGGCCCGGCGCCAGCCATGGAGAATTTCAAGATCACGTGCACCTGTGACCATTTTTTCAAGCTCCTTGCGGGTGGCCAGCGCGGTATGAGTAATGTTGTTCGTTTTTGCCAGCAGCCGAAGGCTGCACACCAGCAGGTCAGCGATGGCCTGCTGGTTGGAATTAAGCCGCGGGGGGATCTGTTTTTCCTCGGGCCACTGCTCTTTTGGCAATTGACGTGCATCGCTGATCAGCTTCAACAGGGTGTCGCCTTTGTGGCCTATCGTACCTGTCTCCAGCCCGCGAATCCGTTCCAGCTGTTTGATATCTTTTGGCTGTCGCTTCGATAGCTCTGTCAGTACCTCATCTTTGAGTATCCAGCGTTTTGGTTTGTTCGCTCTCTGGGCCTCACTCTCCCGCCAGCCAGCCAGGGTTTGAAGTACCGCAAGCTGCACGCCTTTGAGGTATTGGCGTCCCTTTATCCGCTGCCATGCTTTATCCGGGGAGATAATATAGGTGTCAGGAGAGGCGAGCATCTCAAAGTCCTCCACCAGCCAGCTTTCCCGCCCCAGTTTGCGCAGACTGGCTTCCAGCTTGAGATAGATTTCACCCAGATAGATAACGTCATCCAGTGCGTAGCGCAGCTGATCCTGTTGTAGTGGGCGCCTCGACCAGTCGGTGCGGGCATGACCTTTCTCCAGCTGGATGCCCAACAACTGTTTCACCAGATTGCCATATCCCACCTGATCCCCCAGCCCCAGGAGGGTGGCGGCCAGTTGGGTGTCGAAGAGGGGCGTTGGCAGTTTGCTCCACAGGTCGTGAAAAATCTCCAGGTCCTGCCTGCCCGCGTGAAATATTTTGATCACCTTGGGGTCGTAGATAATATCCAGCAGGGGAGACAGCTCATCCAGCGAGAGAGGGTCCACACTGGCAGCGACCTCTCCATTACTGACCTGTAATAGGCAGAAATTGGGATAGTAGCTCTTTTCCCGCACGAACTCGGTATCCAGAGCCAGCCACTGACTGCCGCTGATAAGCTCACAGAGCCGGGTCAGCTGTTCGGCTGTCTCTACATGGAGTTCCTGCATATTCATTTCCAATTGCGCAAAAGCTGGAAGAATAGCAGTGTGGCTCTATCACTACAAAGGACACGCTATTCAATATCTATCGTTGCATCCAAACTGATCGGTTAGGACTTTTTGACGACTTACTACCGTTTTAGCCACAGGTTAGAAATAAACTGCCTTCACGGGTTATGATCTGCGCTGATTTTTTAACTGATAACTATTGTGAAAAGACTACTCAATCTGTTCGTTGATATCTGCCTGTTGCGGGCGACTCCTCAAGATCTGCCTGCATCGGCTTTTTTGTTTCTGCTTACAGCCCTCTTCGGGCTGATTTCGGGGACGATTGTTATCGTCGGAAGTGTCGGTGCCTTGGCGCCGGCACTGCTGGCCCAGTTTTTAGACTTGGCATTGATTGCCCTGATCTTGCGATTGGCTCTTTTCCTGCTGAAGAAACAGCAGCGGTTCTTCCAATCCACCACGGCGCTGTTTGGTTCCGGGGTTTTGATTAATCTGATTACCATGCCGTTGCAGTTACTGATGGGCAGCGATCCAGCCGACTCACTGATCGGAGAGCTGGGCGTACTCTTCTATCTGGTGCTGATGATCTGGTCACTAGTGATTATTGCCCATATTCTGCGCCACACGTTTGATATGCGTTTTGGCCGTGGATTGATGCTGGCTATCGGCTATTTTCTCCTCATCAACTGGCTCGTCCAGGGCCTGTTTCCGACCGGGGCTTAAGATGCATATCCATATTCTGGGGATCTGCGGGACCTTCATGGGTGGCATTGCACTGCTCGCAAGGGCAATGGGCCATCAGGTAAGTGGCTCCGATGCCAATGTCTATCCTCCCATGAGCACACAGTTGCAGGAGGCTGGGATAGAGCTTATGCAGGGTTATGACCCCGCGCATCTGAAACCTGCACCGGACTGTGTGGTCGTGGGCAATGCCATGTCCCGGGGGAACCCGGCGGTAGAGTATATGCTGGATGCCGGGCTGTCCTATACTTCCGGTCCGCAGTGGCTGGCTGAGCACGTCCTCCAGGGGCGCTGGGTGTTGGCGGTGGCCGGTACCCACGGCAAAACCAGTACTGCCAGTCTGCTGGCGTGGATTCTTGAGGATGCCGGTCTTTCACCAGGATTTCTCATCGGCGGTGTGCCGTGCAACTTCGGGATTTCAGCGAGATTGGGTGATACACCGTTTTTTGTCGTTGAGGCGGATGAGTATGACACCGCTTTTTTCGATAAGCGGTCCAAGTTTGTACACTACCGGCCACGTACCCTGGTGTTGAATAATCTTGAGTTTGACCATGCCGATATCTTTGATGATTTGGCGATGATTCAGCAACAGTTCCACCACTTGGTCCGCACCATTCCCGCCAGTGGATTGATCATTGCACCGGCAGTCGATGAGGCAATTGATGAAGTGCTGGCGATGGGGTGCTGGACAGGCATTGAACGTTTTTCTGCGGATGCTCCCGGTCTTTGGCAGGCTCAACGCCTAGCTGCAGATGGTAGTAAATTTACCCCGCTCTGTGATGGTGAATCCCAGGGCGTTGTCGACTGGGATTTGACCGGAGACCACAGTATCAACAACGCGCTTGCAGCGATTGCCGCTGCCAGACATGCGGGGGTGCCGGGTAAGGTTGCTGTTGAGGCGCTGGCACGTTTCAAAAATGTTAAGCGGCGCATGGAGTTGCGTGGCGAGGTAGAGGGTGTCCGGGTTTATGATGATTTTGCCCATCACCCGACAGCTATTCGTACTACCCTTAATGGATTAAGAGCCCAGGTGGGTGAGGGGCGAATCATCGCGGTTCTGGAGCCGCGTTCGAACACCATGCGGATGGGAGTGAGTGCTGCAGAACTGCCTGCTGCTCTGGAGGCAGCAGATCAGGTTCTGGTCTACTCCCCGGAAACATTGAAATGGGATGCCCCCAGTGTCTTCAGATCCCTGGGAGAGCGGGCGGAAGTGTTTGATACTGTCGATGGCATAATTAAGACGGTGACCAATGGAGCCGTTGAAGGCGATCATATCCTGATAATGAGCAACGATGATTTTGAAAACATACACCAGCGGATACTGGATATCCTGGAACAGAGATACATGCAATATGGCTGATTTTGCGAAACCCATTTCCCTGGCGATTACCGGGGCTTCCGGCAGCGCTTATGGTTTACGCCTGCTGGAGTGTCTGCTCCGGGCCAACCGGCAGGTCTATCTGATGATCTCCAAAGCGGGCCAAGTGGTGATCCCGATGGAGAACGAATTCTCCGTCCCCTCCCAACCAAAAGAGGCAGCATCATTTCTTGCTGAGCGTTACGCTGCTGCTGAAGGGCAGTTACAGGTGTTTGGCCGTGAGCAGTGGACCGCACCGGTGGCCAGTGGATCCAATGCACCGGATGCAATGATTATCGCACCCTGCACCACAGGAACCCTCTCAGCTCTTGCCATGGGGGCTAGCAATAACCTGATTGAGCGGGCAGGTGATGTGATGCTAAAAGAGCAGCGCAAGCTGATCCTGATGGTCAGGGAGACTCCGCTATCAGCGGTTCACCTGGAGAATATGCTGAAACTTGCCCGTCTGGGGGTTGTCATCATGCCGGCCAGTCCGGGGTTTTATAATCGACCGGAAAAAGTCGAGGATCTGGTTGATTTCATGGTCTCCAGGGTACTCGATCATCTTGGTATCGACAGCGACCTGGCAAAGCGTTGGGGCGAAAGTCAGGGCTTGGGTGTATGAAAACTCTTGGGCAGTAGTGAAGATGTATTGACTTTTGCCCTGATCAACAGTCTATCCCTGCCTTTTGATATATGGCCGGCTGGAAAGCCATTAAGGTCTCTGGAGAGGGATTGGAATGCCACCTCAAAATTAGCGGTGGTTTTGGCATAAGAGATCATATTCATGACTCGGACCTGCCGCTGTTCCGATACATTCCCAATCCACAGTGTCTCTTCTGACGGTGACAGGCGGATATGGGATGGCCAGAGTCGCAGGATCAGGCGACGGTCATCCGGCAGGCTTTTTGCCAACACCAGACTCTCATGTTTTCCGTCGTGAACCTGCGGTAGTACCGGTAGTTGGTTGAGGTGGAGTCCTGGGGAGAGCCGCTGCAGCTGATTTTTCCAGGAGATCAAATCAGCCTGTTGCCAGCCTGAATGGCTCAGTTGATCTGCCAGCCAGCCAAGAGAGCCCGCAAATTGCACGTTCAAGGGGTGTTCATAACGATAACGGATATCGGCCCGTTTATCCGGCAGACCACTTCCATTACGCTCCCACCACCCATCAGCCGCTATCTCCTGCAATGATTCCGCCGGTTTATATTGGGCGAAATTACGTTCGTGATGAAGCCCTGTTTCAACACTGAATGCCAGAATAAGAATCACTGCTGCGGTGATGGTCAGACTGCGCCAGTGCGTCTCCACATGGGCATGCCGGTGGTAGGCCATGCCAAGCGCCGCCACCCAGGCCAGGCCAAGGGCGATACTGCCAAGCACGTCGCTGAACCAGTGTACGCCCAGATAGAGCCTGGAGAGGCTGACGGCTGCTACCAGCAGGCCTGCCACGCCATAAGCGAGCCAGCGCCAGCGGACAGAAATCGGTCGGGCGATAATCACCGAAAGGAAGCCGAACAGGACGACCGCTTTCAGAGTATGGCCACTGGGGAAGGAGTAACTGCCGGGAGGGTGCATAACGACCTCCGGACGGGGGATCTGCAAACCCATTTTCAGCAGTGGGCTGGCTAGTACGCAGAACAGGACTGCAGCGAGCCAGTAGAGGACGGTACGCCAGTGGCGGCGCCAGACAAGGAAACCCAGTATACCCAGTATCAGCGCAGCGACCGTACCGGTATCGGTGAGCCGGGTCAGGTAGACCATCAGGTGGTCGGCCCAGGGTGTACGGATGCTTTGCAGTGCCTGGAGTATGGCGTTGTCGATGGCGAAGAAGCTGCCTTCGGGTACTGTTCCGAGAAGAAAAGCAAAAAGCACGGTAGTCAGCAAGAGGAGGCTGGCCAGAATCGAGAGACTGCGACCTTCCGGGTGATTGGGATCGGCAAGGGCTGCGGCGATCTCTCCAGTGGATGGATGCAGTTGGCTCCAGCGGAGTATGCCCTGCACCCAGGCTGAGGTGTGTGGGTGGAGGAAGCGAAACAGCCACTTGGCGATAAGCATGGCCAGCCAGATCAGCACAGCCAGCAGCAGAATCAGTGTCACTAGGCGCAATGCCACTTCTGACGCCAGCTCCAGAGAGGCGCCAAACACCATTCCTGGCAGCAGATAGGCCGGAGCCCAGATTAAAGCAGAGATGACATTCGCCAGGATAAATCGGCTGGGTTGCATCTCCATCATTCCGGCGACCAGCGGAATGATCGCCCTCACCGGTCCGAAGAACCGGCCAATGGCGATACTTTTGCCACCGTACTTTTGAAAAAAAGTGATGCCTCGTTCCAAGCTTGCCGGATAGCGGTTGAATGGCCAGGTGCCGGTCAGCTGCTCCCGGTAGTGGTGACCCAGCCAGAAGCTGAGCCCATCACCGGCCACCGCACCGCTCACAGCCAAGGCCATGGCGGACCAAAAGGCGATGGCGCCTCCGGAGATAAGTGTTCCGATACCAAACATGATCACCACGCCGGGCACCACCAGCCCGATGACGGCCAGGGATTCCGCCATGGCAACGAGAAATATGATGGCTCCTGCCCAGTAGGGGTGGAGGCCAATCCATGCCATCAGTTGCTGAAAGAGTTCGGTCATTTGATCTACTGTTGTCCGTATGGAGGGGTATTTTAACGTGTGATTGTTGGCAAGTACCACTTTCGGAAAGATGAATTTTCTGACTCACCATCTTTTCAGTTTGAATTCAGGCGGCACTTCTATCCTCCCCTGTAACTTAAGGGGACCTCTAAAAATCCGACAAAGGCCAATAGTCCCTGGTAAATCTGGTGTCTCCTCGCGGATTTTTCAGGCAACATCTATATCCATGCTTCGTTTCATCCGGCCAGCTACACCAGTCGATGCATGTTGTGCATCTGATTCATCATGCCCATCTTCACTCCAGCCCTGACTTGCCCGGTGCCACTCACTAGTTGGTTGGCCTGCTGGGCAAACACGTGCTCAACTCGAGCTCGGACTTTTGAACGTTTCCGATACCGTAAGGTGGACGCCCATCTCTACTGGGATCACTGCTTTTATAAACTGAGCTCGACAATACCCGAAAAGTCTCCTAGTCTACGCGCCTTTCCCGCTTTGGCCGCGAGTCTCCCCGTTGCTCAAAGAATTCAAATCGGTCTTGATGATCACCCCTCCCGGTTGCATAGCTTTTTATCAATGGTGGGTTGAATTGGTTGCTATTATTACTGATTTTGGAAGGCTTTTAGAGGCTGCCCATTAACATCCACCAACTGAGCTGTCGTTCGTGCCGTGGCATCTGTAGTAAGCAGTTCAAGCAATCGTGATTGCTCGTACCAACTAAGCCTGCTTTTTCTCATTCAACTATCACTGGATAAAGCCACTTAATCTGGGACAGCCCCAAAATAAATCATTGACGTCCTCATAAAATTCAGAAGCATAGTCGGTGTCACTAATATTCCTGTTTTATCATGATTGATAATTGATACGAAAAATAAAACCCAGGTATCTCTAGATTAATTCTAGAAGTCGTCTACCATCGATCGGTCTGCGGATCACCCGATTTCCCGTTGGAGGCTGTTAGAAGCCAAGCAAGGCTTTTGAAAAATACCGAATTAAAGATCCGCGGAGCGCTTTATGGCTCACGTGCCATGGGTAAGTTCGTGAGTATTGATCTGGATATGCATAAAGCCCGCAAAGGCAACCAATGGTACCTTGGCATGAAGGCCCATATTGGCATGGATAGCAGAACCAAACTGATCCACTCAATAATTGAAAAACTTCAATTTTTCAGACCATCCTGGATGTCCATTGGTTTTTGAATTTTCACATCACCATAATTGTGCAGGAGACACATATTGGAGATGTTTTGATATTAATCGGCAAGTTTTTCATGGAGGAGATTCAGCAGGAGCTATGGTCAAATCTGGTGTATAAGCCATCAATCAGCTTCCTGTTCAACTCGGATCCCATCTTTAAATTGCACACCTTCAATTACATCGGCGAGCAGTTGATAGCCTCTTAAGCGGTGCCATCTTTTTTGTGCAGTGTGCATCAACTTAAATGCCATGGCCAACGTCGTTAATCGACTACCGCAGTTCTTTGTTCTCGTGGTTCTAAGCCGCACTGTGGCAAACACCGATTCAATCGGGTTGCTGGTTCGTATATGCCCCCAGTGTTCCGCAGGAAAATCATAAAAAGTCAGCATCTTGTCTCGGTCTTTTTGTAAGCAATGCATCGCTTTCGGGTACTTATCCTCATATTTTCGCAAGCATAAATCAAAGGCTTTTTCGGCATTGGTTCGAGAGTCAGACATCCAAATATCATGCAGATTCTCTTTGACTTTAGGCTGTATCGCCCTAGGCACTTTGTTGAGCACATTGGCGGTCTTGTGCACCCAACAACGCTGGTGCTTCGTCGTTGGCCAATGCTTGGTAATGGCCTTCCAGAAGCCTAGTGCACCGTCACCAACGGCCACCTCTGGCGGCACCGTAAAACCTTGTTCTGTGAGCTGCTCTAACAACTCTAACCAGCTCGCTTCTGACTCACGGTAGCCATCCGTAAGCCCAATGACTTCCTTACGACCTGTGCTGTCGGAACCCATGATCACCAGCAAGCAAAGCTTGTCGTCTTGCCTTACGTTGCAATAAACACCGTCGGCCCAAATGTACACATAGCGCCGCTTTGATAAATCGCGCTTACGCCACTGACCATATTCGCTTTCCCAAGTTTGCTTGAGGCGGCTTATGGTATTGGAGGACAAACCTTTGGCATCAGCGCCAAGCAAACCTGCCAGTGCGTCCCTGAAGTCGCCTGTAGAGATGCCTTTCAAGTACAACCAGGGCAGCAGCTCTTCAATGGTCTTCGCTCGCTTCAAGTACGGTGGCACCAAACCGCTGTTAAACTTGATGCCTTGCCCGGTACGATCTCTTACTTTGGGAACCTTGACCCCAATATCACCAAGCCCTGTTTGGATCATACGTTCCGGCAGGTGCCCATTGCGCACAACACCTTGTAAGCCTGATTCTCTCAGCAACCCTTGGTATTGTGCTAACAGGGTGGCGACTTCCGCCTCTATGGCTTGGGCTAATAGTTGCTGGGCTCCGGTATGTAAAAGCTCAGAAAGGACATCTCGCGCTGGCCTATTCAGCCCGACAATATTATCATTCTTCATGTAGCGTACTCTTGTTGGTTGGTGATCGGCTAGGATCTTTTCCTTCCAACAGGATATACTACTTTAATTCCTCATACACCAGAAATGACTATACCTCAAGGCAGATGGTAAAGGTCGAAAAATACGGTTTATTCGAGTTGCATGCAAACTGCAGGCGTCGAGGGAAGAGCAACACAATAGCAATCAATGCGCATGTAACTCATACCGAAAACAGCGTTCTGCGAAGCATGCTCAGTGCAAGATTCAAAAGTAGTATCGCAGGCCCTGTGTTAGGTACCGGGCATGTTGTGTCCGTTTCGTCATCATTACTCTCCCGCACAGTACTTGGCATTGGTCTGTTTGTTTCCGGCTCGATACTGCCGGATATCATCACAGGCGGTGCAGGCAAAGCATGGGCTGCGTGTACAACAGCCGGAACCGTTAATAAAGATTCCAACCCCGTGACTCAGCATCAACGACATAGTACCCCCGTAAACACCATGAAATTGTTGACAGGATCAATAATTGATAAATTGGTAACGCTGGATGTACAGGGTGGTAGCGGAGCAGTAACAATTACTCAAGAGTCCGGCAGTACCGTTCGTTAAAATACAACTGGTTTGGTTATCACGAGGACAGTTCAGAGTCGTAATGACATGATCATTAATCAGCATGGCAGTGTGTCCGTAACGGGTGCAAGCGGGGAGCATGGTGTGCATGTGTATGATGATGGGAGCTTTGCTGGTAATGTGCGTATTATCGTGAAATCGACGGGTGATAATGCCCACGGTATTTATGCTGCACACAATGGTACGGGCACGATTAACATCACTTCAGCGGCAGATATCACCGCCATTGGTTTAGATTCTGATGGTCTGCGGGTACTGGGGCGGGGGCAAAACGACCACTTTAGCGTGAAAATCACGGGTGGCACGATTCTGGGTGGACGAGGTACAGATAGCCAGGGTGGCGGCACGATAGATATCCAGTCTGGCAGTACTCTCAGTGCCTTGAGTGATCGGGCTATCATCGATGCAGACGGGGCGGCAGCGATTACCAATACGGGTACTATCATTGGCTTTGTGACGCTTGGTGGTGGTGATGATACATTTACCAATAGCTCTTCCAATTCGTTCAATGTGCGTAGCTTTGCCGATACAGATGGCGACCATATCCGTGACAAAGAGAGTGTGGCCGTCAACGACTTTGGTACCGGCAGCGACACTTTCACCAATACGGCGACCGGGATGGTTCGTCTGCTGACGGTTGAGGATATGAGTGGGCTATCGTCGGAGGTTGACGATGATACAGCGCCAACAGACTGGGATACTACGTCTGTTAAAGAGTACTTTTCCGCAGGCTCGGCCAGATTGTCGATCACCGAACAGGGTATTGAGCAGGCTCATTTTGTTAATTTAAATACCTTTGTCAATGCTGGCGTGATCACCATGCAGGATGCGGAGACGGGTGGTACGGGCGCGGTTGCCGGCGATGTACTGGTGATCACCGGTGGCGCTACCGCCGGTAATAGTGGCGGCGGAATATTCCGGGCCGATGGAGGAGAACTGCGGGTTGATACGGTTCTGGATGATGGCGTGGTGGATACCACTGACGTCCTGGTTGTTGACAGGACGGAGGTAGGCAGTGGTGGCCCGACAAAAGTTATCGTTGCCAATGCCGGAGGCGCTGGTGGGTTGACCGGCCGGGGAAAGACAGACGGTATCCTGGTTATCGAAGTGCTGGATGCAGGCTATTCCGCTTCAAGTGCATTCGTGCTTGGCGCCCCGGCTGTTGCCGGCGCATATGAATATGATCTTGTTCAGGCGGATAATCAGAACTGGTATCTGCAATCGCTGAAGAAATCAGCGGGACTTCAGGCCCAGCTTTATGGTTACAGTGCGCTTCAGGTTGTGCTGCGTGAGGAGACAGATACGCTGTGGCAGCGGGGTCGACGAGGGCAACTGTTAGACATGGATGGCACGGCGAGCCAGTCGGGTTCCGGCTTATGGATGCGCAGTAGATATTTAAAAACCTCAGTCGATGCGGGTGTGACATTTGGTGCTGACAGTGCAAATACCAGTCTTGACTATAGGCAGTCCATGATTCAGCTTGGTTATGACCATGAACTGCTTGCCGGTGCTGACGGCGGGCGTGTTCGGTCATTACAAGCGTCTTGATCTGGATGTTGACAATGCCATGGGTGAACGGCTTTCCAGCGCGGATACCAGTAGCTATGGTGGCGGTGCGTCGTTGATCTGGTACAGCCAAGATGGCTTTTATGGCGGTCTGGTTGGCCAGTTGACGGCCTATGACATCGATGTGACAGGTTATACTGGCGGTAAAGGTTCTCTGGACGCACTGACTTGGTCGATAAGTGTTGAGGGCGGGCATCGATTTGATTTTATTGGCGGCACGCGTCTTGTCCCCCAGGCGCAGCTTGCGTGGCATGGCCTGGAGCTTGATGATTATCACTGATAGCAGAGGTGTTGTGGTGACCTGGGAGGAGAAAAAAGCGTTGACGGGCCGGCTTGGTCTTGCGTTGGAGGGTGGCAGGCTGAAGTCTCAGGGGGGCAATGGTCTGACCGGTTATGTTCTTACCAACCTTGTACATGACTTTGACCGACCGGGCAGCCTTAATGCCTCAGGGACCAGTGTAGGGATGCAGGTGAACAAAATGCGAGTAAACAGAACCCGCATTGAGGGGCGGTTTGGCGTTCAACTGCTGACCGATGATGATCGTCTGATATTCTTTGGTGAGATCGGTGTTGCGAAGGATTTAAGGGGAAAACCCCATACTCAGTACAGTGGCACTGCAGGACTCCGGTGGAACTTCTGACGGAGTCTTAGGGCGGCGGGCTCAAGGACTGAGCAGGCCAGATCTTTCGGCTTTTCCATTATCTCCAGGTCCCGGGCGCAGATGAGAGTGCCCGGGGCTTTTTGCTTCTCCGGCCGGAGTTAAATTCAGGAATTTCCCCTGTACTAGGCTTATCCTGCCCTGGAATCACGTCTTGTGTTCAGACCCATTTTATTGTCCTGGTCCGCTGGTTAAACCATGCACTTTAGTACAAGGCTTTAGCTTTAAATACTGAGAAATGGTCGCAACACCCCAAGCAGTAGCAGATATACTGGAACAGACATTCAACAAGATACACTAGGAAAAGATGCAGGAGATCCCAATTCTAAACCCGGCAATCAAGGTTCAGGCATTAGGTTTTCAAGAGTACCAGGGGAGGGTGCTTGGTGTTCTATTACATCCTGGTTGATGAATGTGGTTATGTTGCCGAGTGAGGGCGATGATTGGAGCAACCTAGCTCTAGGGTATAAACAAGCCCATAAGTTTCTGTCAAAAACCTACAAATTTATGATTAACGAGATTGAGGGTATCGGCAAATGCCTGACTCACTCTCTCTACTCTCCGATGAGAGAGTTTCCCGAGTTATAGTCAAATCTGGTGTTTAGCCAGTTGAATCAAGCGGCGACCTGATCGACTCCTGCTACCTCAACACCCTCTTTAAATTTGATTCCGGTTATCACCTTCGCCAGGTAATCGAAACCCCGTAATCGTCTCCACTTCTTCACGGCACACAGGCCGAGTTTGAACATCATGTGTAGCATGCCGTCACGCGATAGGCAGCCCTTGGAACGCCTGGTTCGATGACGGATTGTCCCGAAGGTGGATTCAATCGGATTGCTGGTTCGAATGCTCTGCCAGTGCTGCGCAGGAAATTGATAGAAAGCCATCAGTTCCTCTCGGTCTTTGTGCAGACAGATGGCAGCCTTCGGATACTTTGGCTCATACGTTTTGATAAACAGATCAAAGGCCTTTTCCGCATCGGCCTGGGTCTCCGACTGCCAGATGTTATGCAGTGCCTGCTTCGCTTTCGGCTGAGCTGACCTTGGCAGGCAGTTCAGCACGTTCATGGTCTTGTGCATCCAGCAGCGCTGCTGGCGCGTCTCCGGATACACTTCCTCCAGTGCAGCCCGGAATCCCATGGCACCGTCACCGATCGCCAATTTTGGCGGGGTCAGTCCGCGTGACTTCAGTTTCAACAGTACCTCCCGCCAGCTCTGTGTGGACTCCCGTACACCATCCTCAATTGCCAGAAAATGCTTCTCACCACGCTCATTCACGCCGATCACCACCAGGGCACACAGCTTCGTCTGCTCTGCTCTCTGTCCGCTGTAGATACCGTCTGCCCACACATACACCCAATGGCCCTTATCCAGGCGCTCCTCGCACCAGCTCCGATATTCTTCTGCCCAGACTTGCTTCAGACGCGATACCCTGCCGGCCGACAAGCCTGTTGCATCCGGAACCACCAGCACTTTCAGGGCTTCACCCATCTCTCCACTGGAAATCCCCTTCAGGTAGAGCCACGCCAGCGCCGCTTCCAGTGACTTCGTCTTGCGTACATACGGCGGCACCAGAGCTGATCGGAACGTCACCGGCTCGCCGGTCTTCGCTCGTATTTTGGGGATCTTGACCGTGACCGGCCCTAATCCTGTCTGCAGTTTACGGGCTGGCAGGTGACCATTACGCACCACACCCACCTTGCCATCCTCTGTCCGTCGCTCGACGTGCTCCGCCAACAGCTCCAGCAGCTCGGCCTCCACCGCCTGGTAGATCAACTGCTCTGCACCGCTTCTCGGCAACTCTGTCAGCGGATCGATAATCGTATCGCGACCTGCCAGCTTAACAACGTTATTCTTACTCATGGTGGCGTATCTCCAATGGTTGTTTTGATGTCTCGCAACAACAAATCAACCAGATACCCCGCTCTTTTTCAATTTCTTTCAAACACCACTTTCAGTTATAACTCGAGTTTCCCGCTATCCTGACGGCTGAGACTCTGAATGGTTGAAACAGAGCGACGGAAGAGGATCTGTTGGATGAGGAGCTTCTCGGTCGTATCATGCGAGGCGAAGAGACGCTGGAAGTAAATCTGGATGGCGTTGCCGTTATAGAGCCGATGGAAAGAGATGCAACTCCGGCAAATGAACAGCCTGAAACGGGGGTGCAACCAAAGAAAAAACTATCGCCCCGGGATCTGTTGCGTGGTAATTTTCAAGAGAGTGTCTGACAGCCGGATTTTTCAAAGGGAGGTAGTATGGGCAGCTTACTATTGATCGGACTTTTGATTGGCATGCGTCATGCCCTGGAAGCAGATCATGTGGCGGCGGTCGCCTCTCTGGTGAGTAGAAAACAGTCACTTTCCCATACCATTGAACAGGGCGGCGCCTGGGGTTTGGGGCACACCATTACGCTATTTCTGTTTGGCTCTATTGTACTCTTCATGGATACGATAATGCCTGAATATCTGGTCAAATGGCTGGAAATAACGGTCGGTGTGATGTTGGTGCTGCTGGGTGGGGATGTGCTGCGATGGGTGATTCGCGACAAGGTACATTTTCATAGTCATAAACATAACAATGGTGATTACCATTTTCATGCGCATGCCGGTGAGTTGCGGGCTAAACATGATGCCTCGCAACACGATCACAGCCACTCACGCGGTTTTCCATTACGTGCGCTGATGGTGGGAATGATGCATGGAATGGCCGGGTCCGCAGCGGTAATACTGCTTGCGTTGGGTACGGTTACTTCACCACTGCAGGGTTTGCTCTATATTTTGATGTTTGGTATCGGTTCCATGGTCGGTATGGCGCTGCTGTCCGCGATTATATCCATACCCCTGCGCCTCTCCGCTAAACGGCTGACCTGGATGCACAGTGGTTTTCAGGTGTTGATTGGCGTATTGACCATCGGCCTGGGTTTTATGGTGATTTACCAGAACAGTCAGTTTCTATTGGCTTGAGTTATCTTTAAGTCCGTTCTGCCTCTTTTTTTATTCTCTTGCTGTTGGAAAATGCGCACTGGTGGTCTCCCTTTTTTTGCTAATCTGTAAAGTAACATTCCATATTGTTACCTGATTACCTATAAAACTCAGCTATGACGCAAGAAATATAATTACCTTGGATTCAAATAGGTCACAGGGGCGTTATGTGCTGTTGTTTTTATATTAACGGTAATTCGTATTATTTCGGCAGCACTATTGGACCTCGACCGGAGTATTTATGAGGTCTACAGCCAAATGGCACTTACTTAGGCTTAAAACCATTATCATCCCGGCGCAGGCCGGGATCCAGAGCGAGCAATAGTGGTTGTTTCCTGGATTCCGACCTGCGCCGGAATGACGAATTAGGGGCTTGATTAGGGAATATTAAGCCTAAGTAAGTGCTATTCGAGTCTACAGCCCACAATTCGGCTGAGCAATAGCTGAGCTTCATAGGTAATCAGGTATTGTTATGAACATGGATACAAACATTCCGGTGTGCATTCTAATGAGGTTCGCTGTTTCTAAAATATATCAGTAAATACAATGTGTTATGATGAATGTCTGGTGTGGTATACGGATTGCATTTTTATCGTTTCCGGCGGTGATGCAGAGACATGAAAGTAGATAGTTAGTTTACGCTGTGGCTGTTGTCGAATCTGTATACGACAGGCATCCCGAGCAGCTATAAATGGGTATTGAAGGGCACTTTAACGAGTTATAACTGAAAGTGTTGTTTGAAGGGAATTGAAAAAAAGCGGGGTATCTGGTTGATTTGTTGTTGCGAGACATCAAAACAGCCATTGGAGATACGCCACCACGAGTAAGAATAACGTTGTTAAGCTGGCAGGTCGAGATACGATTATCGATCCGCTGACAAAGTTGCTGAGAAGTGGTGCAGAGCAGTTGATCTACTAGGCGGTGGAGGCCGAGCTGCTGGAGCTGTTGGCGGAGCACGTCGAGCGACGGACAGAGGATGGCAAGGTGGGTGTGGTGCGTAATGGTCACCTGCCAGCTCGTAAACTGCAGACAGGATTAGGGCCGGTCACGGTCAAGATCCCCAAAGTACGAGCGAAGACCGGCGAGCCGGTGACGTTCCGATCAGCTCTGGTGCCGCCGTATGTACGCAAGACGAAGTCACTGGAAGCGGCGCTGGCGTGGCTCTGCCTGAAGGGGATTTCCAGTGGAGAGATGGGTGAAGCCCTGAAAGTGCTGGTGGTTCCGGATGCAACAGGCTTGTCGGCCGGCAGGGTATCGCGTCTGAAGCAGGTCTGGGCAGAAGAATATCGGAGCGGGTGCGAGGAGCGCCTGGATAAGGGCCATTGGGTGTATGTGTGGGCAGACGGTATCTACAGCGGACAGAGAGCAGAGCAGACGAAGCTGTGTGCCCTGGTGGTGATCGG
Organism: Candidatus Vondammii sp. HM_W22; assembly: GCF_022530855.2. Classification (GTDB taxonomy): domain Bacteria; phylum Pseudomonadota; class Gammaproteobacteria; order Chromatiales; family Chromatiaceae; genus Vondammii. Next base: position 2,470,643 of record NZ_CP099567.1, on the reverse strand, counting down.
CGTGAATGAGCGTGGTGAGAAGCATTTTCTGGCAATTGAGGATGGTGTACGGGAGTCCACACAGAGCTGGCGGGAGGTACTGTTGAAACTGAAGTCACGCGGACTGACCCCGCCAAAATTGGCGATCGGTGACGGTGCCATGGGATTTCGGGCTGCGCTGGAGGAAGTGTATCCGGAGACGCGCCGGCAGCGCTGCTGGATGCACAAGACCATGAACGTGCTGAACTGCCTGCCAAGGTCAGCTCAGCCGAAAGCGAAGCAGGCACTGCACAACATCTGGCAGGCGGAGACCCAGGCCGATGCGGAAAAGGCCTTTGATCTGTTTATCAAAACGTATGAGCCAAAGTATCCGAAGGCTGCCATCTGTCTGCACAAAGACCGAGAGGAACTGATGGCTTTCTATCAATTTCCTGCGCAGCATTGGCAGAGCATTCGGACCAGCAATCCGATTGAATCCACCTTCGGGACAATCCGCCATCGAACCAAGCGTTCCAAGGGCTGCCTATCGCGTGACGGCATGCTACACATGATGTTCAAACTCGGCCGGTGTGCCGAGAAGAAGTGGAGCCGATTACGGGGTTTCGATTATCTGGCGAAGGTGATAACCGGAATCAAATTTAAAGAGGGTGTTGAGGTAGCAGGAGTCGATCAGGTCGCCGCTTGATTCAACTGGCTAAACACCAGATTTGACTATAACTCCTAGGGCAGGGAATCAAACTTGAGCAAGTACGGTTTCGCTCTGGAAGCGTGTTTTTAGCGAGAGGATCTGGAATGCATGAGATGTCACTCTGCGAAGATGTTTTGCAGATTCTCGAAGATAATGCGAAGAGTCAGGGATACGACAGGGTAAAGACCGTATGGCTGGAGATCGGTGCGCTTTCCTGCGTCGAGTTGGAAGCGATGCGCTTCTGTTTCGATGCGGTGATGCGTGACACGCTGGCTGATCAAGCCAGGCTGGAGATTATCGAAGTGCCGGGTGAGGCATGGTGTATACAGTGTTCAAAGACGGTACCGGCGAAACAGCGTTTTGATGCCTGTCCTGAGTGCGGCAGTTATCAGTTGCAGGTGACAGGTGGCGACGAGATGAAGATTAAAGAGTTGGAGGTTGAGTGATGTGTACGGTATGCGGATGTGGCGAAGGCGAGACCAAAATTGAGGGTCATGAACACTCTCACGATCATGGGCATTACCACCATGCCCATGATCACCATGGTGGGCACACCCATGATTATGGTCAGGGTCCGGCCCATGCGCACGCCCCCGGTCTGACACAGAGCCGTATGGTTCAGATCGAGGAAGATATACTCGGTAAGAACAATGAGTATGCCGCAGCCAATCGGCGCTGGTTTGGCGAGCACGGCATTCTGGCACTGAATCTGGTATCCAGTCCTGGTTCTGGCAAGACAATGTTGCTGACCCGGACTATTGACGATTTGAAAGCCGAGCTGAAATTGTCAGTGATTGAGGGCGATCAACAGACCGCCAATGATGCCAACCGCATCCGGGAGACCGGTGTTAAGGCTCTGCAGATCAATACCGGAAAAGGCTGCCATCTGGATGGCCATATGACCGGCCATGCACTTGACACCTTGAAGCCGGAAGATGGCAGCGTGCTGTTCATCGAAAATGTCGGAAATCTGGTTTGTCCCGCGGCCTTCGATCTGGGTGAGGCGCATAAAGTGGCGATCCTCTCAGTCACCGAGGGTGAGGATAAACCGATCAAATACCCGGACATATTCTACGCCGCCGATCTGCTGCTGCTGAATAAGATCGATCTGTTGCCCTATTTACAGTTCGACGTTGAAAAGTGTATCGAATATGCCCACCGGGTGAACCCCGGGATCAAGGTTCTGCAGGTCTCTGCAACCACAGGTGAAGGGATGGATGCCTGGTATCAGTGGGTCAGGGTGACCCGGCAACTGGCATCGATTGGGGTATAGCTATGTGTCTGGCATTACCCGCAAGAGTCGTTGCCATTAATGAACAGACCGACATGGCCACCGTTGCTCTGGGTGAAGTGAAAAAAGAGATATCACTGGCATTGGTAGAAGATGTAAAGATCGATGATTTTGTCTTGATCCATGTCGGTTATGCACTCAACAAAGTCAGCCCGGAGGAGGCAGAACTAACGCTGCAACTGTTTGCCGAGGCAGGATTAACGGAAGAGCTGCAGCAATGAAATACATTGAGGAGTTTCGGCGGCACGATCTGGCGCAAAAACTGTCGGCTGCAATCGAACAAGAGGTTGAGCCGGATCGCCAGTATAATCTAATGGAGTTTTGCGGCGGTCATACCCATGCGATCTTCCGCTATGGTGTGCAGGACCTGATACCGGCAAATGTGAAATTTGTCCATGGCCCGGGTTGTCCGGTCTGCGTACTGCCTATCGGCCGCATCGACAATGCAATTCAACTGACCCAACAACATGATGTCATTCTATGTACCTATGGTGACATGCTGCGGATACCTGCCAGTGATCGCAAGAGTCTGCTCAAGGTGAAGGCCGAGGGCGCGGATGTGCGGATGATCTATTCGACCCAGGACGCGTTGAAAATCGCGAGAGAGAATCCCGACCGCGAAGTGGTCTTCTTTGCCATCGGTTTCGAGACCACGACACCACCGACTGCGGTTGCCATTAAGCAGGCACAGGCCGAAGAACTTCAGCGCGTTCTGCAATCATGTGCTGACGCTGGCGGCGATCCAGAACATCCTGGAGTCGCCGGAGGTTCGCGAGATGGGCGCTGTCACTATCGATGGTTTTTTTGGCCCGTCCCATGTCAGCTCCATCATCGGCAGTCAGCCTTATGAATTCTTTGCCGAAGAGTTTCAGAAGCCGGTGGTGATCGCCGGATTTGAACCCCTGGATGTTATGCAGTCCACGTTGATGCTGGTGCGGCAACTGAACGAGGGGCGTCACAAAGTTGAAAATGAATATACCCGTGTCGTTTCACGGGAAGGCAACCGCAAGGCCCAGGCCCTGGTCGCCGAGGTGATGGAGTTGCGCCGCAGCTTTGAATGGCGTGGCCTTGGCATGGTGCCCTACAGTGCACTGTAGATTAAACACGCCTTTGCCGGGTTTGATGCAGAGAAATGATTCGATGTGCCGGCGATCCGCGCATCCGACGTCAAAGGCTGTGAGTGTCCGAGGATTTTGCGTGGAATAAAAAAGCCGACTGATTGCAAACTGTTTGGCACCGTCTGTACCCCGGAGAACCCGATGGGATCCTGCATGGTGTCATCAGAAGGGGCCTGTGCTGCCTACTGGAGTTATGGTCGCTTTCGTCAGCCGGAAGAGCAGCAGGAATCAGTGGCATGAGTACAAACTTAAAACGTTTTCCGATACGGCTGAATACCCGTGACAGCGCGGTCGACATGACTCACGGTAGCGGTGGCCGTGCCATGGCGCAGTTGATCGAAGAGCTGTTTGTCAAATACCTCGATAATGATCTGTTACGTCAGGCCAACGATCAGGCGGCCTTTGATATACCGGCCGGCCGCATGGTGATGAGCACCGATGGCCATGTGATTTCGCCACTGTTTTTTCCCGGTGGCGATATCGGTTCATTGTCGGTTCACGGCACCATCTAATGATGTTGCCATGTCCGGCGCCAGCCCACTCTACCTCTCTGCCGGGTTTATTCTGGAAGAGGGTTTTCCTCTCGCTGATCTGGAAAGAATTGTTGTCAGTATGGGCAAGGCTGCCAGTGCCGCCGGTGTCCCGGTAGTGACTGGTGATACCAAAGTGGTGGAGAAGGGCAAGGGTGACGGTATTTTTATTACTACCACCGGTATTGGTGTGGTGCCGGTGGGCGTTAACATCTCCGGCGACCTGGCACGGCCGGGTGATGCCATTCTGGTTAGCGGCACTCTGGGAGATCATGGCGTTGCCATTATGTCGAGCCGCGAAAATCTGGAGTTCGAGACTACGATTGAATCCGATTCAGCGGCACTGCACACACTGATAGCCGATATGGTTTCTGTGGTGCCGGCGATTCATTGCCTGCGCGATCCAACCCGGGGCGGTTTGGCGACAACCCTGAACGAACTGGCCCAGCAGTCAAATGTCGGAATGAAGCTGCAAGAGAGCTCGATTCCTATCAGGCCTGCCGTTACGGCGGCCTGTGAGTTATTGGGTCTGGATCCGTTGTATGTCGCCAATGAGGGCAAGCTGATCTGCATCTGCGCCCAGGATGATGCTCAGCGCCTGCTGGATGCCATGTTGGCACATCCATTGGGACGCCAGGCAGCGATCATCGGCGAAGTGATTGAGGATCAGCACGGTTTTGTCCAGATGGAGACCAGCTTTGGTGGCAGCCGCGTGGTTGACTGGCTGGCCGGTGAACAGCTGCCGAGGATATGTTGAGCCATGCGTATCCTGTTTCTGACTCACGCCTTCAATAGCCTGACTCAGAGACTGTTTGTCGAGTTGCAGGAACAGGGTCACGAGGTTTCGGTTGAATTTGATATCAATGATGAAGTGACCCTCAAGGCAATTGAGCTTTACCAGCCCGAACTGATTATTGCCCCTTTTCTAAAACGTGCCATTCCCGAAAGTGTCTGGCGCGAACATGTCTGCTTGGTTGTGCACCCAGGCATCCGCGGTGATCGCGGGCCATCGGCGCTGGACTGGGCCATTCTCAACCGTGAACAGCGTTGGGGTGTCACCGTCCTGCAGGCCAATGCCGAGGTGGATGCCGGTGATATCTGGGCCTCCAGTGAACTTGCCATGCGTGATGTCAGCAAAGCCAGTCTGTATCGTAATGAGATAACGAAAGCGGCAGTCGATGCTGTGCTGGATGCGGTGGCGCACTATCAGCAGGGCGGGTTCAAACCCGAACAGCTGGACTATGTGAATCCCGATACCCGGGGTGAGCTATACGCCCCTTGATGCAGCAGTCCGACCGAGCCATACGACTGGCAACAGGACGATAGCGAAACTGTACTGCGCAAGATTCGCTGTGCCGATGGATTTCCCGGTGTGCGAGACAAGTTGTTCGGGCGTGAACTCTTTCTCTACGATCCACGCGAGGAGAAGAGACTGCGTGGTGCATCTGGAGAGGTGATTGCCCGCTGTGGCAGTGCGATCTGCCGGGCGACAGTTGACGGTGCGGTATGGATTGGTCATTTGCGGGACAAGCAGGCAGCTTCTCCCTTCAAACTGCCGGCTACCAGGTTGCTCGGAACAGCAAATTGATAGCGCCGCCAGCACACAGACTGAACTAGTGAATGCACTGATGGCACAGGTATAGGGAGAGGCAATGCGGCTGAAATCTGTCTATATTGGCAAGTATAAAAACCTCCGGGAATTCACTCTGAGTTTCGACGACAATAGTTTCGTCGATGTCTTTGTCGGTAAGAATGGCACCGGGAAGTCCAACTTGTTTGAAGCGCTGATCGAGATTTTCCGGCATATTGCCGAATATGACCGTGATAAGGATGATTTAGGTTTCAGTTACCGTATTGAATATGAACTCGACGAGAAGGCAATCAAGGTAGAGTGGAGTTGGGGTGAAATTGATGATGCTTCTCTCCTTGATAATCAATGGTAGACTAAGAAAAACTGTCGGCCAGACATCACTCCCCGATAATGTTCTTATCTACTACTCAGGCCACAATGACACCGTTGCGGGCCTGGTTGAACAGCACGAGGTCGCTTTCGGTAAACGTATCAAGCGTGCCGATTTTGATGAGGCTCGCTACTTTATTGGAGTCGGTCCGGGATACAAAGAGCTGCTCTTGGCGGTGCTGCTAATGCAGCCAGATGCCTGCAAGGCACGGCAGTTCGTCTGTAAGAAACTTGGCATCGAAATGATTGCACAGGAAGTGCGGCTGGTGCTGGAGCGGCCTGCATACGCCACCGATTCCCACTTTAATATCGAAAACAACGACGAAACTGACCGTTACTGGCAGCCCAAGGAATCACCAAAACCTTTTTTGGACAGATTATATGGTTGCACCAGTACCGCCACCGGTGGGCCGCTGCGCTCCGAGGGCTATTTTGCTTCCGGTGATCACTACATCCTCTACTTTGATATGGCATAAAATTTGTGAGGAATTCACTGACCACAGCTCCCAGGAGCTGTTTCGATAGTTCGACAACCTGAAAACGCGGGCATGCTGGCGAAGATCTCAATCCCGCTGCAATTGACCGGGGGCGTAGAGGCCACCATTGCCTATTTTAGCGACGGACAGTTTCAGTCTGTGTACATCTACTCCATCGTCGAACTGTTCAAGGACCGCAATTACATCATCCTGCTCGACGAGCCCGATTCGTTCCTTCACCCAGAGTGGCAGTTCGATTTCCTTAAGCAGGTATTTGAAATTACCGAAGCAGCTTCAAAGAAAAATGACGTTCTGTTGAGTAGTCATAGCGCATCAACTATATCGAGTGCGCCAGAAAGCGTCATAAACCTGTTCGATCTCGATGGTACTCAGATAGCTGTCAAAAAAATTAATAAGTCAGATGTCATAAAATCCCTTTCATCTGGACTAATTACGTTTTCAGAGAGTGAAGCAAGGTTAGATATTCATCATGTCCTTAAAAACAATACAGGGACGAATGCTACTTACTTAAGCAATAACCTGCTGATATAACGAATAAAAAAAGGCTGGTTCAGGTGATAAGATGCTAATCACCAAACCATCAACCGGGGAACCAGCCTTAATGCATCCTGATCAACGCGCCTGCATACATCAACAAAAAGGTATCACAACCTACACTACAGCCAGTGATTCCTATGCTTTCTTTAATCTGCTAACCGGCCCAGAGTTTCTCAATCAAGTCGAATCGTTGCTACCGGAACATCGGGAAAGGCTGTTTCCGCCAACAGAGACGTTATCGGTGTTTCTGGCTCAAGCAATGAGTGCTGATCGTTCTTGCCAGAACATAGTTGATGCTGCTGCAGTCAAACGATTGATGGGTGAGCTGCCAATCTGTAGTACGCATACGGGAGCGCGCACGGAAACGGCTGCCATTGGACATGGTCTCTACGCTAGCCCGTTACACGGGGCGTATGATGACTGAGCACACCCCGGATTCCTGGCACTGGCGGGGACGACCGGTCAGACTGGTGGATGGCGCTACCGTTACGTTGCTCGATACAGAAGAGAACCAGGCGGTCTATCCTCAACCCCGTAGCCAGCAACCCGGATTGGGTTTCCCTCTTTGCCGGGTGGTTGGTATCGTCTGCCTCGCCAGCGGTGCTGTACTTGATGCAGCATTGGGACCTTGTCGCGGAAAAGGAAGCGATGAGCAGTCATTGCCTGGAACCATGCCTGGCACCCTGGACGCTGGTGATATCTTTCTGGGGGATGCTTTTTATGCCACCTATTTTCTGTTGTGTGCTCTTCAGGCCAAAGGAGTGGATGGCGTTTTCGAGCAATATGGTTCACGGCGACGCAGCATGGATTTTCGTCAAGGAGAGCGTCTGGGCCCGCGAGATCATCTTATCGAAATAGACAAGCCAAAAGTCAAACCCGACTGGATGAGTCAGGCAGAGTATGATCAAACCCCCCGATAGATTGAAAGTGCGGGAGTTGCGTGCTGGCGGTAAGATCCTGGTGACAACACTACTTTGCTCAAAAAGTACGAGCAAAGCCGCCCTGAAGGCACTCTATCGGAACCGTTGGCAGGTAGAGTTAGATATACGCAACATCAAGACCACTCTGGGAATGGAAACATTAAGTTGTCGCACACCGGAAATGGCGGAAAAAGAGCTGTGGGTCTATCTTTTGGCTTACAATTTGATCCGTTTACTGATGGCTCAGGCGGCATTACTGGCTGACATCATTCCTCGACAACTTAGCTTCAAGCATACTTTGCAGCTATGGATTGTGTGGCAAAAAAGCGGTCGTTACGACATCGATAAAATTGATGGCCTTTTTATCCTCATTGCACCGCAGCAAGTTGGAAAACAACCGGGACGTATGGAGCCGCGAGCTATAAAACGAAGACCCAGACAATTCCCGCTACTTACCAAACCAAGGGCTATTGCACGAGAGAATATTCGGAAAAATGGCCAACCCAAAAAACTTAAGTAAGTAGCATTCGGGTTGACCTTTCCCCCAGAAATAGAGCCATGACAAGGATGAGATTTCCAATTAGTCTGTGTATTAGGAGATCTCAAGATGAAGAAGAAGCGTTACAGAGAAGAGCAAATTATTGGTGCCATCAAGCAGCATGAGTCAGGGATAAAAGTTGATGACATTTGTCGTCAGTTCGGCATTTCAACCGGGTGCTTTTATAACTGGCGAAGCAAGTACGCCGGCATGGATGTCTCAGAAGCCAAACGGCTCAAAGAGCTTGAAAGCGAAAACAACAAGCTTAAGAAGTTACTTGCCGAGAAAATGCTTGAAGCTGAGGCGATGAAGGATGTGCTCTCAAAAAAGTGGTAAAGCCTGCTGATAGAAAACAAATCGTGAGCTACCTTAAGTCGCGATTCAAATTAAGTGAGCGTAGAGCTTGCCAATTAGCAGGCTTAAGTAGAACCGCTTTTCGGTACGTTACTCAATGGGGAAAAGATGAGCCTCTACGCAAACGGTTACTTGAGCTGGCAAAGAAGCATCCGAGTTATGGTTATTTGTTTTTACATGGCCTCCTGAGAGGAGAGGGGCTTGTGAAAAACAAGAAGCGGACCTACCGAGTCTATAACGAAGAAGGTCTTCAAGTGAGGACTAAAAAACGCAAGAAGATAATACGACCAAGAATGCCAATGATTATGCCCATTGGTAAAAATATACGCTGGTCAATGGATTTTGTCAGTGATCAGTTGGCTAATGGTCGCCGCTTTCGAGTATTTAATGTGATTGATGATTACTCAAGAGAAGTTATTGGCCAGCTCTCTGACTTCTCGATCAATGGTCACCAGGTCGCTCGTTTTTTAACTCAGCTGATTGAGCTAAGGAGTGCTCCGGATCAAATAATCTGCGACAACGGTACTGAGTTTACTAGCAAGGCGATGTTCTACTGGCAAAAAGAAAGTGGCGTTAAGCTAGGTTTTATTCAGCCAGGTAAGCCTACTCAGAATGCGTTTGTAGAAAGCTTAAACGGTAAATTCAGAAATGAATGCTTAAATCAGCATTGGTTCAGGTCCATTGATGACGCTAGACATGAAATTGATCAATGGCGAGAGCACTACAATCACGTGCGGCCTCATAGCGCATTAAATTATTTGTCACCTGTGGCCTTTGTGAATAGGGCCGCTTAGAATGAATTATCTCATCCAAGTCTTGGTATTAAGATGGGGGGAAGGTCAGGGTCTGACCCCTTTTTATGCGTATAATTTATTCGATAGCGCTCCAAATTTCCGCATAGAGTGGCATTGAACTAAAAATCAGAGCAATCAATAATGGATATTACTGAACTAGATACAAGACAAATACATTCCGCATTTTCTCCTGCGCGTGAAATTCTTGACCCAAAATTATTTGTTGGAAGATCAGCTGAAATTCGAAAATCAATAAACGCACTTATCAACCCTGGAAGCTTCCTTGCGATTTTTGGACTACGCGGTGTTGGTAAATCTTCTGTAGCACATCAACTAATTGCGGAAGGAGATAAGACACTTCCTCATTCATTAGGGTTGGAAAAAACACTTCCAAGAAGGGACTTTGACTTTATCGTCCTATATTATAAAAGCGATGGGTTTGTTGACAATATCGCAGATTTATTTAAGAGGATATTATTTGGCAATGATGACAACAATTCACTTTTATCCTTGACAAAGTCAGGCGATAAAAAACTCAAAGAATTTAAAATAACTGTAAGCGTAGACGGAAATGCAGGATTCTTTGGAGCTAAGATTGGCGAAAAATGACAGGAAGAAAGAAAGTTCGTGCCATATGTATCTGATGATCTTATTCAATGATTTAGAGCTTTACTAGGAACAATAAGAAAAGATAATCAAGATCGTGATGGCTTGCTAATACTTATTGACGAGTTCGATACAATAAAAGATAAAATAGATTTTGCTTCGATTGTTAAGGCATGCTCATCTGATTTCGTTAAATTTGGAGTAATAGGAATTGGAGGCAATATGTCAGAACTTGTAAAAGATCACAGCTCCATTAACCGACAAATTGATTTCATAGATATACCTCTGATGCCAGAGCTTGAACGATTGCAAATTATCAAGCGGGCCGAATATAAAGTAGACAGCGCGATTATTTTTGATGATGAAGCAATGAATGAAATTTGAGAAAAGTCCGAAGGTTTTCCCTATTTTGTTCATTTACTTGGTAAGGAGGCTATGCTTCTGGCATATGAGCGTAATAGCTCAAGAGTTTCAATGAACGATATTGAAACCTTGTCAAATAATATTGCTGCAGGTCGTTTAACCAATATATTTGAAAACGTATATCATGAATCAGTAAAGAACTCACCACAAAGAGAAATATTACTCAAATTTTTCGCTGAGGAATCGGCTAACGAAATCTCTTCAGAACCAATTTATTCGCTAGCAAAAGATATGGAGATATCCAATCCATCACAACTAATAAAGCAACTTACATCGCCAGATAACTCTATGACTACTCCTGATTTTAACAAAAATAAGGAATAAGTACTACAGATTTACAGATCCTGTGTTTAAAGTTTATGCTCGGATAAGGATCTGGAAATTCGGTGAATAATTAAACATACAAGACCATAAACTCTGATGAATTTTCATTCGCTATGCTTGCTATAAATATGCCGATTATGGAAAACGCTATTATAGATCTATTCGAATTATAATCAGAGATTCTGTCTATCAGCATCATAGTCAATAATGTGCATATCTAAGACATTTACAAATGTCAGGCCTTATCTGAAGTAACTCACTGACCTGTCAGTTCAGGTATGAGCTGCCACACCCGATGTCTTTAGCGACATAATAATGACTATATAAGCTGCAAAATTAGAAATACAAATCCTTGACCTTCCCCCCATCTTAATACCAAGACTTGGATGAGATAATTCATTCTAAGCGGCCCTATTCACAAAGGCGACAGGTGACAAATAATTTAATGCGCTATGAGGCCGCACGTGATTGTAGTGCTCTCGCCATTGATCAATTTCATGTCTAGCGTCATCAATGGACCTGAACCAATGCTGATTTAAGCATTCATTTCTGAATTTACCGTTTAAGCTTTCTACAAACGCATTCTGAGTAGGCTTACCTGGCTGAATAAAACCTAGCTTAACGCCACTTTCTTTTTGCCAGTAGAACATCGCCTTGCTAGTAAACTCAGTACCGTTGTCTCAGATTATTTGATCCGGAGCGCTCCTTAGCTCAATCACCTGAGTTAAAAAACGAGCGACCTGGTGACCATTGATCGAGAAGTCAGAGAGCTGGCCAATAACTTCTCTTGAGTAATCATCAATCACATTAAATACTCGAAAGCGGCGACCATTAGCCAACTGATCACTGACAAAATCCATTGACCAGCGTATATTTTTACCAATGGGCATAATCATTGGCATTCTTGGTCGTATTATCTTCTTGCGTTTTTTAGTCCTCACTTGAAGACCTTCTTCGTTATAGACTCGGTAGGTCCGCTTCTTGTTTTTCACAAGCCCCTCTCCTCTCAGGAGGCCATGTAAAAACAAATAACCATAACTCGGATGCTTTTTTGCCAGCTCAAGTAACCGTTTGCGTAGAGGCTCATCTTTTCCCCATTGAGTAAGGTACCGAAAAGCGGTTCTACTTAAGCCTACTAATTGGCAAGCTCTACGCTCACTTAATTTGAACCGCGACTTAAGGTAGCTCACGATTTGTTTTCTATCAGCAGGCTTTACCACTTTTTTGAGAGCACATCCTTCATCGACTCAGCTTCAAGCATTTTCTCGGCAAGTAACTTCTTAAGCTTGTTGTTTTCGCTTTCAAGCTCTTTGAGCCGTTTGGCTTCTGAGACATCCATCCCGGCGTATTTGCTTCGCCAGTTATAAAAGCACCCGGTTGAAATGCCGAACTGACGACAAATGTCATCAATTTTTACCCCTGACTCATGCTGCTTGATGGCACCAATAATTTGCTCTTCTCTGTAACGCTTCTTCTTCATCTTGAGATCTCCTAATACACAGACTAATTGGAAATCTCATCCTTGTCATGGCTCTATTTCTGGGGGAAAGGTCAATTGGAGTCGCCCTGGTCGCCTGTTTGGTGGCCCTACCGGTAAGCACCGAGCCGCTCGCCATCGGTGCTGGTTACAGCAACATCATCCTGGAGGATCTTGGCTTCCTGGGCTTCGCTGGCATGCTGGTCAACAAGTCGAGCCTTAACTCGATTTTTACCGGCCTTAAAACCCTCTTTAACAATGCCTTGAAAGCCGAACCAGGCACTTGGCAAGACACCACCATGGAGATCCCTTCGACCGGCGAGGGTGAGGACTATGCCTGGTTGTCCCGTTTTCCACGTTTCCGGAAGTGGTTTGGTGACAAGAATTTCAAGTCTCTTGAGCTGGGCAAGTACTACAAAAAGAACGAGGACTGGGAGACAACCATTGCGGTGAAACGCAATCATATCGATGATGACAAGCTCGGTATCTATAACATCCAGGCCACCAGTGCCAGGGAGTCTGCCGGAGAGCTTAATGACATCATCTCCGATGATCTGAAAAACAACGCCTTTAGCGAAAAAGGTATCGATGGTCAGTACTTCTACGATACTGACCATGAAGTTAAAGAAGCCTCTGTCAGCAATAGAGGCACAGCAGCACTCTCGTCGGCAACGCCTGCCGCCGCCGCCGCCGGTTACGGTGCGGCCCGCACAGCCATTATGAAGTTCACCGATGATGAAGGCATGCCATTGCGCTTGGTTCCGGACACGCTTGAAGTTCCACCGGCGCTGGAAGCGATTGCCAAAAAGCTGCTGGAGAAAGACAAGCTTGAAGATGGCGGGCCTAACCCCTATCAGGGCACGGCAAAGGTCAAGGTCAATCCCGGCCTGACCAGTGTACCGCCTGGTTCCTCCACGTCACTAGCAAGAAAGTAAAACCCTTCATCGTACAGATGCGAAAGAAGCCCACGTTTGTCTTTCAGACATACATGGAAAACGACGATGTCTTCAACAAGGGCGAGTTCAAGTTTGGTGCCGAGGCGCGAGCCACGGGTGTCTACGGTTTCTGGCAGCTCAGCTTCGGCAGCACCGGAGCAGGTTAAGCAGATACGGAAAGCCTAAAGCACTCCCCCTCATTGATTGAGGGGGGGCATTCACAAGACAGCACCAATTTATTCAAAGGTGATTTAAATGACAGACGTCAATCAGAACTCTGCCATCACGGTAAAAAAAAGGCGGTGAAAAAGCGTGTCGCGACCAAACCAACAACCACCAAGAGAGCGACCGGTGGTTTTCGTATCACCGTTAAAACAGATGGCTTTCGCCGTGTCGGCCGTGTCTGGTCGGGTACCACACGCCTGAAGCATGACGCGCTGACAAAGCAGCAGCTTGCGCAACTACAAAGTGATGCTGAGTTTATTGTCGAACGGCTGTAATTGAATTTGATTCGGCAACGTTCAACACCAATCTGCGACACAAAGAGCATAAGGCCGCCAGGATATTTAATGAGCTACTGCACGCAACAGGATTTAATTGATCGTTTCAGTGAAGATGAGATGATCAGCCTTACCGATCACGCTGGCATAGGCAAGATCAATACCGATGTATTGAACCGTGCCATCAGTGACGCAAAGGGTGAGATCGACGGTTACCTGGGCGGCAGGTTCTCTTTGCCCATTCACCCTGTACCGGAGCTGCTGGAGCACCGTGCCTGCGATATTGCCCGCTACTACCTCTATGACGATAACGCCACCCTCCATATAACCGAGCGATATAAAAATGCCGTGAAGTTTCTCGAAGGTGTCGCCTCTGGGAAAAACTCAATTGGTATTGATAGCGCCGCGCCAAACCGACCAGCAATAACACGGCCCAGATGCAAAGCGGTGGCAATGTATTCAACCGCAAAGAGACGAGCTTCATCTGATGTCTGCGGTTGTTACATCCGAAACCCCATTGAGCATGAACTTGGTATTAAAGGCTGTGCGCAATGACTTCTCGGCCTGCCTGCCGGAACTGCGCCAGTGTGAGGTGCACGATGGACGCTTTGGTCTGGAGGAGTTACGCCGCATTGCCACACACGCACCTGCCGTCGCTGACCCCGGCACGAACGAAATCGATTGTGAGCTGCAAATCGTCGCCTACATCATTACCCGTGATGGAGCCAGGTTGCCGCGCGGAGAAGCAGCCAGAGTCATCGCCCAAACGCTACTGCTGAAGGTACGTGCCAATCGCTGGGGCCTGCCTGACGTAGGAGCACCGGAGCGGTTACGTGCAGACAATCTCTACAGCGGCGACATTGATTGCCACGGTGTGGCGCTCTGGGCTGGGCTGTGCTCTGGCGGCAGAAAGTACGCGTCGGTGAATCTGTCTGGGACAGTGATGGGGTTGTACCCACAGAACTCTATCTCGGATATGCACCAGAGATCGGTAAGGACCACGAAGATGATTACCTGCTTGTAGAGGCGCTACCCAATGAGCTATGAGCTGGCAGAAATAGAGCGCCGCCTGGCCAATCTGATTCGCCTTGGTACTGTCGAGCAGGCAGACTACGACAAAGCGCGTGTACGCGTGCGCAGTGGTGAACTGCTCACCGGCGCTCCCCTGGCTAACGGCAAGGGCCGGTAATGACCGCAGTTGGTGGGCACCTGAAGTGGATGAGCAAGTGATTGTATTCAGCCCGTCCGGTGACATTGCACAGGGTGTGGTACTGACGGCTATTTATCAGCAGTTGCACCCGGCCAATGGTAAAGACCCTGATCTGTGCCGTGTGGATTTCAAAGATGGCGCCAGCATCGAGTACAACCGGCAGAGCCACGAGATGACCATCCATAGCAAGGGTGAACTGTTTATCCGGGCCGACGGCGATATCTGGCTCGATGCCAAAAACCTACACGCATTTGAACGGGAGTAATGAGATGCCATCGGTCACCTTAAAAGGACATCAATGCACCGGCCACGGCTGTTGGCCACCCAGGCCATCAGTGCAAGGTGATCCGCGCTTTACTGTCCGTAGTATTCCGGTACATCTGCAGGGCCATGCCTGGGCAGCGCATACCTGCCCACCCATCCCGGAAACCCATGCCAGCGTTTTGGCTTCCGGCAGTGTTCGTTTCACGGTGGACGGCAAACAGCTGGGCCGCATCGGTGACCCTGTGGCTTGCGGCTCATCGGTTGCCGGAGGCGAACCGCGATTTAACGTTGCGGGAGATTAGCGCATGAGTACTGAAAGAAAAGATCTGAAAAAGGATTGGACTCTGATCTCAACAGGGTTTTGTCTGGTACAGCTGATCTCAGGGATTCACGTTGGTCCCAGTATGCCGGATGCAGCATTAGTGAATTATCACCCGCTGAATATCTACCGCATCTCATCTCTCACCATCGAGACTAAGGATAAAGTCTTTGCGCGTGCACTTTCGGCATCAAAACCGGCTTCCGTGGTAGTGACCCATGGAAGTACAGCATGAGAATCCCCGCTGCAATCATGAGGCCGGACAGGCGAATCATAGAAGAGTACGACACGACAAACCGTTCGTTCACATCACAATGGGCAACGGGAAAAATATAGGGTGTTCATCACTATAAAGGCGGTTAAAAACTATTGATTCATCTCCATGTTCCGTGTCGGTCAGACTCTAATAGCTGGGGTGGGTTATACACAGATTTGCAAGCAAAAATTGATAGCGGTAACTGGCAATCACTCGGTCACTCTGGATTTGACGGCGTGATGGGCAAAGAGTCTCAGATTTCCACCTACACCAATTCATTTCTTTGGAATCCCGGTGTGGCAAATGATTTCAGTTGCCAGTTCAGATTTCGCCACCGCAGCTATGAATCAACGACCTACGTAAACTCGCGTCATGCATTATCTGGTGAGCGCTGGGCGACGCACCTGCGCATCGAGGAGGTATTCAGCAATGAATGATCTCAATATTGCACAGGTGATTATCAACCTCACCAACAGCGAAAAATTCACCGTTGCATGGGAAGGTAAATTAACCTCAGAATCACTCAGTATCGATTGGTTTGATGACAAACAAACTGAGCCTGACAGGGATCTGATCTGGAGCACCTGGTTACAGGCCCAGGATAAACATGTAAAAGAGCAGGCACGTCAATCGGTGATCGATTATGCCGAGCGTATAAGAAAGAAGATCACCAATAACGCATCACCTGCGGAGATGGCCGGCTGGTCCAACAAGGCGGAGCGTGCCAGGCGATTGCTGGCAGGTACGGCAACCGATGCAGACAGGCAGGCCCTGGCCATCGAGGCTGGAAAACGCAACAAAAAAGAGACCCCAGAGACACTTGCACAAAAGCAGTTAACCAAAGAGGCCGGATACGCTTCAGCGATTGCATTGATTGACGGTATGCAAAGCCATGCCCTGGATTTGATCGACAGCACCGACTCTGTTGAAACCTTGAACGAAATAGTGGCAACACTGAAAGTTCAGGCCGAGGCAGCCTCCCGGGAGCTGTTTCAATGATCGGCATGAGTGCAGAGAGCGGCGATAAGATGAGCGGCCTGGCTCATTTGAAACAATCTATCCGCGACATCCTCACAACACCTGTCGGCGGCCGTGTGATGCGCCGGGAGTATGGTTCCAAGCTGTTTGAACTGGTGGATGCACCACTGACCAGGACAACTCTGATTGATCTCTATGCTGCCACCGCTGAGGCATTGTCAACATGGGAGCCACGCTTCCGCTTGAGCCGTGTGCAGGCAGAAGGGGTAACGCCAGGTCATGTGACGCTCACAGTTGAAGGCGAGTATCTGCCCGATGGCCGTGAAGTACGCATGGAGGGCATCCTGATATGACGTATAGGATATACAAATTTCGCGTGAGCCAGGGAGGGCGGAAGCGATGAGTGGCTTTACCGCGATTGATCTGTCCAAACTGCCATCGCCCGATGTCATTGAGTCGCTGAACTTCGAAACCATACTTCAGTTCATCAAAGACGATTTCACTGAGCGTGCTCCCGAGCATGCCGGTGTGTTGGATCTGGAATCTGACCCCCTGGTTAAATTGATGGAGTCAGCCGCTTATGTAGTGCTCACTCTGCGCCAGCGTGTCAATGATGCATCACGCGCCGTCATGCTGGCCTATGCGGGTGGCGCGGATCTCGACAACCTGGCCGCGCTGTTTGCTGTGGAACGCCAGGTGGTGGAGTTGGGCAACCTCGATGCTATCCCGCCAATTCCGCCCACCTATGAAGATGACGCCCGTCTGCGCCGTCGTGTGCAACTCTCTCTGGAGGGACACAGCACCGCCGGGCCGGTTGGTAGTTATCTGTTCTGGGGACTGAGCGCCGATCCACGGGTGAAAGATATCGACGTAGCCTCTCCCAATCCCGGCGAAGTGCTGATAACCGTGCTCTCCATAGAGGGCAATGGCACATCGGATCAGATATTGCTGGATATCGTCGATGCAGCCCTTAACCATGAAGACGTGCGCCCACTGACCGATCAGGTCACTGTGCAGTCAGCAACGGTGATCGACTACCAGGTGCAGGCCGAACTGACCTTCTACGCCGGACCGGATACCGAGATCGTCCGTCAAGTGGCCCAGCAGGCAGTGATTGACTATGTAGTCGAACACCACGTCCTGGGTCATAACATTACCCTCTCCGGACTCTTTGCAGCCCTGCACCAGCCTGGCGTGCAGAACGTCATCATCTCCAGCCCGGCTTCAGATATCGCGGTGCAGCCTCACCAGGCAGCACACTGTTCATCTGTCTCTGTGACTACAGGCGGCACTGATGAATAGTTTATTACCACCTAATGCTTCTGCCCTGGAGCGGGCCACAGAAGGCGCTATCAACGATTCTATTGAATCCATTCCAGTACCGGTACGTGACCTCTGGAACCCTGAGCGATGCCCGGCAGCATTGCTCTCCTGGCTCGCCTGGGCGCTTTCGGTGGACAACTGGAACACCGGCTGGCCAGAGAAGATCAAGCGGACGGTAATCGCCCAATCCATCGAGGTGCATCGCCGTAAAGGCACTATCGGCGCACTGCGCCGCACTGGGGCATGGTATCCGTGTCAGCGAGTGGTATCAGTATGGTGGCCAGCCCTATCGCTTCCGCCTCAATATCGAGCTGACAGACCGGGGCCTCAGTGAAGCAGAGCAATCTGAAATTCTGCTGACAACGAAGCAAGCCAAGAACGTCCGTTCATGGCTGGAAGCCCTGATCATCTATCTGACTGGTTTTGGCAGCATGCACTATGCCATCGCCATCCTGAGCGGTGATAAATGCACGGTTTATCCCTATACCGTGACACAACTTGAACAACACACCTCCATCCCCGTTATCGCCCTGGGCGTCTATGGTGTGGAGACCACCACCCTTTGCCCGCAGTGAGGATACTATGTCGAACTACTACACACTGCTGACAGCTATCGGGCAGGCGCAACTGACTAACGCCCAGGCTCTCGGACAATCCCTGACCCTGGCAGAACTCGCTATCGGCGATGGTAACGGTGCCTATGTTGTACCCACGGAGCAGCAGACCAAATTGGTTAAAGAGGTCTGGCGAAACGCTATCAACCAGATCTATATCGATAACGACAACGCCAACTGGCTGGTCATCGAGACCGTTGTTCCTGAAACCGTTGGTGGTTGGACCGCCCGAGAAGTGGGCGTTTTTGATAGTGAAGGCAATCTTATTGCCGTGGGTGCCTACCCCGAGACCTACAAGTCACGGTTAGCCGAAGGCAGCGGGCGCGATCTCTATATCCGAATGATTCTGCAGATCAGCAATGCCGCTCGGGTGGAACTTAAGATTGACCCAGCCGTGGTTGTTGCCACCCGTCACTATGTGGACGATGAACTGGATAATCATCAAACGGCGAATATTGCTCATAGCTGGAAGCAGATCAGTAATAAACCAGCGACCTTTCCGCCAAGTTCACATAGCAACAGTTGGGATCAAACCACCGGTAAGCCTGCAACTTTTCCACCCGGTTCGCACAGTCACAGCTGGAACCAAACGACCGGTAAGCCTTCGACTTTTCCGCCCAGTTCGCACGATCACAGCTGGGGACAGATCACCGGCAAACCGTCAACCTTTCCACCAGCAGCACACTCCCATGAACCGGCTGGAGGAAGACTCATAGCAGATGTGCGAGGCAACGGTGCCACAACTGATAGAAATACCGCATTGACCTGGGCTCTCGCTGCCGTAAGCGGGGCAATTATGCAGATTGGATTACGCCTCGAAATGATCTGGTCAGAGCAGTATTCATACTCACACGGGAACGGTACTGTCTATACCACTCGCGCCAAACGCACTTGGTGGAAATACGATGGGCGTTCGTTTGTCATGCAATCGGAAGGCGCGGCCTGATGACTGAAGAGAAAAAAGAGAACGGGACCTGGTGGTTCACTTTCAACAAACTCAGCGGTGCATATATTCAGGCACTGTTCATCCCTGAAGAGTTAGGCGATGCCGCACTGTCGGAAGAGTATTTCGACTACCTCAAAGCGCCCGATGACTTTGATCCTGAGATCTATACTTGGTCGGGCGATCAAAAAAATGGCAAGCCAGTACTCATTGAAACCATGCCACAGGTGGTGACAGAGACGGAGCTGAACATGCGTGCGCAGTCGAAGATTCGCACCAAGTATGACTATTACCGCCAGCTCAATCTGGTCTTCGATCTGTTACGGGAAATGATCGTTCGGCACAACCAACTGGTAAGGGTGCTGGCAACGGAGAACCAAACCAATGAGATGGTTTCCGAAGCCCTGCTCTCTGAAAGCACCTATAAGGATGCCGATGAAGCCTATCAGTACATCGCCAAGATCCGCGCCAACAATAGTCGTTATAAGGAGGCTTATGCCGACAATCAGGCATTCATCTATCTTGACCAGAAAGGTGAAGAGGAGCGGTTGATGAATCTGCTGGAGGGTGGCCTGGATGAGCTGTTCCCTAACCCAACTCTGCCACACGGCCGCACGTTAGAGGTAACCAGTCGTGAGTAAGGCCAGTGTGAAATTTGCTGTTACGCGATTGCCTGACACTGCATCGATCCCCGGGATCTGTGCACAGCTGGATGCGCTCTCCGCTTCACGCTGGATTGACCGCAGAAAACAGTCAATCAACCGGGGAATTAGAGGAGAGGTCGGGCGTTATCACTCTGCCGGCCATCGTTCACTTCCTGAACCGCTGCGCAACTCCATACTTTCCCTGGCGCCGAATCCAGGAGGTTGCGATCTGGTGGAATTTGTCGTGAATCGTTACGAGGCTGATGACTTTATCCCACGTCACGCCGATATCGCCTACTCCACCTATTTTGAAGTGCTCAGCCTGCAAGACTCTGAAAGCCGGCTTCGAATTTGGGATGACAGCGGTGAAAACGTGATGGCAGACGTTCAGGACAAACTGGGACAAGTTGTTCAGATCTTTGAACCTGGCCTTATTCACGATGTACCGGAGGTATTTCAACGGCGCCATGTCGTTATCTTTTTGTATCAGGGAAATCCGATATGCAGACCGCAACCGCAGTTTTAAACAAGCGCCAGTTAAAGGCGTTGACCAAGTTTGTTGACGGAAACGCCAACCGATTTCGTGATTCACGCAGTTACCGGCGACGCATGGGGGTAAATGGCAACCGTGAGCTCTCCAGGTATAAATATTTGAAGTACTGGTCTATGCCAAACGATTTAAGAATTCCGCTGGAGGCACAAATACAGGCATCACTATGGGACACAGCCAATGAGGTCTACTTCCTTCACTTTGATAAAGGCGGCTTCCTGGACACCAGCAAATTCCAGAACGACATGATGTCGGCACTGATGCTGCCATTGAATCGGCAAGGCCGGATCATCATTGAAGGGACAGCTCACAAATGCACACCAGGCGATGGCTTTCTGTTCGCACTGAATGAGGTACACGAAGTACCAAAAAATATCCAGGGTGCTGTGAACTACCTGGTCCTACTTTATCTGTACGGCTTTGCACAGAAAGCCGTGAATGCAACATAAGGAGTAATTGACTATGCCAGAACAATTCTTGCACGGTGTTGAAGTCGTCGAGATCGACTCAGGACCACGTCCCATCCGTACGGTAAAAAGCAGTGTCATCGGCATTGTGGGCACCGCTCCGGATGCAGATGAAAAACTGTTTCCTATCAATATCCCGGTGTTAATCGCAGGCAAACGAACTGAAGCGGCCAGGCTGGATACAACCGGCAAAGGTGCCGGCACACTGCCCGCCGCCCTGGATGGCATATTCGATCAGGCAGGCGCTATGGTGGTGGTGATTCGAATAGAAGAAGGCGCCACCCTTGCCGAGACCAAGAGCAACATGATTGGTGGCGTCGATGCTGCCACCGGTCAATACCAGGGAGTGCAGGCGCTGTTGGGCGCTGAGAGTGTGGTGCATGTAACACCTCTCCTATTGATTGCACCTGGCTTTAGCCATGACCAGGCAGTCATCGCCGAGATGCTGGGCCTGGCAGATCGTCTCCGTGCGGTTATCATTGCCGATGGCCCTAATACCAACGATGCAGAGAGCATCACCTATCGGCGCGAGTTTGGTTCGGCGCGCGTCTACGTCGTGGACCCCTGGGTAAAGGTGTGGGATACCACGGCAGATGCCGAAGCGGTCCAGCCCGCCAGCGCTCGTGTCGCAGGGATGATTTCAAAATCGGATAATGAACGCGGGTTCTGGTGGTCGCCTTCCAACAGAGAGATGTATGGTATTCTTGGTCCTGCACGTCCGGTGGATTTTACCCTGGGCGATGTCAATGCCCGCGCCAACCATCTTAACGAGAATGAGGTGGCCACCATCATCCGCAAGGACGGCTACCGCCTGTGGGGAAACCGCACCTGCAGCAGTGATCCCAAGTGGGCATTTTTAAGTGTCCGGCGTACTGCCGACATGATTAACGAATCCCTGCTGCGGGCACACATGTGGGCAGTGGATCGCAACATCTCCAAGACCTACATCGAAGATGTAACCGAAGGGGGAAATACCTATCTTCGCCATCTGAAACAGGTTGGCGCCATTCTTGGCGGCGAGTGTTGGGCTGATCCCGAGTTGAATACGCCGGACCAGATCAGCCAGGGTAAAGTCTACTTCAATTTTGATTTCACACCGCCCAGTCCTGCGGAACACATCACCTTCCGCTCACACCTGGTTAATGATTACATAGAGGAGATTATCTAATGCTGGGCGATATCCTGAAAAATATGTCCCTGTTCGTTGACGGACGGGGTTACGCGGGCAACGTCGAAGAGATTCAGCTGCCCAAGCTCACCTTGAAGACCGAAGAGTTCCGCAATGGCGGCATAGATGCCCCATCGAGGTCGATATGGGAATGGAAAAACTGGAGTGTGAGTTCACTCTCACCAAGTTTGACAAGGAAGTACTCCGCTTCTTTGGTCTGGCACC
Source organism: Candidatus Vondammii sp. HM_W22 (assembly GCF_022530855.2). Taxonomy (GTDB): domain Bacteria; phylum Pseudomonadota; class Gammaproteobacteria; order Chromatiales; family Chromatiaceae; genus Vondammii. The sequence continues at coordinate 2,448,211 of NZ_CP099567.1, read as the reverse complement.
TGGCAATAGCAAGCCGCTCACCATGCGGGGTTCGGTTGTCAGTGATTCTGGTGAAGAGACACCGGTTGTGGTCAATCTGCAGGGGATGCTGCGCGAGGTTGATCCCGGCTCCTGGAAGCCCGGCGAGAAGGCCACTCTCAAAGGCAGTATTGCCCTGCGCTTCTATAAACTCACCCACGGTGGCGAAGTGATTCATGAGATGATGTACCCAACATGATTCGCAAGATCAACAGGCAAACCTACAACGTCATTAAACCATTTGAGTCTTATGCCAAGGGCAGGACAGTGGATTTAACTCTCCGCCAGGCGCAGTTTCTGGTGCTGGGTGGATTCGTTGAGCTGTCCGGTACCAAGTCCCGTAAGACCAGCCCGGCTAAGTCTGCCGTCAACAAGGAGGCCAGGGCATGAGCAATGAAATCAAACTAATACACCAGGTCACTATTGATAATCAGGCATATACCACTCTGAGCATGCGCCGGCCCAAGGTGCGTGACATGCTGGCCAGCGACAAGCAAGGAGGTAGCGATGGGGAAAAAGAGATCCGCATCTTCACCAATCTGTGCGAGGTTCCACCCTCGGTTATCGAGGAGATGGATCTGGTGGATTACCGGAAATTACAGGAGGTGCATCAGGTTTTTTTGTCCTGAGTGTGGCAGATGCAAGGCGGGGCTGTTTTATATTGGCCAGCCATACAAGCTGGCCGCTGTCTGATATGTATGACTGGGATGGGGAAGAGCTATTAGCGTGGCTGGGAGAGATTCCCGATAAAAAACCGTAGTCCGTCAATGCTGGCAAATATCAGGCCGACAATCGCGGCAACGGGAATTGCCAGAATACACCAGATAAGGAATGCCGTCGTCAGCACCGTCCAGCCCTGATCGAATTGGAGGGCACTCAGCACACACACGCCGTAAAAGATGACGGCAAACCACTCAAAAACCATGTCGTTGGAATGAGATTGTTTCATGAATAATGCTCTGGCTGTCAGCGTCGTCATTGGCGCAGCTTTAGGCAAGCGCTATTTTAGCACATTTGATAGCGCACAAAAACGCGCCCTGAAATTGGGGGCAGCTATCAGTGATACCGATAAAAAACTGAAAGCCGCACAGGGGGTGATTCGTTAAAGCACTGTTGGCGGAACTCAAGAAAAAACAGGAACAGGCAGGTGGCTCAAGTAAACGGCTGGCTAACGGAATAAAGGCAGTTGAAAGGAAATATAGGGAGGCAAAAAGAGCCGCTAAAGGTTATGGGCTGGAGATAGGCAAGGTCGCAGGGGAACAGAAACGACTGACCAGAGAGAGTAAGAAACTGGAGAAGCAGCTCTATCATCTGAGCAAAGCTTAGGCCGTAAAGGGCAGACTCGGGGGATTAAAAAGCCGTGCATTAGGTGCGTTGGGTGTTGCTTATGGGGCAGGCCGGATTATCGGAGGCGCGTTTGATCTGGAGGAGAAAAAGCACCAGTTGGGTGATGTGATCACTGGCGAAAATCGGGAACACCGGTTGCAGGAGTCTTTGCGCCATGCCAGGGAATTTGCAGGAAACTCTCTCGCCAGCGAAGCCGACATATTGGAGATAGATTATTCCCTGCGCTCTTCCGGACTCAATGATGAGGCGGCAAAGTTCGGCTCTGAAATTGTATCGAAAGTTGCCGCCGTGACCAAAGGTGCCGCCTCAGAGGTTGGGTTTATTATCGGTGACACTTTCACCAATATGGGTAATCGACTGTCTGGCTCATCAGAGGAGAAGCTCAACCGCATTGGCGATGTGCTGACTAAAACCAAGAACCTGTTTTCCATTAAGGATTTCAGCCAGCTCGGTGAGGGTCTGAAAGAGGGCCTGTCCGGCGCCTTGGCAAATAATCTCTCTTTGGAGCAGACTGCCGCGCTGATTGGACAGATCAATAACGGCATGCTGAAAGGTTCATAAGCCGGAACCGGGCTAAACGCCATGTTACGGCAGTTGCCGAAGGCATCAGAGGATATTGGTTTTGATATTGTGCGTGGAGCAGATGGCGCACTGGACAGCATTGCCACCCTTGAAAGCCTGAAAGAGGCGCTATCCGATATTGACGACATCGACGAGAAGGCGATGCTGTTGCAAAAGTCGTTCGGTGATGAAGGTAAAAAAGCCCTGATACCACTGCTCACCGGGCTGGATGATCTCAAAAAGAACTATGCCGAAGTCAATGAAAACGCAGATGGCACATTCAATGAGGGCTATCAGCGACGCATGAAATCCGCCTCCGGATAATGGAGGATGTTTACCCAAAATACGTTCATGATTGGCACCTCGCTGGCTGGAACGCTACTGCCTGCGATTAACGCCGTTATCACCCCTATTGCAAAACTCATGGGCTGGATGGCCACAGGTATTGAAAAGTTCCCGGTGATCGGCTGGGTGATCGGTGGATTGGCAGCAGGTTTTACGCTCTATGCGGTTGGGCTGGGCGTTGCCACAGCGGCCCAATGGGCAATGAATGCCGCCATGCTGGCGAACCCGATAGGACTATTGGCCGCAGGAATTGTGGTGGCTGCCGGGGCAATTTATACCTATTGGGAACCTATTAAGGGCTTCTTCAGCGGCCTTTTGGACGGGATTAAATCGGCTTTTTCAACCACCTGGGACTGGATGAAAGGGCTGCTGTCATTCACGCCACTGGGGCTGATCACCAACAATTGGGGCGCTATCAGCGGCTTCTTTTCCAATCTTTGGGGCGGCATTATTGACCAGGCAAGATCTGCACTGGACTGGCTGCTGGGCAAGTTCGAAGCCGTGACTAGATTTATCGGTGATACATGGAACACCGTGGCCGGTTGGTTCAGTGACGATGACAAAGAGAACCCCTCAAAGACAACATCGCGTAAGCCGGATCTGAAGCCTGTAGCGTTGGCGGCCACGATCGCGGCCGCTACATTACCAGCTACCGCGATGGCAGTGAATCAGGCCACCCCCGCACAGCATACCAACCACAGCACCCACACCTATCAACTCACCATACAGCAACTTCCTGGCGAAGATCCCCAGGCCCTGACCGAGCGCATCATGCTTGAAATCGAGCGCCGCCAGCAACAACGTCAGAGAGAGGGGCTGCGCGATGACATCTAGCTACATGATGGCCCTGGGTGAGTACCGATTCTCAATCGACTCCGCTGCTTACCAACAACTTCAACGCACCACGGAATACCGCTGGCAATCACAGGCCCGAGTGGGACGTCTGCCCGCTCAACAGTATGTTGGTCCGGGCAGTGACAGCATCACGCTGAACGGTATTATCCACCCCTACTACAAGGGTGGATTGAAACAACTGGATGCCATGCGGGCAGAAGCGGGAAAAGGCAAACCCCTGCATTTGACAGACGGCCTGGGTTACCCCTGGCAACAATGGGTAATCACCCACATTGAGGAAACCCAGGACACTCTGTTTAAAGATGGTACGCCACAGAAAATCACCTTCCGGATGCAACTCACGCGCTATGGTGAGGATCTCTGATGCGCTATCGGACACAAGACGGCGATATGCTCGATGCCATCTGCTGGAAGTACTACGGCCAACAGGCTGGCGGTGTCGAAATTGTACTGAATGCCAATCCTGGCCTGGCTGATGTTGGTGCTGTGCTGTCCGCAGACACCCTTATTGAGCTGCCCGAACTGCCCAAGCCGAACCAGATCATCAATACCGTAAGGCTGTGGGACTAATGATGTATAGGATATACGCACCGTTCTTTGGCATCCATGCCACCACGGTATTCGTACATCCCTGTGCATCATTTCGCAAGAGCCAGGGAGGGCGGGAGCGATGACGCCAGCCTACCGAATCATCGCTGATCAACAGGACATCACCGCCATCATTCGTGACCGGCTGATCTCTCTGCATGTCACCGATAAGACCGGACTGGTATCCGACACCGCCGAGACCACCCTGGACGACCGTAACTCGGCAATTGAGATTCCACGCACCGGGGCACTCCTGGAAATTTATATGGGCTACCAGGAGACAGGCCTTTACCGTATGGGCAGTTACACCGTAGACGAAGTGGAACTCACTGGACTGCCCAACACCATGCGCATCCGCGCCAAAGCCGCCGATATGCGCCAGTCACTCAAGAGCTGCAAACTCAGAAGTTGGGACGACATCACCCTCGGTGACCTGGTGGCCACCATCGCCGCAGAGCATGGACTGATACCCCGCGTGGGAGAGTTTCTCGACGCTATCCATATTCCCCACCTGGATCAGACCTATGAATCCGACATGCACCTGCTGACTAGGCTGGCAAAGGCAATCCCGCACTCTATTTCCGAGACAATTTTTCAGATAGAGAGACCGTCGAGAAGTCCGCCCAAGCACGTCTCGACAAAGACGCCCGTGGCGTTTGTACCCTATCACTGACTCTAATTGGCACACCCACCCTGACGGCCGAGGCTAAATTGACGTTACACGGATTTCGGAAAGGAATTGACGACAGCTGGGTGGCTACCCAAGTAAACCATAAGATCAGCGATAGCGGATATACCACCCGCGTGGAGGCAGAAACACCCAAGAAAACATAAGAGGAAGCGACCGATAAGGTGCTCTAATATCCCACCGGACGCCAACTCACAGGAACAAACCCTGTGGGCCAACCAAGGCTCCATCGCCGCGTCGACGCAGCTTATCACAACAACAAGAGGCTCACATGAACCCAATCATTCCATAGGATAGGGGGAAAAGACGGTTGGCAGCAATCCTGCTACCCATGTTCCCTGAACACACATGCTACGTCGAAGCCTTCGCAGGGGCTGCGGCACTGTTCTTTCAAAAAGAGGCATCCGATGTCGAGGTACTCAACGACATCAACGGTGACTTGGTCAACCTTTATCGTGTTATGAAGCACCACTTATAGGAGCTTTACAAGCAGTTTAAATGGGTATTAACCAGCCGCCAGAACTGGGACTGGCTGCAGAATACACCCGCCGAAATCATGACCGACATCCAGCGTGCCGCCCGGTTTCTGTATCTTCAGAAGATGGCATTCGGCGGAAAGGTGGATGGCCAGTGCTTCGGAACAGCCACCACCTCCCGCCCAAGGTTTAGCATATTCACCCTGGAGCAAGATCTTGCCGAGGCCCACTTCCGGCTGTCCAACACCTACATTGAACACCTAACCTGGGAGAAGGTTATCGATAAATATGACCGCCCCCACACCTTGCACTATCTGGATCCCCCATACTGGCAGACAGGAGGCTACGGAGTAGAGTTCGGATTCGAACACTATGAAATGATGGCCACCCTAGCCAGGGAGGTAGAAGGTGCACTGATCATCAGCATCAACGATCATCCAGATATCCGCCGAGTATTCGATGGCCTGCACATGAAATCAGTAGATATAAGGTACACAGTAGGAGGCGCAGACGGATGCAAAGCAAAAGAACTAATTATCTGGAATGACAACTGCCAAAATGGCCGCCGCCCCGGAGAGGCACTCAGCCTGTTCTAACTGATCGCAACTTCATGTCGCACAGTTGCACAGTCGCAAAGAAAAAGTCGCGCTACACAATGGACAGCTACTTTGAAGAACTTCAAACCCATGTATGCAGCGCCCTTGTATTCAGGGGAGTGAGTGTTAGAGTGGGTATTGGTGAGCATAGCTAAGTGTTTGAAAAATATGGCGCGCCCGAAGGGATTCGAACCCCTGGCCTCTGCCTCCGGAGGGCAGCGCTCTATCCAGCTGAGCTACGGGCGCGAAGACCGGTCATCCTACATTGAGGCGGACGTGGCGTCTACGGATGTGGTCGATTTTTTTCCCGGTTATAGGTATACTTCGTCCGCCTTTATAATCGAATACTGATCATAGCAGAGGAGTGATAGGGTGAGCCTCAAGTTTTTTTCTGTTTTAAATGGTGTAGTGGTTACGGCTGCATTTATTGCTTCCGGTCAGGTTGTGGCAGAGGTACGGGCTGATGTGGTGGGGCGTATCAAACCAGTGGGCCAGGTTAGTATAAAAAGTCAGGCTCAGGCGGCAGCTCCTGTTGCCATGGCAGAAGCTCCCAAGGTAGAAGCCGTGGTGCCGGTTGCAGCGGCCACAGCCCCTACGAGTGGTGCAGCAATCTATCAAGCCAAGGGTTGTTCTGCTTGCCACGGTGCAGACGGCAATACGCCTATCATGTCCACCTATCCCAAATTGTCCGGGTTGCCCGCCCCGTATATTGTCAATCAGATGAAAGACATCAAAAGTGGGGCGCGTAACAGCGGTCAGGCTATAGTCATGAAAGGGATTATGGCTGCAGTTTCTGATGATGATATGAAGGTCATTGCTGATTGGCTAACCGGTCTTTGATTTGAATCGTCTTTAAGATGTTGAACAGGAAGGGCGTGGAATCTCGATTCCACGCCTTTTTTGGGTCAGCCATTGCCCAGCAGGGCTTTCATGTTGGCCAGATGAGAGTTACCACGCTGTTGCTTCTCTTCTTTTGTTAACTTGCTGTTCTTTCCTTCCCAGTTGAGATCTTCCTCCGGTAGCTCCTGAAGGAATCTACTGGGTTCACAGAGCATGATCTCACCGTATTTTTTACGTTTTGCCACATAGCTGATCGTGAGTGTGCGCTGGGCGCGGGTGATCCCCACATAGGCGAGGCGGCGCTCCTCTTCGATGTTATCTTCCTCAATACTGGTTCTATGGGGCAGCAGATCCTCTTCCATGCCGACCAGGAATACATGGGGGAACTCCAGCCCCTTGGAGGCGTGGAGTGTCATCAGGGTCACCTGTTCCTGACTCTCTTTTTCATCCTGACGTTCCAGCACATCCCGCAGCGTGAGATGGATGACCATCTCGGCCAGGCTTTCGCCCACCAAGTCGCTTTTGTGCAGCCGGTCCAGCCATTCCACTAGCTCCAGGACATTTTCCCAGCTGCGCTCGGCTGCTTTGTCGCTGGTGTGCTTTTCGTAGAGCCAGTTTTCGTAGTCCAGTTCATGCAGCATACTGCGCACCGTCTGGACCGGATGATCCGCTTCGGCACGGCGTTGAAATTGTCTGATCCAATGGGCAAACACCCGAGTTCGTTCCAGGGGGCGCTTGGATGCTTTCTGTTCAAATCCCAGCTCTTCACAGGCGGCCAGCAGTCCAATCTTCCTTTCGGTTGCATAGAGGCCGAGTTTTTCCAGGGTGCTGGATCCAATCTCTCGCCTCGGTGTGTTAACGATGCGGAGAAATGCCGCGTCATCGTCCGGGTTGGCCAGCAGCCGCAGATAGGACATGATGTCCTTGATTTCGGTGCGGCTGAAAAAAGAGGTGCCGCCGCTGAGGAAGTAGGGGATGTTATTTTGCCGTAAGGCCGTTTCAAAAATTCTTGCCTGGTGGTTTCCCCGATAGAGAATGGCGAAGTCGCGATAGGATGTGCTCTTGGTGAATTTATTGTGGATGATCTCAGAAACCACTCGTTCCACTTCGTGCGCTTCAGTCTTGCAGGTCATGATACGAAGGGGTTCCCCTGGGCCCAGTTTGCTCCAGAGTCTCTTTTCAAATATGTGGGGGTTATTGGCTATCAGGCTGTTGGCCGCCTTGAGTATGCGTCCGGATGAGCGGTAGTTCTGCTCCAGTTTGACCACTTTCAGCCGTCGGAAGTCCTCTTTCAGCCGAATCAGGTTCTCGGGCCTTGCGCCTCGCCAGGCGTAGACGGATTGGTCGTCGTCCCCCACGACAGTGAGTGCCTGACGAACGCCCACCAGCTGTTTTACCAGCTCATATTGGGTCAGGTTGGTGTCTTGGTACTCGTCTACCAAGAGGTGGCGGACTTTGTTCTGCCAGCGATCCAGGGCTTCGGGCTGTTGCTGGAAAAGCTGCACTGGGAGAAGAATAAGGTCGTCAAAGTCCACTGCATTGTAGGCCCGCAGGGCACGCTGATAGTTAGCATAAAGCTGGGCCGTACGGATATCCAGGTCATCTTCTGCCTGTGCCACCGCCTGTTCGGGTGTCAGCATGTCGTTTTTCCATTTGGAGATACGCCATTGATAATTACTGGCAGCATCGTCATCTCCCTTGCCTTTACGCAGCAACTCTTTCAAGAGCCCCTCGCTGTCCTGGGCGTCGAAAATCGAGAATCCGGGCTTAAACCCCAGCAATTTCAGCTCCCGGCGTAGTATATTGAGCCCGAGTGTGTGGAAGGTTGAAATACTCAACCCTTTGGCATCCTTGCCTTTGAGGAGAGAGTCCACCCGCGCCTTCATCTCTCTGGCGGCCTTGTTGGTAAAGGTCACCGCGGTAATATGGCGGGGGTCGAGACCAATCGTCTCCACCAAGTAGGCTATTTTTCGTGTGATGACACGGGTTTTTCCAGAGCCAGCACCCGCGAGGACCAGCAGAGGTGTATCAATATGGTGCACAGCCTCTTGCTGGCGGGAATTCAGATCAGGCATCTCAATGGGAATAAAAAAATAGGGTAAAATGAAAAGAACATCTATCTTGCCATTATGCAGAAAAGAGAAAAAATGAGCCAGATGCCCGGTGGTTTATGCTATAAAAAAATGTCTCAGGATGGTCAGTTGGACAGAGAGTCCTGGAAAGTTTTCCAGATTATGTCTGAATTTGTCGATGGATTCGAGCGGCTGGCGCCGATTTGGCCATCGGTGAGCCTCTTCGGATCTGCCTGCACACCAAGGGATGATCCTAACTATCAGAAGGCGGAAGAGATTGCCCACTTGCTTTCCGATAGCGGCTTTGCCGTGGTCAGCGGCGGTGGACCAGGGATTATGGAGGCGGTGAATAAAGGCGGATATCTGGGAAAATCGCCCAGTATCGGCCTGAATATCATGCTGCCTCATGAGCAGTCAGATAATGAATATCAGGATATATCCCTCCATTTCAAACACTTTTTCTCCCGTAAAGTGATGTTTGTAAAGTATGCGTCGGCCTATGTGGTTTTGCCGGGTGGATTTGGCACGCTGGATGAGTTGGCTGAAATACTGACGTTGGTACAGACAGGGAAAACTCGCCGCATTCCGATTATTTTAGTAAACAGTGCATTTTGGGAAGGGTTTCTGGAGTGGTTGCGGACCGCCATGTGCGAAGCTGGGACGATTAGCATATCAGATTTGGATCTGATGCAGATCTGCGACGAACCTCAGGAGGTGGTGGATGCCATCTTCGTCCATTATGAGTCACGGGGCTTCGAGCCCTCCCTGGCAGAGAAGGAAATTTTGTTGGAACTGTAAAAAAGTTGCTTCAGTTTTTCTGCCAGTAGTGATGAAATTTAACTTGTTGGCTTTGAATGTGGTGTTTTTCAGGTAGAATTGCTTGAAATGCTGTCCCGGTTCATGAACTATTGGTGTGCATGTGCTACCCAATAGATATGGATGATGCAGTGGAGGAATAGGTTGATAAAAAGAATAGTAGTCGCACTCGGTTTGCTGTTTGTACCTCCTCCGGCGATGGCGGGAAGGGCCGCCGAGCCTATCTCTGAACTGCCACAGGTACCAGCGCAGGTTGAGAGTGGGGGGGGCTGGAACCTGAAGTGGCCATTATTGAGGATGACCACGGCATTGTTCACTAGTACAGTGTTAGTGGCTGGGTCTATGTGGTAGAAGAGGTCCCCTCATCGGGGCCCGTCTACTATCTATTAGGTACTGATGGGGGTGGGACGTTGGATGTACAGAAGAACGACCATCCATAGCATACAGCCTTTCCACAATGGGTGCTTTTTCAGATGGTAAGCTGTTCGTGTTGCTGCTGCCATCAGGCTGTGATGGTCGGTCAGGTGTAATATCCGCCTATGGCGATATCAAAAGGCAGCACATACAATCATGATGGCAAAGGTTTTGATCGTAGAAGATGAATCCGCTGTCCGGGAGATGATCGGTTTCGTGCTGAAACAGTCCGGGTATGAGGCTGTGGAGGCGGAAAATGCAGATGAGGCGAGGTGTTGTCTGGCAGATAAGCCCGCAGATCTGATTCTGATGGATTGGATGTTGCCCGGGACCAGCGGTGTCGAGCTGACCCGGGAACTGAAGCAGAATGCGCTGACCCGGGACATTCCGGTCATTATGCTGACAGCCCGTGGTGAAGAGGATGACAAGGTTCGCGGCCTGATGTGTGGTGCTGAGGAC